>DATDFC010000170.1:0-4918 GCA_036522815.1 Gemmatimonadales bacterium | reverse complement strand
ATTCTTCTGGCCAATCGCCACGTAGACACAGATCACCCCTTCGCCCTTCTGGTTGATGATCGTGTCGATCGCGATCGCGGTCTTGCCGATGGCCCGATCGCCGATGATCAACTCGCGCTGGCCGCGGCCGATCGGGATCATCGAGTCGATCGCCTTGACCCCGGTCTGGAGCGGCTCTTTCACCGGCTGCCGCTTGATGATCCCGGGCGCGACGATGTCGACCTTACGGGTCTTGCTGGTGTGAACGGGCCCGCGCCCGTCTACCGGACGTCCCAAGGCATCCACCACCCGTCCCACCATCGCCGGCCCGACCGGGACCTCCAGCACGCGGCCGGTGCGACGCACCTCGTCTCCCTCGCGCAACTCCAAGTAATTACCGAAGATCACGGCGCCGATGTTGTCCTCTTCGAGGTTCAGCGCCTGACCGACCACCTTCTCGCCCGACTCGGACGCGGTGAACTCGAGCATTTCGCCCGCCATGGCCGAGGTGAGCCCGTAGATGCGCGCGATGCCGTCTTTCACCTCGAGCACCGTGCCGACCTCGCGCACGTCGAGCTCGGCCAGGTCGGCCGCCTGGATTTCCTTGAGGAGGACCTCTTTCAGCTCGCCGGGGCGCAGAATGGAATCGGTGGCCATGGGGCTCGGGAGTGGGAGTTTGTGAAAATTATCACATGACCGCGGAACGCGGAAGTCGGAATGCGGAACAGTAGTGGAAGGTCGTTCGCGGCACGACCCCACCGTGCTGTTCCGCGTTCCGCGTTCCCACTTCCGCGTTTCTCATACCCGCGACCTCGTCCTTCCTCTTATGAATCTCTGTAGCACCCCCGCCGGCCCCACCGTGCGCAGCTCTTGGGGCGTCGCGCCCGCCACGCGCCGCGCCACGCCGGCAAGATGGCTGGGCGAGGCGTAGCCGAGGATCCTCACCACGGCCCGCACCGTGTACCCGGGATTGCCGAGCAGGTCCGCGGCGCAGGCGGCGCGGGCGAGGTCGATCACGCGCTTCAGGTTGGGGGCGCCCCCGGCGGCGAACTCGCGCGACAGGTGCTCCCGCGTCACGCGCAGCGCGGCCGCCAGCTGGGCCGTCGTGATGGGGACGGCGACGCGGCGCAGGACTTCCTCCCAGGCGGCGAGCTGCAACCGATCCGTGAGGCGCAACAGCCGGGGCGCCTCGGCCAGCGCCGCCCGGCGAGCGACCTGGGCCGTGCGCGCCGCGACCCACTCCCCTGCCACGGCGTTGTCCACTCCCTCGACGAGCAGCCCCGCGAAGCCGGAGGCGTGACACGTGGCGAGCAGCGCGCCGTCGTCGGGGCGCAGCGCGGAAAGGACGAACATGGGGATGCGCGGGAAGCGCGCCGGCAGCGCGAGCGCGTCGTCGGGTGCCGCCTTGACGTCGAGCACCACCGCGTCCACCACCCGTTGATACAGCAGCCGCTCCACGGCGCCGAACGTACGGCAGAGCCGCACGCTGCCGGCCAGGCGCGGATATCCCCGCTTCACGGCGCGCCGCGGCTCGGCGCGGGGGTGAAACACGGGCACCACGGCGGTCATCCCGTGGCTCCTTGCGTGAGCGCCTGTACCATGGCGGTGGCCTGCTCCAGCACCGCGCGCGCGTTGTCGTAAGAGATGGTGCGGCGGGCGGCATCGGGGGGATGCCACGCGCAATCGGTGATGCCTTCGTCCGTCTGCGGTACGGGGTCGCCGTGCTTCGACTCGAACAGAAAAAAGTGGCAGTACTTGTGGATGGTTTTGCCACGGAAACGGAAGTACCAGTCGATCACACGGATCGGTCCGTGCAGCACGAGATCGTCGAGCCCGGTCTCCTCCCCCACCTCGCGCCGCGCGGCGACGGCCGGGGGCTCGGCGACCTCGAGGTGACCCTTGGGAAAGCCCCAGTTGCGATAGGCGTCGCGGATCAGCAGGAAGCGAGGCGCACCGTCGGGGTCCCGTCGGAAGACGACGCCTCCGGCGGAAGTCTCGCGTTGGGCGCGGCGCTGCTTACGCTTCACCCCACCACCCCACCCCGAAATGCGGAGTGCGGAATGCGGAATGCGGAATGTACAGGCGAGGTCGGGGCGCGAGCGAACCCTCACTGCAATTCCGCATTCCGCATTTCACATTCCGCATTAGCTCTAGAACACGGAGAACGAGAAGTACTTTCGCGGATTGGCCTGGATGTCCGACAGCAGCTGTCGCAGCTGGATCATGGTGAGAGTGGTCTCGCGATACAGCGTCGAGTCCGACACGAGCAGGCCCAGGGTGCCGCTGCGGTTGGAGATGCGCGACATCACGCTGTCCGCCGACACGAGCACGCGGACGAGACTCTCCTGGTTCTTGTGTGCGGCATCGAGCAAGTCGCGGAAGTCCTGGGACGCGGATTTGAGATTCGCGCTGGTCGTGGCGGAGTTGTTGAGGATAGTCGCGAGCTGGCCCTGGTTCGTGGCAGAATCCACCCGGCCCAGGGTGGTTTGGAAGTTGGTCGCGGCCTTGGCGAGCACGTCGGAGCCCTGGCGCAGGTTCGATCCCACCGAGCCCAGGACGTCGGCTTGCTCGTTCGTAACCCGGACCAGCTTATCCGCCACCTGGCCGAAGTCCTTGATCGAGCGCCGCAGCTCGTTTACGGCTTCGGAATCGAAGGCACTCTGGATGCGGTTCGAGACGGTGGCGATGTCGGTCGCGATGCGGCTCGCCTGCGCCGTGAGCTGCCCGATGTCGGGGAGGGTGGCCCCGGGCCACTTGCCGCTACCGGCGGCCTGCGCTTCCGCGATCGCCTGCCGGATGTTCGGGTCGTTGGGGAGCTGGTCGACCGGCACCAGAGAGGCCGCCCACTCGCCGAACAGCGACGCCGAGGCGGCGATCACGGCGGGCTTGGGCGGGGGCTGGGTGCCGGCGTAGATCTTCAGGTCCGCCTCGACCCAGTTGCCGCTGGCGAGTCGGATCGCCTCGACCCGGCCCACGCGCACGCCGCGCAACACCACCGGGTCGCCCACGCCCAGGCCGCCGACCGTGCGAAACCGCGCGGTGTAGACCGCCTCGGTGCGCCCGAGGTGCGCGCCGGAGAGCCACAGGGCGCCGGTCACCACGACGGCGAACGCGGCGATCACCACCACGCCGACCGCGAACTCGTTTTCGCGCTTCACGTCGGGCGTCCCTCGATGAACTGCCGCACCACGGGATCCTCCGTCTCCTGGATCTGGGCCACGGTCCCCACCTGCCGGATCTTGCCCTCGTACAACATGGCGATGCGGTCCCCCACCGTGTAGGCGCTGCGCATGTCGTGCGTCACGACGATTCCGGTCACCCGCAGGTGCTCGCGGGTGCGCACCATCAGCTGATCGATCACGGCCGATGTCACCGGGTCGAGCCCGGTGGTCGGCTCGTCGTACAGGATGTAGCGCGGGCGCAAGGCGATCGCGCGCGCGATCCCCACCCGCTTGCGCATGCCGCCCGACAGCTCCGCCGGGTAGCGCTCTTCCGCCCCGGTCAGGTCCACGAGCGCCAACGCCTCGCGCACCCGCGCGGCGATCTCGTCGTCGGACAGGTCGCGGCGCCGGAGACCGAGGGCGACGTTGTCGAACACCGACATCGAATCGAACAGCGCGGCGAACTGAAACACGAACCCGATCTCGCGGCGCAGCGCCGTGAGGGCGGCCCGGTCGAGCGTGGCCACCGTGCGGCCGTCAACGATGACGTCGCCGGCATCCGGCTGCAACAGCCCCACCACGTGCTTCAAGGCCACGCTCTTCCCCGTGCCCGAATAGCCGATGATCACGGTGGTCTCGCCGTCCGGCACGCGCAGCGTGAATCCGTCCAGCACCGGGCGGCCGGCGAACGCCTTGCGCAGGTCCTGAAACTCGATCACCGCAGCAGCACCAGGGCCCAGAAGGCATCGAGCACCAGCAGCAGCACGGCGGAATACACGACGGCGCGGGTGGTGCTCCGGCCCACCCCTTCCGCCCCGCCGCGCGTGGAGAGCCCCACCACGCACCCCACGAGGGTGATGGTGCAACCGAAACTGGCACTCTTGAAGAGGCCGAACCAGGTGTCCTTGAAGCGATAGAACAGCTTCAGGCCCTTGAGGAACTCCTGAGTGGAGAGATCGAGCAGCACGAGACTGGCGATCCAGCCGGTGACGATCCCGGTGAGGATCGCCAGGGCCACGATGACGGGGAACATCGTGGTCCCGGCCAGCACCCGGGGGAGCACCAGAAAGCTCTGGGGATCGTAGGCGAGCGTCTCGAGCGCGTCCACCTGCTCGGTGACCTTCATGGTGCCGAGCTCGGCGGCCATGCTGGCGCCGACGCGGCCCGCCAGGGCGAGCCCGGCGAGCACGGGCCCGAGCTCGAGCATCATCGTCTTGCCGACCAGGGTGCCCACGAAGTAGAGCGGCACCGTGCCGGTGAACGTGTAGGAGGCCTGCAGGGCCAGGACCACGCCCGTGAACGCCGCGATGAACAGCGCGACGGGAAGCGAATCGACCCCCACCCGCCGCATCTGTACGAGCGTCAGGGGCGCCCACACCGCGACGTCCGGGATGGCCTGCGCGAGATCCCGTACGAAATGGCCGAAGCCGCCGACAGCCTTGATGGCGTCGACGGTCTTTCGGCCCAGACGTTCGATCACGGCGGTAAAGTACGACGCTACGTTGTACGACGCTACGTTGTACGACAGAAACGAAAATGGCCGACGGGATGTCCGCCGGCCACTCGTACAACGTAGCGTCGTAGCGTCGGATAGCGGCGTTTACGCCGCGAAGCTCGCCAACGCCTTCCCCACGTCTCCATCCCGCAGCCGCTTGAGCGCGCGATCGCGCAGCTGCCGCACCCGCTCGCGCGTCACGCCGAGCATGCCGCCGATCTCCTCGAGCGTGTGCTCGCGGCCGCCGTCCAGGCCGAAATACAGGCGCAGCACCTTGGCGTCG
>DATDFC010000169.1:0-33207 GCA_036522815.1 Gemmatimonadales bacterium | reverse complement strand
CGGTGGCCGGTGCGTTGCGAGTGAAACACGACCGCCTGGCCGTCGGGGCTGAACGATGGGTCGCCGTCCAGGCCCGGCGAGTTGGTGAGCCGCGAGACGTTGGTCCCGTCGGCATCCATGACGTACACCTCGGGCTGTCCGTCGCGGGTCGAGGTGAAGGCGATGCGCGAGCCGTCCGGCGAGAACGCGGGCTCGGTCGCCGTGGCGGTGTCGTCCATCACCTTGCGCAGCTGCGCCAGGTTGGCGCGCTCCGCGGCATACAGCTGGTAACGTCCGGAGCGCGTGCTCGCTACCACGATCTCGCCCTCCACGAACACTTCGGCCACCGCGTGCCGCCCGCCCGGCGCGGTCGCCGTGATGCGGGCGTGCCCGTATGCGGCCGTGGTCACCGTCCCGTCCTCGCTCACGGTCGCGACCGACGGATTGTCGGAGGCCCACGTCACGCCCGTGGCCGGCCCGATCACCGCCCCCGCTTCGTCGGCGAAGCTGGCCCGCAGCGGCACGCGCCGGGCGAGCGGCACCCCCAGACGGGACGCCGACAGCTTGAGCCCCGCCGCGATCACCCGGATCTGCCAGGTGACAACGAGTCCCGAACCCGGCCCTTTCACGACCAGGGTCGTCTTGCCGGCCTTCTTTCCCGTGAGGACGCCGGTCGCAACGTCGAAGGTCGCAAGCGTCGTGTCGCCCAGGGTCCACCGAAACGGCGCTTCCGGGACGGCGCCACCATCTGCCGCAAAGGCCTGGACCTGGAATTTCGCGCTGCCCTGAATCGGCAACGGGACCTCGATTTTTGAGGTCGGAACCGCTCGGAGCGATTCCACCGTCTTGTGCACTACGACCTCCACCGTCTTCGTCTGCAGCAGCCCCGCGACTGTGAGCGTGGTGTGCCCCGGCGCCACCGCCGTCACGACGCCCGTGAGGTTTACCCGTGCCACGCCCGCATCGGCTGTCGCCCATTGCAGCGCAAGCGGGCTGACCAGGCGCCCGCCTTGGGTCGGCACCGTGACGTGGAGCGTATCGACGTCCCCGGGCGACATCACCAATGGAATCGGTTCTTGCACCGCGACGTCGCTCTGCTGCACCACCACCGGCGCCGTGGCGGTGAGACCGCCACCGCTCGTCACTTGCACCGTGCCCTGTCCCGGCGCGAGTGCCACGATCACGCCGTTCTGATCCACGCTGGCGATGTCGGGTCGCAGCGATTTCCAGGTGACCGGCACCGGCGCGGCGGGAGTGCCGTCGTCCTTGAGGGCGCGCGGCGCGGCGCGCGTGTTCTCCGACGGAAGCAGATAGATGGTGGGGGGCTCGATGCGCAGTACCGCTGCCGGACCGGTGCCGGCCGGTTGGCCCGCGAGCGGATCCGGTCCGGGGGGCGCCGCCGGTTCACCGGCGGGGTGAGCGGGCGGCGCGGGCGGGTTCGTTGCGGTGGCGGCCGCCGGGGGACCGCCCACCACCTGAACCGCCGCCGTGCCCTTGCGAGCCCCGACCCGCGCCTCGATGATCGCGACGCCCCCGCCGATTCCCGTGACGGTGCCGTTGTTGTCGACTTTGGCGACCGCGACGTTGTTGGACGACCAGATCACACGTGCAGTGGGAATCACGTTGCCGACGCGGTCGAAGGCGGTAGCCAGGAGCCCGTTTTTCTCCCCCACCTTGATCGTGACGGAGGGCGGAGCAACCTGGACTTCGGTGACGGCTTGCGCGAGCGCGACAGCGGGCCACGCCAGCGCGAGACTGAACAGGAGGCGGCGAACGATCATAGCGGCGCGAACGTAAGTGCTCGTAAGTGCCCTTGTCAAGCTAACTTGTCGCGATCGCCCCGGATTCCGGCCTGATGCCGTCGTCGTGACGCGGCGCACTTGCGTGACAGCATTCCTGCGGTAAGCTATAGGCCACGCCCACCGACAACCAGCAGAGGAGAGATCGTCCGATGCTCGAGCCAACCGATTTTTCGGAGAGCAGCTGGACCGGCCCCGGGATGATGGAGCCGCTGTATCCGCCGGCACCCCCGACGCCGCCCACACCAGCGCCGATGATGGATGAGCCGATGGCGTCGCCGCGGCGGAAGCCAGCTGCCAAGCGGAAGGCGGCGAGACCCAAGGCGAAGAAGCGGGCCGCGAAGAAGCGGCCGCGCGCCAAGGCAAAGCGTGCCGGCAAGGCGAAACGGAGGAAAACGGCGAGACGGCGTCGCCGCTAGCACCCGTCGACGACACACCGCGGGAGCGTCTTTCGGATGGTCGAGTCCATCTCCGCGAGACGCTCCCGCGCTACGTTGTGGATCCCGGGAAGCACGGAGGAGCGCGATGCGTGGTGCGTGGTGCGTGGTGATCGCGGCGGCCTGTGCGGCCCCGCCCTCCGGAGACCCGCAGGTCGACATCCGGGCCATGCTCTCCCGCAGCGCGTCCGATTGGAATCGGGGCGACCTCGCGGGCTTCATGAGCGACTACGCGCACGACTCGCTCACGAGCTACGTCTCCGCCGGCCACGTCGTGTACGGGTGGCAGCAGCTGTTCGACCGCTACCAGAAGACGTACTTCGCCCCCGGCAAGTCGCGTGACTCGCTCGCGTTCGAGGAGGTTCGCGTCCGCCCGCTCGCGCCCGACCTCGCGCTCTGCACGGCGCGCTTCAAGCTGCTGCGGCGCGATTCCGTGACGGCGAGCGGGCCGTTCACGCTCGTGCTGCAGAAGCGCGGCGCGCGCTGGCAGATCCTGCACGATCACACGTCGGCCGATCCGAAGTGACACAAGCTGTCCGCCGCCTCTTCTTCTTGACCGCCGCACTTGCATCGCAGAGCGCCTGCAAGCCGGCGGGCACCGGCGTGATCGCGCTCGAGGGCGCGACGTTGATCGACGGCTCAGGGCGGGCGCCCGTGACCGATGCCGTGATTCTCGTGAAGGACGGCCATGTCCAGGCCGTGGCGCGTGTGAACGAGGTCCCGGTGCCGCGCGGCGCCCTCAGGCTGAGCTTGATCGGGAAGACCGTGGTGCCGGGGTTCGTCGACGCGCACGCCCACGTGGAGCGGTGGGCGGCGGAGCGCTATTTGGCCTGGGGTGTCACGAGCGTGCGGGACCTGGGCGCGGCGAGCACCGACTCGTCCATCGCGCTCAAGAACGATTTCAACCTCGGGTCGGTGCTGGGGCCGCGCATGTTCACCTCCGGGGCGATGATCGACGGCGCGCCGCCCACCTACCCCACGGCGACCGCGGTACGCAGCCGTGCCGACGTGCGCAAAGCGGTCGACCAACTGGCCGTCGCCGGGACGGACCTCGTCAAGATCTACACCAAGCTCACCGCCGACCTGCTGCCGCCGCTCATCGACGAGGCCTCGACGCTGCGCTTCCCGGTGGCGGCGCACCTCGGCAAGACCGACGCGCTGACGGCGGCCCGGGCCGGGGTCGCGTCGCTCGAGCACATGGCGGGCGTCGTGCAGGCCGCGAGCCCCAACCCGGGCCCCTACCTGCGGGCGCATGACGATTTCCTGCGCGGCTGGACGCTGGAGGAGGCGGGATGGGCGCTGCTCGACTCCGCCGCGCTCGAGCGCGTGGCCCGGGGGCTCGCCGCCACCCACGTGGCGATCGTGCCGACGCTGGTGCTGCACGAGATGCTCTCCCGCCTCGACAATCCCACGCTGCTGTCGCGCCCCGGCATGGAGGACGTGCCCGCGGCGGCGACGAGCGTGCGCGACGTCGCCGGCCTGCTGCGGCGCAGCGGCTGGCGCGCGGGCGACCTGCAGGCATTCCGCCGCTCCCGCGCGCGCCAGAACCAGTTCGTACGCGAGTTCAAGCGCGCGGGCGGGCTCGTGGCCGCGGGCTCGGACGCCGCGAACCAGCTGCTCGTGCCGGGCCTGTCGCTGCACGAAGAAATGAGCCTCCTGGTGGGCGCCGGCTTCACGCCGGTCGAAGCCATCACCGCCGCTACGCGCAAGAGTGCGGAGCTGTTGCGCGCCGACTCGCTGGGTATGCTCACTCCCGGCAAGGTCGCCGATCTGGTGGTGCTCGACGCCAACCCGGCGACCGACATCGCCGCGACCCGGCGCATCGCCTTCGTCATGATACGGGGAAGGATCGTCCACCCGGATTCGCTGAGGAAAGCATGGACAAGGTAAGAATGGCGCTCGTCGCCGCGGCCATTATCGCTGCCTGCGGGAAAGGGGAAAGGGGAACCGGGAAAGGTGGATACGATCTCATCCTGAAAAACGGCTGGATCGTTGACGGCAGCGGCAATCCCCGCTACCGGGGAGACGTCGCCGTCCGGGGTGATCGCATCGCCGCCGTGGGGTTCCTGGGCGGCGCCCAGGCACGCGAGACCGTGGACGTAGCCGGGCTGGTCGTCGCCCCGGGCTTCATCGACATGATGGGCCAGTCCGAGATCAACGCGCTCATCGACAACCGCGTGTTCTCGAAGATCACGCAGGGGATCACGACCGAGGTCACGGGCGAGGGGGGCTCCGTGGCGCCGCTGACCGATCAGCTCGTCCTGGACGACTCGGATGCCATGAAGAAGTGGCACTATCGCGAGGACTGGCGCGACCTGGACGGATACTTCGCGCAGCTGGCGAAGCAGGGCGCGGCGCTGAACATCGCCACCTTCGTGGGCGCGACCCAGGTGCGCCTCGCCGTGGTGGGAAAGGCGAACCGCGCGCCCACGGCGGCGGAGCTCGAGCGCATGACGGCTCTCGTGGACACGCTCATGCGGCAGGGTGCGCTGGGGGTGTGGACGGCGCTGGAGTACGCGCCGGCGAGCTACTCCAAGACCGACGAGCTGATCGCGCTGGCCAAGGCCGCGCGGCGGCACGGCGGCATCTACGCGTCGCACATGCGGAACGAGGGTGTGCGCATCGACGACGCGCTGAACGAGCTGTTCCAGATCGCCCGCGACGCGGGAATCCCGGCGGAGGTCTCCCATCTGAAGGTGTCCGGGCGCAAGAGCTGGGGCCAGATGCCCCGGATCCTCGCGCGTATCGATTCGGCGCGGGCGGCCGGGCTCGACGTCACGGCCGATCAGTACCCCTACACGCGCGCGGCCACGGCGCTCGACGCCTCGATTCCGTCCTGGGCCGAGAGCGGCGGCTGGGACTCGCTGCTGGCGCGGTTGCGCGACCCCGCTACCCGTGCCCGGCTGCGCGACGAGATGGTCAACCCCAAAGGGACCGAGAGCTTCTACTATGAAGCGGGCGGCGGCGACGGCGTCCTGATCACGGGGACGTTCCAGGACTCGTTGCGCTACCTCCAGGGCAAGACCGTCGGCGAGATCGCCGCGGCGCGCCATCGCGACCCAGTGGAGACGTTGTTCGACATCGTCCTGGCGGAGAACGGCCACCGCACCGACGCCGTGTATGACGTGATGAGCGAGCCCGATGTCCAGGCGGCCATGAAGACGTGGTGGGTGGCGGTGAACACCGATTTCGGGGGGGTCGCGCCGGACGGCCCGTTCGGCACGCAATCCGCGCACCCGCGCGCCTACGGCACGTTCGCGCGCATCCTCGGCCACTACGCACGCGACCTGAAGCTGTTCCCGCTCGAGTTCGCGGTGCGCAAGATGACCTCGCTCGCGGCCCAGCGCGTCGGGCTCTCGGATCGCGGTCTCTTGAAACCGGGCATGGCCGCGGACATCACCGTGTTCGATCCGGCCAGTGTGGCCGACAAGGCGACGTTCGAGCAGCCGCACCAGCCGTCGGTGGGCTTCGCCTACGTGTTCGTGAACGGCCAGAAGGTGCTCGACCACGGGAAGCTCACCGCCGCCCGACCGGGGCGGGGACTGCGCGGCCCGGGGTACGCAGCGCCCACGAAGTGACGCTCACGCGCCTCGTGTTCGCGTGGCTGCCGGTCGCGGTGTGGTTCGTGGTGGCCCCGCCGTTGGGATATCGCGGCGCTGCGGCCGGCGGCCGGCGCTATCTCGTATGGGCGTACAGCCGCCGCGCCGTTACGGGACGTCTGCTCGAAGCGGTGGTGGTCACGCTCCTCGGGTCGCTGTGGTTCGACTCGCTGGGAAGCGGCGGCTGGTGGCTGCTGTTCCTTCTGATCGGCCTGCTCGCGGCCTACCCGCTGCGCTGGGGGGAACCGAACCAAGAGCTCGTCGTCGGCCTCATGGACACGGCGCGTTACGTGGTCGCCGGCGCCATTCTCGCCTGGCGACTGGGATAGGGTATCTTCGGTAGACCGTATGTCCCCAGTTTCCATGGCCGCCATCCGGCTGACGCGCTACTCGCACGGCGCCGGCTGAGCCTGCAAGCTCGGCCCTGCCGAGTTGGCGCAGGTCTTGCGCCATGTGCCGGTCGCGACGGATCCCCGGATCCTGGTCGACGCCTCGAGCCGCGATGACGCCGCCGTGTTCCAGGTGGCACCCGATCGCGCCATCGTGGCGACGGTGGACTTCTTCACGCCCCTGGTGGACGACCCCTACGACTTCGGGCGCATCGCCGCGACCAATGCGTTCTCCGACGTGTACGCGATGGGCGCGACGCCGCTCGTCGCGCTCAACCTGGTGGGCTGGCCGCGCGAGGGGCTGCCGTTCGAGCTGCTGGGCGAGGTGCTGCGCGGCGGCGCCGAGGTGGCGCGCGCCGCCGGCGCGTTCGTGCTCGGCGGTCACTCGGTGGACGACCCCGAGCCGAAGTACGGCATGGTCGCGATCGGAGAAGTGCATCCCGACCGGATCGTGCGAAACAGCGGCGCCCAGCCGGGCGACGTGCTGGTGCTCACCAAGCCGCTCGGCACCGGGGTGTTGACCACCGCGCTGAAGCGCGATCTCCTTACGGAGGCCGACGTGGCGCCCGCCGTGGCGGCGATGACGACGCTGAACGCGGGGGCGGCCCGGGCGATGCTGGCTATCGGGAGGAGCGTGCACGCCGCTACCGACGTCACCGGCTTCGGCCTGCTGGGCCACCTGCGCACGCTGCTCGAGGCGAGCGGCGTCGCGGCGGAGCTCACCGCCGCCGCCGTGCCGCTGTTGCCCCGCGCCCGCGAGGCGGCCGAGCGGGGCGCGGTTCCGGGGGGCACGACACGCAATGTCGAGGGCGTCGCGGACGCCGTCACCTTCGCGGGCGGCGTGGACGCCACGACCCGGCTGTTGCTCGCAGACGCGCAGACGTCGGGGGGACTATTGATCGCCGTGGCCCCGGACCGGGCCGACGCGCTCGTGGCCGCGCTCGGGCGCGAGGGCACGCTCGCGGCGGTGATCGGCCGAGTCGTCCCCGGCGAGGCGGGCCGGATCGCGGTGCGATGATGCGGCGACCCCGGACCGGCGCCATCCCCGAGTACACGAGGCTCACGCCCGACGCGCTCGATGCGCTCGAGCAGGCGGTGCGGGAGCGGCGGCGCGTGGCGCTGCGGCGGCGCGGCACGGAGTACGTCGTCGTGGCCGAGCGGCTCGAGATGGCGACACGCGACGAGGCGCTCCAGGGCAGGCTGCCGATGACCGGCGAGCTGTTGGCGTTCCCGCTGCATGAGCTCGAGTCGTTCGCGGTGCTGCCGTAGCCGTGTTCACGCGCCTGCTGGTGGGCCTGGATGGCAGCCCGCGCGCTGATGCGGCGTTCGAGCAGGCCGTGCTCCTGGGCGCGCGGTTCGGCAGCACCCTCATCGTGGCGCACGTGCGCGAGGGCAGGCACGGCGCCGACGGAGCCGCCATGCTCGACCGGGCGCGCGAGCGCGTCCTGGCGGCGGGGCTGAAGGTCGAAACCGCGGCGATCGAGGGCGACGCCGACGTCGAGCTGGCCACGCTCGCCAAGACCGTCGACGCGGTGCTGGTCGGGCGCCGCGGCGTCACGACCAAGGAGTCCGCCCTGGGGCCCACCGTGGTCTCGTTGATCCGCATCGCGGAGCGGTGCGTGATCGTGTGCGGCGGCGTCCCGTCGCCGATGCGGTCGATCGCCGTCGCATGGGACGGGCGCGAAACGAGCCAGCGCGCTCTGGAGCGCGCCATCCAGTTCGCGACGGTGGTGGAGAGCACCATCCATATCATCCACGCGAGCGACGACCGCGAGGCCGGGCTCCAGGTGGTGGGGGCGGCCGAGGCGGCGCTGTCGATGCAGCGCGTGCCCTTCGTCACGCACGTCGAGCCCGGCAGGCCGGGCGAGGTCGTGGCCCGCGTGATCAAGCAGACCCGCTGCGACTCGCTGTTCGCCGGCGCCCATCTGACCCACGTCGACGGTCGGCCCAGCGCCGTCGTGGTGTCGCACGCAGAGGAGATCCTGCTGCACACCGACATCCCGGTGGTCATCCAGCCCTGAGATGCCCGGTGCTCCCACCACCCGCGTCCTGGTACACGCGGACGAGAGCTGCCTCGGCAACGGCACGGAGCCTCCCAACCCCGGCGGGAACGCCGCCCTGGTCGAGGCTCCCGCGGGCGACAGCGTGGCGCGGTGGGACCTGTACGAGTGCTCCCCCGACACGACGAACCAGAAGATGGCGCTCGCCGGCGCCATCGCGACGCTCGAGTGGCTGCATCGTCAGTGGAAGCGCGTGCAGGTGGTCTACGTGTCGGACTCTGAGTACCTGATCAAGGGAATGACCGAGTGGGTCCCCGGATGGATCGACCGCGGCTGGCGCCGCAAGGGCGGCGCGATCGAGAATCTCCCGCTGTGGCAGAAGCTGGTGCAGGCCGCGGCCGGCCACACCATCGCGTGGCGCTGGGTGCGCGGGCACGCCGGCCACGCCAAGAACGAATACGCCAACGCGCTCGCGATGCGCGCCGCGGAGCGTCAGGAGCGCTCCAACGGCCTGGTTCCATCTGGCTTCGACGCCTGGCTCGTACACGAGCGGGCGCGCGGGCGCTATGGGGACTACGACCCCGACGAGGAGCTGCATGAGCATCGCTAGGGACGGCGTGGCCGCGAACACGCACGCGCTCAACCTGCTGCCGAATGGGGCCGCCCCGCCGCCGGTCGATCGCATCCCTCTGTACGAGGTGTACATGCGCATGGCCGAAGAGCTCGCCAAGCGCTCCACCTGTGTGCGGCTCCAGGTCGGGACGGTGGTGACCGACCAGCAACTCGAGAACGTGCTCGCGATCGGCTACAACGGCAACGCCCGGGGCCTGCCGAACAAGTGCGACTCCGCGGTGCCGGGCAGCTGCGGCTGCATTCACTCCGAGATGAATGCGCTGGTCAAGGCGCCGGGCAGCGTGCGCGACAAGGTCGTGTTCGTCAGCGCGTCCCCCTGCGTCATGTGCGCCAAGCTCATCATCAACTCGGGCGTGACGCACGTGTTCTATCGCAAGGCGTACCGCGACCCGTCCGGGATCGAGGTGCTGGCGCAGGGAAAGGTGACGCCGGTGCTGTACGACAAATGGGTGCAGGAATGGCGCTAACAATTGCGGATTGCTATCTCACTTCATGGAGGATGTCCCGTGAAAAACCGTGCATGGTCCGCTCTGCTCACCCTCTTGGTTGCCGTGCCGCTCCGCGGGCAGTCGCTCCTGTACCGGCCGCCCAACTTGAGCGGCACATGGGTGCCCGACGCCGGCGTGGTGCAGTTCAACTTCGTGCACCGGTTTCACGTCTTCCCCGGACCTACGAACACGGTCATCAACTACCCCACCTTCACGCTGGCAGCGGGCGTTGGCCACAACCTCGATTTCGGCCTGCGCTTCGGAACGCGGAGCAACATCCCGTCGAGCGGAGGGTCGTCGAACGAGAGCGAGTTCTTCGCTCGGTGGCGGGTGCTCGGAGGGCCGGAGGGGAAGGAAGGGTTTGCGGTTGCCGTGACGCCGGCATACAACAAGTTGGCGAAAAGTGCGGATGGTGAGGTAGGAATCGACTGGACACGCGGGCCCTTCACGTTGTCAGGGGCCGCGCGGGGAATGAGCAAGCCGCTGGGCGCGTCCGGCGCCAAAGCGTCCCTCGGCGGCGGAGTGGTCGCTCGCGTGACGCCGTACGTCGCCCTGAGCGCCGACGTCGGCTCGTTCGTGGGACCCACGACCCTCGCCGTCTGGGGGGTCGCGCTGAACGTGCTGATTCCGGGCTCACCACACACGTTCGCGTTCGAGGCCGGAAACGCCTCGGTCAACTCGATCCAGGGAAACTCGTTGGGATCGAACGACGTGCGCTACGGCTTCGAGTTCACAATCCCGCTGCACCTCAAGCGGTTCGCGCCCTGGTTCCACGGGGCGGGCAAGACACCAGTGCCTCCCGCCGCCGTCGCCGGTGTCTCCGCCGACGTGCGGATGGCGATTTACAAGTTCGGAACCGACTCCGTCACGATCGCCGCGGGCCAAGCCGTGCGCTGGATCAACGACGACCCCGTGGAGCACACGGTCACATTCGACGGCGCGGAGGCCGGCTCGCCGGTCCTGCCGCACAACGGAACGTTCATCCATCGCTTCGACAAGCCGGGCCGGTACACCTATCACTGCACGCCGCACCCGTTCATGAAGGGCGTCGTCATCGTGAAATGACGGACGATCTCGACCGGCTGTTCGAGCGGTTGGTGAGTGTCCTGGCCGACGACGCGCCCGGTCGCCTGGCCGTGCCGTTCCCCGCCGCGGAGGTATACGAGCGGCTGGTGCCGTACCGGTCGAATCGGTCGACCTTGAAAGTGGCGACCCACCAGGACTATGAGATGGCGGTCTTGCGCCTGCTCGCGGGTGAGCGCGGCTACGCATCGCTCGAGCCGTCGGAGGTGCGGGAGGCGCTCGAGCGTGAGGCCGGAGAGAAGAACCCCGATCCCGGGCTGTTCCGCCAGTTCCCGGACGCCCTGTTGAGCCTCAATCGACTCGCGGCCGAGCGATTCCTGCGGCGCGATCGCGCGTATGCTCCCCCTTCCCCCCCGCCCGTCAGCCCGGAGTCCCCGGAGGCCGCGGCGGATGACGGAAATGACGGCGGTGACGAAGACGTCGCGAAGGAGCGAGCGCCGCTCGCCGGCGCGGCCTTCGAGCTGGCCGAGCAGAGCGAGTCGCCGCGCCAGTGCCCCTACTGCGGCGAGACGCTCCCCGGGAGCCGCAAGGTGAACTTCTGCCCGCAGTGCGGGCAGCCGCCCTCGGGCGAGCTGCGCTGTCCCGCCTGCGGCGGCGAGGTCGACGTGGGCTGGCGCTACTGCGTCAGCTGCGGCCGCGCGACGGGGTTTGAATGAGAGGCGGACGGTCGGACAGTCGGACGGCCGGACGGTGAAGACTCATCGCATTGCAGTCATTCCCGGCGACGGGATTGGGCCAGAGGTCATCGACGCAGCGATTCCGATAATCGAGCGCGCGGCCTCCAAGCACGACGTGCGCCTCACGTTCGAGCGCCTCCCCTACTCCGCCGATCACTATCTGAAAACAAAAGAGACGCTTCCCGACGCCGCGTTCGCCCACCTCCGGGACGACGTCGACGCGATCTTCCTCGGCGCCCTCGGCGACCCCAGGGTCCCCGGCAACGAACACGCGCGCGACATCCTCCTCGGTCTCCGATTCCGGCTGGATCTGTACGTGAATTTTCGCCCGGTTCGTCTCCTGCATCCCGATCTCACTCCCCTGCGGCTTGACCGTCCGACTGTCCGACAGTCCAACCCTCCGACGATCGACTTCGTCATCTTCCGCGAGAACACGGAAGGCGTCTATCTCGGGCGCGGCCGCATTTCCGGGACCGACTACGTGGCCGAGGAGGTCAACACGGCGGCGGGGGTGGAGCGCATCATTCGCGCGGCGTTCGAGTGGGCCAAGGCGCACGGCAAAACCCGCGTCACCATGAGCGACAAGGCCAACGCCGTGCCGGCGCACCGCATCTGGCAGGAGACGTTTCGCCGCGTCGCCGCCGAGTTCTCCGGGGTGGAGGCGGAGCACCGCTATGTGGACGCGTTGGCGATGGAGCTGGTACGCGAGCCCGAGCGTTTTCAGGTGATCGTCACGAACAACCTGTTCGGCGACATCCTCTCGGACCTGGGCGCCGGACTGGTGGGCGGGCTGGGGCTCGCGGCCAGCGCGAATCTCCACCCCGGGCGGGCGGGCTTGTTCGAGCCGGTGCACGGCTCCGCTCCGCCGCTCGCGGGCAAAGGGATCGCGAACCCGATGGCCGCGGTGCTCACGGGCGCACTGATGTTCGAACAGCTGGGGCATCCCGAGGCGGCGCGCGACGTGGAGCGCGCCGTAACCGAGACGCTCGCGGCGGGGGTGCGCACTCCCGACGTCGGGGGGAAGGCGGGGACGCGCGAGGTGGCGGCCGCGCTGGCCGGCCGAATTTGAGCGCGACCGGCACGCGGGACCTGGCCCGCGTCCTCACCCTGCGCGATCTCGTGCTCATCGTGGTCGGCACCACGATCGGCTCGGGCATCTTTACCGTGCCCGGATCCGTGCTGCGGCAATCGGGCGGTGACCTGGGCGTCGCGCTCGTCGTGTGGGTCGTGGGCAGCGTGCTCGCGTTGCTGGGCGCGCTCACGTTCGGAGAGCTCGGGGCCATGTTGCCGGATGCGGGGGGCAGCTACGTCTACGTGCGCGAGGCGTTCGGCCCCCTCCCGGCCTTTCTGCTCGGCTGGACCCTGTTCCTCGCGATAAATACCGGCTCCACCGCGACACTGGCGGTCGCATTTGCCAACTACGTGGCAGAGCTCGTGCCGCTCACCCCGCTCACGCACAAGCTCACCTCAGTCGCGATGATTGGAGCGGTCACGGCCGTGAACGTTCGTGGAGTGCGTCAGGCGGCCTCGGTACAGAACTGGAGCACGGCCCTCAAGGTCGGGGCGATCGTGGCGCTCGCATTGGCGGGATTCGCGCTGGGCGACGGGTTTCATCGCCCCGACACCCGGGTGTTCACGACCCCGCTGTCGCTCACCTCGCTCTCGGCCGCCGGCGTGGCGCTGCTCGGCGTCCTGTGGGCGTATGAAGGGTGGCAGAACGTGACCAATTCGGCGGGCGAAGCGGCGGACCCGCAACGCACATTCGCCCGGGGGATTGGTCTCGGCACAGCGGCGCTCGTCGTGATCTATCTGAGCGCGAACGCGGGGTACGTCGCGGCGGTGGGCGCGTCGGGCGTATCGGCGTCCGACCGGATTGCGGCCGACGTGGTGCACACGCTGTTCGGCCCCGCCGCCGCGAAGCTCGTCACGCTCGTGATCCTCATATCGATCTTCAGCGCCGCCAACGGGCTCGCCCTCACGGGCCCGCGCATGTATTTCGCCATGGCGCGCGACGGCGTATTCTTTCGCGCCCTCGGGGAGGTGCACCCGCGGTTCGGCACGCCCGCCCTGGCGGTCGCGGTCAGCGCGGGTTGGGCCGCGCTGCTCGCCCTGTCCGGGACGTTCGAGCAGCTCTTCACGTACGTCGTGTTCGCGAGCTGGATGTTCGCGGCGCTCGCGGCGGGGAGTCTATTTGTGCTGCGGCGCCGGCGCCCCGACTTGCCCCGGCCGTTTCGCGTCCCCGGATATCCGCTGACGCCGGCGCTGTTCATCGCGGCGGCAGCCGCGGTCGTCGGGAATACGGTGGTCGCGCGGCCCGTGCAGGCGCTGATCGGGCTCGGCATCGTGGCTACGGGATTGCCGGCGTACTTTGCGTGGAAATGGTGGCGGAAGACCGGCGCGTAGCGATATTCCCGGCATGACCGCTCGCTCGATCGCGCTCGCTGCCACGCTTGGCTGCTTCAGCGCCATCGCCTCCGGTCAGGAGCCCCGCCCCACCACCATGGCCCACCGCTCCACGGTGTACGCACCGCACGGCATGATCGCCACCAGCCAGCCGCTCGCCACCGCCGCCGGCCTGGCGGTGCTCGAGCGCGGCGGCAACGCCATCGACGCCGCCGTGACGGCCGCCGCCGTGCTCAACGTCGCCGAGCCGATGATGACGGGGATCGGCGGCGACGTGTTCGCGATCGTGTGGTCCGCGAAAGACCACAAGCTGTACGGGCTGAACTCGAGCGGCCGCGCCGGCCGCCTGATGACGCGCGACGCGCTGCTCGCCCGCGGCCACCGTACGATGCCGACCGAGAATGTCGAAGACGTGACGGTGCCCGGCGCCCTCGCGGGGTGGGACGCGCTGCTGCAGCGCTTCGGGACGATCACACTGGCGCAGACGCTTGCCCCCGCCATCGGCTATGCGGAGAACGGCTTCCCGGTCACGCCGGTCATCGCGCGCGACTGGGCGGCCGAAGCGGCGCGGCTCGCCCGCGACGACGGCGCGCGAGCGACCTTCCTGGTGGACGGCACGCGCGCCCCGCGCGCGGGCGAGTGGTTCACGAATCCCGATCTCGCCCGCAGCTTGCGGTTGATCGCCGCGCAGGGACCCGCCGTGCTGTACGGCGGCGAGCTGGGCCAGCGGATCGTCAGCCGTGTGGCGCAGCTCGGCGGCTACCTCACCCTCGACGATCTGCGCGAGCATCGGCCCGAATGGGTCGAGCCGATTTCCGTCTCCTTCAAGGGATATCGCGTGTGGGAGCTGCCGCCCAACAATCAGGGCGTGGCGGCGCTCGAGATGCTGCGCCTGGTCGAGCCGTACGACCTCCGTGCCATGGGGCACAATTCCGCTCCATACCTGCATCTCTTGATCGAGGCAAAGAAGCTCGCGTTCGCCGACGCGGCGCGCTACGTCGGCGAGCCGACGGCAATGCGGACGCCGGCGACCGCGCTGCTCGACGACCGCTTTGTCGCGGCGCGCCGCGCCCTGATCGACCCGCACCACGCCGCCGATCGTCCCGAGCCGGGAGCGGCACTCACGGCGAGCGAGACCATCTATCTCACGGTCGCCGACAGCGCCGGCAACATGGTCTCCTTCATCAATTCGTTGTTCGATGCGTTCGGGTCGGGTGTCGTCGTGCCGGGGACCGGCTTCGCGCTGCAGGACCGCGGCGCGGGGTTCACGCTCGAGCAGGGTCTCCCCAATACGGTCGCGCCGGGGAAGCGTCCGTTCCACACGCTCATCCCAGCGTTTGTAACCAAGCCCGACGCGCAGGGCGTGGAGCAGCCCTGGATGAGCTTCGGCGTGATGGGCGGCTCGATGCAGCCGCAGGGGCACCTGCAGCTGCTACTCAATCTGCTGGTGTTCGGGATGGACCTGCAGGATGCCGTCGACGCTGCACGGTTCCGTCACCTGGACGGCCGACGGGTAGCCCTCGAGACACCGGTCGCCGAGCCGGTGCGGAGCGCACTGACGGCGCTGGGGCACGTGCTCGTGGACGAGCGCGCCGTGGCGTTCGGCGGGGCGCAGGCGATCATGCGGCTGCCGCGCGGCTACGCGGCAGGCTCCGACCCGCGCAAGGACGGCATGGCGGCCGGATACTGACGCTCGCCGTTTTGTCCGCGCCCTGAGAGGGCGCGCTCGGCCGCGGGTGCGCCCTTACAGGGCGCACAACAACGCCGAGCCCGGGCTCTCAGCCCGGGGACTCCTCCAACGCAAGCTCCGGGTGTCGTTCCGATTGTGTCCGCACGTATCGAATTGCGCCCTGCAAGTCTCGCACACTCACCGATCGAAGGTCGTATCCATTCGCCCAACGCAACGGGGCGCGGGGCATCACGCCATCGCGGTTGGCTATCCGCGCGCTCGCACCCTTCAGCCCTTGAACGAGCCGTGGAATGTCGATGTGGGGCGGGAGCTCGAGAACCAGGTGCACGTGGTTTCGCACGATCCCGAGCTCGATCAGTCGAGTCCCGTGACGCAGGGCGATCTCCGGCAGCACACGACGCAAGAACTCCGCTGCTCCAGGGTGGATTAGCGGCAGACGACGCGACGTCGTCCAGGTGAGGAGGGCGTAGAGACGAACGGGCATGAGCCGAGTGTAATACTGGCTCCGCTACGAGCAGAATCATTCCCCCGCCACTGCCATCGTTTTCGCGCCCTGAGAGGGCGCGCTCGGCCGCGGGTGCGCCCTTACAGGGCGCACAACAACGCCGAGCCCGGGCTCTCAGCCCGGGGACACGACAACGACGGGCGTGTGAGTTCTCTTCTCCGCGCCCTGAGAGGGCGCGCTCGGCCCAGGTGCGCCCTTACAGGGCGCACATCCCCGCCGAGCCCGGGCTCTCAGCCCGGGAATGCGTCGCCCTACCGCCCTCCCCCCATCCGCCCGATATTCCCCAGACTAGCGCGGAGCATTCCCCCATGAAGACCCAGGGCTCCAATACAGATGTCGTGTTCCTATCCGGCGTACGCACCGGCTTCGGCGGCTTCGGCGGCACGCTCAAAGACCTGTCGGGGACCGAGCTCGGCGGCGTGGCGGCAAAGCACGCCTTGGAGCGCTCGGGCGTGCCCGCCGGCGACATCGGCCATACCGTGTTCGGCAACGCCCTGCAGACGTCGGCCGATGCGATTTACTGCGCCCGGCACGTCGGGCTCAAGGCTGGCCTGCCGATCGAGGTCCCGGCGGTGACGGTCAACCGGCTGTGCGGCTCCGGGTTCGAGGCGATCACCCAGGGCGCCCAGCTCATCATGCTCGGCGAGGCGCAGGCCGTGCTCGCCGGCGGCACGGAGTCGATGAGCCAGGCGCCGCACGTGGTGCGCGGTGCGCGCTGGGGTCTGCGGCTCGGCCCGGCGCCGCTGGAAGACCTGTTGTGGGAAGCGCTCAAGGACCCGCAATGCGGCCTCTCCATGGCCGAGACCGCCGAGGGGCTCGCCGAGCAGTACAAGCTCACCCGCAAGGAAGTGGACGAGGTGGCGCTCGGGTCGCAGCAGCGGGCCAAGAAGGCCTGGGACGACTGCGTGTTCCAGGACGAGGTGGTACCGGTGACGGTGAAGGGCAGGAAGGGAGAGCCGACCGAGTACCGCGCCGACGAGCACATGAGACCCAACACCACGCTCGAGGTGCTGCTCTCCCTCAAGCCGTACTTCAAGAAGGATGGGCTCGTGACCGCGGGCAACGCCTCGGGGATCGTGGACGGGGCGGCGGCGACGGTGATCGCGAGCGACGCGTACGCCAAGGCGCACGGCCTGAAGCCGCTGGGGAGGATCGTGGCCTGGGCCGTGGCAGGCGTCGAGCCCAAGTTCATGGGCATCGGCCCGGCGCCCGCGGCGCGCAAGGCGCTCCAGAAGGCGGGGATGAAGCTCGAGCAGATGGACCTCGTGGAGGTGAACGAGGCATTCGCCCCGCAGTATCTCGCCGTGGAGCGGGAGCTGGGACTCGACCGGGCGAAGACGAACGTGCACGGCGGCGCCATCGCCATCGGCCACCCGCTGGCCGCGACCGGCACGCGCATCACGATCCACCTGCTGCACGCGCTGCGACGGGGCAAGCAGCGCTTCGGCCTCGGCTCCGCCTGCATCGGCGGCGGGCAGGGCGCCGCGGTGATCGTGGAAGCCTTCCCCGCCTGAAGGAGGACGCCCGTGGACATGGTGATCACCGCCGTGCTCGGCGTGCTGGCTCTGTATCTCTTCGGCGGCCTCAAGGTGCTGCGGGAGTACGAGCGGGCCGTGTACTTCTTTCTGGGGCGCTCCTGGGGCGCCAAGGGTCCCGGCCTCATCTACGTCCCGCCCCTGTTCGCGAAGACGCAGCAGGTCTCGCTCAGGGTCGTGGCGCTGGATATCCCCCCGCAAGACGTCATCACCCGCGACAACATCTCGATCAAGGTGAACGCCGTCCTCTACATGCGCGTGAAAGAGCCGGTCAAGGCGGTGATCGGGGTGGAGAACTATCTCTACGCCACCAGCCAGCTGGCGCAGACCACGCTGCGCTCCGTCCTGGGTGAGACGGAGATGGACGAGCTGCTCATGAACCGCGAAAAAATCAACGCGATTCTGAAGACCATCATCGACAAGCGCACCGAGGAGTGGGGGGTCGAGGTCTCGGCGGTCGAGGTCAAAGACGTGGACCTCCCGCCCGAGATGAAGCGTGCGATGGCGCGGCAGGCGGAAGCCGAGCGGGAGCGCCGCGCCAAGATCATCAACGCGGAGGGCGAGCTCCAGGCGTCCGAGAAGCTGGCGCAGGCCGCCCACATCATCGGCAGCGAGCCCGCGGCCATCCAGCTGCGCTACCTGCAGACGGTCACGGAGATCGCGTCGGAAAACAACTCCACCACGATCTTCCCGCTGCCGCTCGAACTGTTCAGGGGGTTCTTCGAGAGCGTGACCAAGCGGGTCGCGGCGTTGCCCGAGAAGACGGCGGGCGAGCCGCTGCCCGCGCCGCCCCGCAAGACGGAAGCCGGCGCCTAGCGATGGCGGGCGAGCTCATCAGCCGCGAGGCCCTGGAGCGCATCATGCAGCGCGCGGCCGAGCTGCAGGCGGGGGAGCACGACATCGGCGACGGCCTCACCGAGCCCGAGCTGCTCTCCCTGGGCCAGGACGTCGGTATTCCGGCGCGCCACCTGCGCCAGGCGCTGCTCGAGGAGCGCACCCGCACCCTCGTGCCCCCAGGGCGCGGGCCGATGGCGTGGATCGCGGGGCCGGCGCGACTCTCGGCCCAGCGCGTCGTGCCCGGCGACGCCGGCGGCGTCGAGCGCTCGCTCGGCCTCTGGATGGAGCAGTACGAGCTGCTCCAGATGAAGCGGCGCTACCCGGACCGCATCTCGTGGGATCCTAAGGTCGGCGCCTTTGCGTCGATCCAGCGCGCGCTCGGCGCCGGAGGGCGTCGCTTCGCGCTCGCGCGCGCGGCCGAGATCACCGCGCAGGTGACGCCGCTCGAGACCGGCTTCTGCCACGTGCACCTGCTGGCGGACGTCTCCAATCTGCGGCGGCAGCGGCTCGGCATCGCCGCGACCCTGTTCGGCCTGGGCGCCGCCGCGACCGGCACCTTCCTGGCGATGGCCGTGCTCACCCCCTTCGCCTGGGCGCCGGCGGCGGCCATGGGAGTGGCGGCGGTGGCGGCGCTCCGCGCTCAGCGGGGTCAATACGAGCAGGTACAGATCGGGCTGGAGCAGGTGCTCGACCGCCTGGAGCGCGGCGAGATCCGCCCGGAGCACGCCCTCCCCGGGTTGCGCGCGAACGCGTTCGTGCGCCTCGCCGACGAGATCCGATCACTCATCATCCCCGGGGCACCGCCCCGAGGCTAGCTGGCAACGCCAAGTCCGGAGCGCCATGACCGACATCAAGCGGGTGGGGGTATTGGGGTGCGGCCTCATGGGGAGCGGCATCGCGCAGGTCGCCGCGACGGCCGGCTACGACACCGTCGTGCGCGACGTGTCGCAGCAAGTCTGGGACAAAGCCCGCGCGGGGATCGAGAAATCGCTCGGCAAGTTCGTGGAGAAGGGCAAGCTTCCCGCGCCCGACCGGGATGCGGCCTTGAAGCGCCTGCGGTTCACCACGGTGACCGCCGAATTGAAGGGCTGCGACATCGTGCTCGAGGCGGTCACCGAGGACCTGGACCTGAAGAATGCCCTGTGGAAGGAACTCGACGGCCTGTGTCCTCCGGCCACGATCTTCGCGTCCAACACATCGAGTCTCACGATCGCCGCCATGGCGGCGGCCACGCGGCGGGCGGACCGGTTCGTCGGCCTGCACTTCTTCAATCCCGTGCCCCTGATGGCGCTCGTCGAGGTCGTGCGCACCGTCACGACGTCGGAAGAGACCTTCCGGCGGAGCTTCACGTTCGCCAAGTCGCTCGGGAAGGAGCCGGTGGCGGCGAAGGACAACTCGGGGTTCATCGTCAACCTGCTGCTCGTCCCCTACCTGCTCGACGCCATTCGGGCCGTGGAGCGCGGGGTGGGGAGCGTGCCGGACATCGACAAGGCGATGCAGCTCGGCTGCGGCTACCCGATGGGCCCGCTCACCCTGCTCGATTTCGTGGGGCTCGACACGACGTACAAGATCGCCGAGATCATGTTCACGGAGTACCGCGAGCAGCGCTACGCGCCGCCGCCGCTCTTGAAGCGCATGGTGCTGGCCGGAATGAACGGCCGCAAGACCGGCAAGGGGTTCTACGACTACTCGGTCGATCCTCCGAAGGTCCTCGACCTGGGCGTCTGAACCGGTCCCCGTCCCCTACTCAAAAGGAACCGAATGTTCGGCTACGACTGGCCCCGCTTCCACGCGGCGGTGAACGACTTGCCGGCCGCCCTGCTGCTCGTAACCGTGCTGTTCGACCTCGGCGCCTGGCTCTCGAAGCGGGAATCCCTCAAGGCCGCGGCGCTGTGGACGTTGTGGGCGGGCGTGATCGGCGGGTGGGTGGCCGTGCTCGCCGGCGAGCAGGCCGAGGACGCGATCGAGCACGGCGAGGCGATCCACGACCTCATGGAGACGCACGAGACCCTGGCCCTCACAACCATGGGCATCTTCACGGTAGTGCTCGTATGGAAGCTGTTCCGCCGGGCGCGCCTCACGCCTCCCGAAGAGGCCGGGCTGCGGCTGCTCGGCGTAGCGGGGCTGGTCACGGTGATATGGACGGGCGTGATCGGCGGCAAGCTGGTGTTCGAGCACGCGGCGGGCGTCCCGACGCGAATGATGAAGGCCGAGATCGACAACCGCGCGGCGGGGCATCATCACGAGCCGGGAGAGGCGGAAGAGCACGAGCACTCGCGCGAGCACGCTGATTCGGCGCACCGACACTGATGCGATTGCGGATTGTGGATTGCGGATTGCGGATTCGAACGGATAGGGTCCGGGCGCGCCACGAGTTCCCCTTGCCAATCCGCAATCCGAAATCCGCAATCCGCAATTGTGTGCTCCTGCTCGCCGCCTGCACCCCCGTCACCACGCGACCCGACTTCAAACCCGACCCGCGCGCCTTGGTCGTGATGCTCAATGCCCGCCCGGAGCGCGTCACCGTGGCGCTCGACAGTATTCTCCCCGCCGAAAGCCTCGAGGTAGCGAGGTTCAACGTGCGTGACGGCTACGTCGAAAGTGCCTGGTACGACCCCGCGCGGCGCCGCTCCTACCAGCACGCGCGCGACATCGCCGATCTGCCCGGAACGGTCAAAATCCGCTGCTGGGCCGACCCCTGGGTCCCCGGGCAGACGCGGCTCACCGTCGAGCCCGTGTACCGGCCGCGCCTCGATCCGTCGCGCACCGAGCGCGATCTCGACGTGATCGCGCCCCCCGAGCACGGCGGCTACAAGGTGGCGCAGGAGCTGATTGAGAAGTTGAAGCAGAAGTTCGGGACGCCGCAGTCGGCGCGGTGACCGTCGCTACGACGCGACCCAGCTCTTCACCCACCGCTCCATCAAGTCCAGGTCGAGCATGGCATCCCGGCAGGGGCCATTGGGGAGACGCATCGTCAGGCCGAGCACGGGGAGCTTGCCCGCCACGTCCCGCAGCCCCGTGGTCATGTCGCGCTCGCACGCCACGGCCACGACGGCGCGCGGCCGCCGCTCCCGGATCACCCGCCGCGCCAGCTGCCCCCGGGTGGCGACGAACACCGGCACCTCGTAGCGGCCCGCGATCGCCAACACGCCGTCCAGCGCCTCCTTGGACAGGCAGCGGGGGATGAGCACCAGCAGCTCACCCTTCCGCACCGTCCGGTGGCGCCGTTCGGCCAAGGCGTTGTACACGTCGATGCCGGCGTGCTCCACCCAGTCCCGCTTCCCGAAGACCCTGGACACGGAAGACGTGACGCTCATCAGGCGGAGGTACGGGCCCCGCTCGAGCCAGGCCTCGGGGAGCAGCCGGACCCGCCCATAAAAGGATAGCAGCAGCACGGCGAACCACAGCCAGCCGAGGCCGGTCGCCGCGCCCAGCGCGAGCCACAGCGCGCGCGGCAACCCTGCCCACAGATCGGCGAAGCGGGGTGCGAGGAGGAACAGCAGGGCCGCGGCCGCCGCCGTCAGGGCGGCGATGGTCACAGCCGCGAACCGGAAGAACAGACCGGGTGGCGCCGAGAAATCGCCGTGTCCGGGAAGCGGCTTGCCATCCCACTCGTCCCACTCGTGCCCGAGTCGGCGGTCGGTCTCGATGCGGATCAGCTGGGCGCGCGCCGGCGCCGCGTCGACAGTCATGCGGGTCAAGCATCACTCGGGGGTCGGTAGGTGTCAAGCGCGAATAGTGCGTGGTGCGTGGTGCGTGGTATGTTCACGGCGGCAACCACGCACCACATACCACGCACACTCGTGAGAGCGCCTGAGTTGCTGACCGACTTCCGCACCCGCGCCGCCTACTCCGAAGGCGCGGGGATCTACCGCATCGTTCCCGCGGCCGTCGCCGTCCCGCACGGTGTCGAAGAGCTGCAACGGCTGGTCCGCTGGGCAGCCGACAGCGGCACGCACCTCGTGCCGCGCGGAGCGGGCAGCGGGATGGCGGGCGGGAGCGTGGGACGCGACGTGGTCGTCGATATGAGTCAGGGATTCCGATGGACCGCTCCCGACTGGTCGCGACGAACGCTCTGGGCCGGCGCCGCCGTCACCTGGGGGGACGTGACGGATGCGGCGCGTCCCTTCGGCCTGCGGCTCCCGCCCGATCCCTCGTCCGGAGCGTTCGCGACGTCGGGCGGGATGGTGGCCACCAACGCCGCCGGCCCGCGCTCGGTGCGGTGCGGCAGCGTGCGACACTGGGTCGAGGCGATCGAGATCATCGACGCGGCCGGCGCGCCACGACGCGTGACGCGGGGAGCGGGGAGCGGGGAGCGATACGCTCTGTCGCCCGACCAGCGGCGACTCGTCGCCGCCCGCTTCCCGAAGACGCGCAAGAACTCGGCCGGATATGCCTTGAATCACTTCGCCGACTCGGGCGACGAGCTCGATCTGCTGATCGGGTCGGAGGGAACGCTGGCATTCGTGACCGCGGTCCAGTGGCGGCTCGAGCCGATCCCGGCCGACGCGGCCGGTGTGGCGCTGGGGTTCCGCACGCTCGAGCAGGTGACGGAGGCGGTGCCCTACCTCGTGGCCCTCAACCCGTCGGCGGTCGAGCTGCTCGATCGTACGCTGCTCGACTTCGTTCGTCCCACGGGCGTCGACCTGCCCGAAGGCCTCGAGAGCCTGCTGCTCGTGGAATTCGAGCGCGAGACCCAGGCGGCGGCGCGTGGCGTGGTGGGCGACGCGGTCCGGGGCCTCGCGGCCAGCACGGCACATGTGGCCACCGCCGTGGACCGGGCCGGCCTCGAGCGCCTGTGGGCGGTGCGCCGGCTCGCGAGTCCCGCCCTGGCCCGGCTCCCCGAAACGCGGCGCTCGCTCCAGGTCGTCGAGGATGGCTGCGTGCCGCTCGAGCGGCTGAGCGACTACGTCGCGGGGATCCGGGCGGCCGCGACACGGCACGACATCCCGATAGCGGTCTTCGGCCACGCGGGCGATGGCCACGTCCACGTCAACACCCTCCCCGATGTGACTCGCCCCGGCTGGAGCGACGGGCTGGCGGCGCTGTACCGCGACGCCGTCGAGCTGTTGCTCGGTCTGGGCGGCACGCCGAGCGGCGAGCACGGCGTGGGCCGGTTGCGGGCTGGATTGCTGGAGCGCTTCTACGGGCCCGAGGTGGCGGCGCTGTTTCGCGACGTCAAGCGGGCCTACGATGCGGGCTCGACCCTCAATCCCGGTGTTATTATCCCCTCGGCCGACTGGGCGCCGCTCGCCGACCTGAAAGTCGGACCGGCGGCGACCCCGATACCGGACGACATCGCCGCCCGGCTACGAGAGATCGAGCGGACCGCCGGCTGGGCGATTCCGAAGCTCGACCTGGTGAACCCCTAGCCCCGAGGCCCGAGTCCCGAGCTCCTCATGGAAATCTTCCGAGCCCCCCGCGTCACCCTCATCGCCCGCCCGGAGTTCGTCGAGCCCGCGCACCTGCGGGTGCAGTGGCAGGGAGACGCCTCGTCCGGGGAGCGGCTCGCGGAGTTCGCGGGGCGCATCTGCTACATGAGCCAGCACAACCCGGCGCACCGATCGACGGCTGAGTACCTCGAGAACATCAAGAAGCAGGGACATGGCTCGGTGCTGGAGCACGCCGTCTACGTGCTCCTGATCGAGGGGATTTCCCGCTCCTGCTCGCACGAGCTCGTCCGACACCGGGCGGGCTTTGGCTACTCCCAGCTGTCGCAGCGGTACGTGGACGAATCGCACGCGGCATTCGTCATGCCGCCGGCGCTGCTCGGCGACGCGTCGCTCGAGGCCGAGTGGCAGGCGGAGGTCGAGGACGCACAGGCCGCGTACGTGCGCGCGGTCGAGGCGCTGATGCAACGCTACGAGTGGGTCACGGACAAGGTGCACCGTCGAAAGATGGCGCGCGAGGCGGCACGGAGCGTGCTGCCGAACGCGACCGAGGTGAAGATCGTGGTGTCGGGGAACGCGCGCGCGTGGCGCACCATGCTCGAGCTGCGATGTGGCGAGGGCGCGGAGCTCGAGATCCGGCGCATGGCGGTCGCGTGTCTGCGCGAGCTGCAGCGCGAAGCGCCCGCGCTCTTCTCCGACTTCGAGATCTACGTCGCCGACGATCGACAGGAGGCGGCGCGCGTCGCGTACCACAAGGTGTGACGCGCGTCATTCGAAAAAAAATTCCGAATTGCCTATTGCGCATCGCTCCGGCTTTTCTTATTCTCTATCTGAGAACACGTTTGACGATTCACAGACCGCACCCGCGGCCTTTTTTGTAGGAGGTTACCCGAGACCACATGCGAATCGGTCTCGCATACAACGAAAAACCGGAGCCCGCGTCCACCGAGGATCCCGACAGTAGCGACGACGCGTACGCCGAGTGGGACGACCCGGCCACGATCGCCGCGGTGGAGCAGGCTCTCGGTCTCTTCGGCAGCGTCATCCGCCTCGAAGCCGATCAGTTCCTCCCACAGAAGCTCGCGCTCTCCCGCCCCGATCTGGTGTTCAACATGGCCGAAGGGTTCCGCGGCCAGAGTCGCGAGGCGCTCGTCCCGGCGATCTGTGAGTACCTGAGCATCCCCTACACCGGCTCCGATCCGCTCACTCTCGCGCTCTCGCTGCACAAGGGCCGCACCAAGGAGACGCTCGCCTTCCGCGGCGTTCCCACCGCCCCGTTCGTGTGCCTCGAGACGCCGGACGACGTGGACCGGATGACGCTGCCGTTTCCGGTGTTCGTGAAGCCCGTGGCCGAGGGATCCGGCAAGGGCGTGTTCAGCAGCAACTTGTGCGACGGCGCCGCGGCGCTGCGGGAGCGCGTCCGGTTCCTGGTCGAGCGCTACGCGGAGCCGGTGCTGGTCGAGACGTACCTCCCGGGTCCGGAATTCACGGTCGCGATTCTCGGTAACGGCCCCGAGGCGTACTGCCTGCCGGTGATCGGGTTCGACTTCTCCACGCTGCCTCGGGGCGCGCCCCCCGTGTACGGCTACGAAGCCAAGTGGGTGTGGGACCGGCCCGAGGCACCGCTCGCGATCTTCCAGTGCCCGGCGCGCGTGCCGGGCGGCCTGTATCGCGAGATCGAGCGCACGGCGCTCGACGCCTACCACGCGCTCGACTGCCGCGACTGGTGCCGGGTCGACGTCCGGATCGACCGGTTCGGCGTCCCCAACATCCTCGAGCTCAACCCGCTCCCGGGCATCATCCCCGACCCGGCGATGAATTCCTGCTTCCCCAAGGCGGCGCGCGCCGCGGGATTCGGCTACGACGAGCTGATCCAGGAAGTGGTACGGATCGCCTGGCGGCGGCTCACGGGGCGGGACCTCGCGGTTGGTCGCCGCGCGGTGGTCGGGGCGCAGCATGCTGCGCCCCTACGGGCTGCCGCTCTGCCCGCGTGAAGCTCGTCATCCTCTACGACCCCGGCGCCGAGGACTGGACGCCGGAGGACATCCGCGGCGTGATGAAGGCCGTGGACGAGATCGGCGCGATCTTCGGCGCCATGGGCGCCGGCCACGAGATCCGCAAGGTCCCCGTGCGACACGACATGCGCTGGTTCCAGGTGGCGCGCCGCGCCGACCTGGTCTTCAACCTGTGCGAAGGCGTGCACGGCCGGAGCGAATGGGAAGAGCACGTCGTGGGGACGCTCGAGTTCGCCGGAATCCCGCTCACGGGGGCGAGCTTGTGGACCATCGCGGCCTGTCGTCGCAAGCCGATCGTCAACGCGCTGCTGGCGCAGGCGGGACTCCCGATCCCGCGCTGGACCGTCGCGCAAGGCAAGATCGAGGACGACTTTCCCCTTCCCGCCATCGTCAAGCCGGCCGCGGAGGACGCGAGCGCCGGGCTGGACCGCGGCTCGGTGGTGAGCGACCGCAAGGCCCTGCGCGCCCGCGTGGCCGCGATGACCGAGCAGTTCGACGAGGTCCTGGTCCAGGAATACGTCGCCGGGCGCGAGTTCAACGTCGGGTTCGTCGGCACCCGCGCGCTCCCTATCTCCGAGATCGACTTCAGCCGCATGCCCGAGGGCGCGTGGCCGATCCTCACCTACGCCGGGAAGTGGGAAGCCGGGTCGCCCGACGATCTGGGGAGCGTGCCCGTCTGCCCGGCGAACCTCCCGCAGAAGCTCGGCGACCGCCTGGTCCGGGTCGCGGAGGCGGCGTGGCGCGTGATGCAGGGGAAGGGGTACGGTCGCGTGGACCTGCGGCTCGACGATCAGGGCCGCGTCTGGATCCTCGAGGTCAACCCCAACCCCGACCTGAACGACGACGCCGGCCTGTCGCGCATGGCCAAGGCCGCCGGGTGGGACTACGCCGAGCTGGTGCGGCGCATCGCCGAGGTGGCGTTGCGCGACGCGCAGGGGGCCAAGGCGGCGCGTGAGCTGCTCGCTCCGTCCCGTCGGCCGCGCCCAACGCGCACGACTTGAGCGGCTCACCGCGGCCACCGGCCTGTTCCAGCCGGACGAGGTCGCCATCGCGGTGGAGCTGCTCGACGCCGCCCTCGACGGCGACGACGACTATCGCTGGCTCGGCGCGTTCTCGGGCGTGGAGCTCGTGGGCTATGCCTGCTGGGGCCCCACGCCGGGAACGACGGGGACCTACGACCTCTACTGGATCGTCGTCGACCCCGCGTGGCAGGGTAAGCGCGTCGGCACGCAGCTGTTGGCGTCCGTCGAAGACCGGGTCACGACGGACCACGGACGCCTGATCATCGTCGAGACGTCATCCCGCGCCGACTACGGGCCCACGCGCGCCTTCTACGAGCGACGCGGCTACGCCCGCGCGGCGCTGATCCCCGGCTACTACGCGGCCGGTGACGATCTGGTGATCTATCTCAAGGACCTGACGCATGGAGTCGTGGCAAGAGCTACTGCGTAAGAAGAGCCTCGCCTCGCTCGACGCGCTCGTCGCGAAATTCGGACCGGAGCACTTCCCGGACCTCGAGCGGCTGCGGCAGGCCGCGCTCAACTTCGAGTTCCGTATCTCGCCGGCGATGGTGGACCTGATTCAATCGCCCGGCGACCCGATCTGGCGGCAGTACGTGCCGGACCTGCAGGAGCTCGACGTGCGCGACGGCCTGGTCGATTCGCTCGCCGAAGACGCGCATTCGCCGGTGCCGAACATTACCCACCGCTATCCCGATCGGGCCCTGTTCCTCGTGTCCCCGGTGTGCGCGTCGTATTGCCGCTTCTGCACCCGGCGCCGCAAGGTGGGCGATCCCGAGAAGATCTCGATGCGCGAGCTCGAGTCGGCCTTCCGCTATCTCGAAGCGCATACGGAGATCCGCGACGTGATCATGTCGGGCGGCGACCCGCTGCTCCTCTCCGACCGCCGCATCGACGAGCTGTGCCGGCGCCTGCGGGCGATCCCCCATCTCGAGATCCTCCGCATCGGGAGCCGCGTGCCGTGCCACCTCCCGGAGCGCATCACGCCGGAGCTGTGCGCCATCCTGCGGCGCTACCATCCCCTCTACATCAACACCCATTTCAACCATCCGGACGAGCTCACGGCGGCGGCCGTGCAGGCGCTCGCCCTGCTCGCCGACGCCGGTATTCCGCTCGGCTGCCAGACCGTCCTCCTGAAGGGCGTGAACGACGACCCCGCGGTCATGAAGCGCCTGATGCAGCGACTCCTCGCCGCCCGGGTGCGGCCCTACTACATCTACATGTGCGACCAGGTCGCCGGCGCCGAGCATTTTCGCACCAGCGTCGAAAAGGGGCTCGAGATCATCCGCGCGCTGCGCGGGTGGACCTCGGGGCTCGCCGTGCCCCACTTCGTGATCGACGCCCCCGGCGGCGGCGGCAAGATCCCGCTGTTGCCCGAATACGTCGAGTCGCTCAGCGACGACGCCGTCGTGCTGCGAAACTACGCCGGCCAGCGCTACGTGTACCGGCAGCCCGCCCGCGAGGAGCCGATCCTGGTCGGTTGATCGCTGCCTGTGGCGACGACGCGACACTCGGGCGCTGGCTGTGAGGATGGCGACGGCGCCACATTTCTTGCGGCGACAAAGGTCGGAGCCCTGCGTGCCCTCCTTCTCCGCCCGTCTCGCCGTCGCCGCCCTGCTGTGCTCCTTGGGCCTGATGACGCCGGCGAGCGCCCAGCGACTGGACACGGCGGTGCCGCCGCCATCCGCTCCGGGCGGGGGGGCCACGGCCGAGCGCTACGAGCCGGTGTTCGAGGCTCTGCGCAAGCTCGCCCCCCGGGGTGACAGCGTCGCCGCCGTCCACAACCTCACGCTGCAGCGCGATGCCATCCAGTTCCGCTTCGCCGAGGGCCGGCTCTACCTCCTGACTCCGGTCGCCGGTCGCACGGTGGGCGCGGTGTTCGTGGGTCGGGGCGCGGTCTCGTTCATGCCGCCGCTGGCGGTGGAGCGCGGCCAGCTCAGCCACGTGCTGGGCGACTCCATCGTGAATACGCCGATTTCCGCCGCCGTGCTCGTTTTCACCGATTCCACCCTGTGGGAGCTCACCCGCCAGCTCAGCTTCGGCCCCGGGCCCGTGGGTGGTGACGCGTCGGGCCCCGTGGGCGACGCGCTCGAGCGCCTGCTCGAGGGACGGTCGCACGAGTCGGAGAGCTCCACCCTGATGAGCGCGCTCCTGAACGGGTATGCGAACGGCTATTTCTACGGTCATGTCAAGCGCGAGCATGGCGAGGATCTGATGTTCCAGGTCGACCCCGAGCAGCCGGAGCAGATCGAGCTGCTCCGGGGCGGCAAGCTCAGCGGGCAGAAGGTCCAGATCGTATCGCAGTTCCCGCGCGTCGAGGATCTCCAGGATAGCGTGCTCGTGGGCGTCGAGCGGCCGGATCCGTTGAAGCTCGAGCGTTACCAGGTCGAAACGACCCTGGGAAAGGGGCTGGAGTTCTCCGCGAAGGCTGCGATCCGTGTGACCGCACGGCGCGACGGCGTTCGCTGGGCCCCGTTCCTCTTATACGAGGAGTTGAAGGTCGACTCGGTGCTCGACGAGACCGGAGCGGCGGACAGCTTCTTCCGGGCCAAGCGTAGCCCCGAGCTGTGGGTGCGCTTCGCGACACCGCTCGCCGCCGGCGAGACGCGATCGCTGCGCGTCGTCTACCATGGCGACCTCATCACGTACGGCTCGCTCATGGAGCAAATCGAGCGGAGGGTGACCGACTCGGTCCCCCGTCGCTGGCGCGACTCGCTGCGGCGGGCGCTGCCTCCTGCCATGGACCGCTGGTTCTTCCTCAAGTCCTCGAGTCTCTGGTTCCCGCGCTACGGTGCGCCCACGTACGGCTCGGGACAGGCGGCGGACATGGATCTGACCTTCCACGCGCCGGTCCAATACCTGCTGGCGAGCAGCGGTCGGTTGGTCGAGTCGCACGTGCAGGGGGACGTGCGAACGACGCACTGGGTCACGGAGCGGCCGGCGTTCGTGGCATCGTTCAACGTGGGGCCGTTCAGCGAGTTCCAGATCACCGATCCGCGCATCCCGCCCGTGACCGTCCATCTCAACCGCGAAGCCCACGTCCACCTGCGCAGCCTGATGCTGGGACAGCGCGATCCCGAGCAGACGGTGGGCGCCGACGTGGCGAACAGCCTCGCGTTCTTCAGCCGCGTGTTCGGCCCGCCGTTGTTCAAGCAGTACTACGCCACCGAGATCCCCTACGGGCACGGGCAGGCGTTCCCGGGATTGATCCACCTCTCCTGGTGGACGTTCCAGTCGGTACGGGAAAACGGCGCGGAGGAGATCTTTCGGGCGCACGAGATGGCGCACCAGTGGTGGGGCATCGGGGTCGAGCCCGCCACGTATCGAGACGCGTGGCTCTCGGAGGGGTTCGCGGACTTCGCCGGACTCTGGTACATGCAGCTCGTGCTCAACGACAACGAGAAGTTCTTCAAGCACCTGAAGGATTGGCGTAAGGACATCCGGGCCCGGCGGGGCGATGCGCTGCCCACCGGGCTGGGCTCGCGCGTGGCCGAGGTCCAGCCCCGCGACTACCAGGTGATGGTCTACGAGAAGGGCGCGTGGGTGATCCAGATGCTGCGGAACCTGATGCTCGATTTCCGCACCATGAAGGAGGACGCCTTCTCGGCCATGATGCAGGACTTCTACCGGCAGTACCGCGGCCGCCGGGCGACGACGCATGACTTCCAGCGCGTGGTCGAGCAGCACCTCAACCTGCCGATGGACTGGTTCTTCGAGGAGTGGGTGAACGGGACGGCGATTCCGACCTACATCCTGTCGTGGCACGCCGATACGGCGGCCGACCACCAGTACGCCTTGCACATCCGCATCCGCCAGGAGGACGTGCCCAAGGACTTCGTCATGCCGGTGCCGCTGCAAATTGAGCTGGGCGACGGGGCGCGCGCCTACGTGCGCGTGAACGTGCGCGGACCGGTGACCGAAGCGACGCTACCACTGCCGGCGGAGCCGAAGCAGCTGGAGCTCAACCCCCTGGAGTCGGTGCTCGCGGAGGTGAAGACGGAAGGGTGGGAGTGACGGGTCCGATGGGCTCGGATTCGACCAGCAGCCCGGTGCGCAACGCGAACCGCACCAGCTCCGGCCGGCGCGTGAGCCCGAGGCGATCCTTCAGGCGCGCGCGGTATTCGTCCACCGTTTTCGGGCTGAGCGACAGCTTCTGGCCGATCTCCTTCGAGCTGTGCCCGAGGGCGAGCAGGGCCAGGACTTCGCGCTCCCGCCGGCTCAGCCGCTCCGCCGCCGCCTTTTCGTCCTCGACCTGCCCCGTCTTGCGATAGCGCTGTAGCACGACCAGACGGGCGGCGTCCTCGTCGAGGAACAGCCGGTCGCCCGCCACGGTACGGATCGCGCGCGCCAGCTGCTCCACCGACGCGTCCTTCCGCAGGAAGCCGCTGGCACCCGCTTCGAGCGCGTCGCACAGCTGCTGCTCCTGGGGCAGCGCGGTGATCACCAGGACCTTGGTCCCCAGTCCCAGCATGGTGATGCGCCGTGTGGCGTCGATGCCGCCTTCCCCGGGCATGGCGAGATCCATCAGGACCACGTGAGGACGGGCCGACGCGGTCAGCGCGACCGCCTCGCCGCCGGTCTGAGCCTCGCCGACGACGACGATGCCCGGCTGCTTTTCCAACAGTGCTCGCAGGCCGGCGCGCACCACGGCGTGATCGTCCGCGAGGACGATTCGGATCTCTTGCCGGGTGCTGCCGCCGACGTCGAACACGGAGTAGCTCACCTCAAGTACGCGGCTTCGCACTGATAGCAAGATTTACACCCTGCGGGAAGGGGTCGGCCGGCACGAGCACGTTTCCGCGTGTGTTGCGTCGACGCTACGGCAGCTGCCAGATCTCCACTCGATTCCCGGGCAGCGAGGGGATCAACAAGCGGTTCCGTTTTACATCGTAGCCGATATCAGCGGGGCCGGCGATCCCGCTGATGAGCTTCACCTCCTGGCCCGTCTCGTAGCCCGCCACGCTCGAATCGGCCCAGCTCGACACGAGAATCCTGCCACCGGCGACGACGACGCCGTCGAATCCGCCGGGGCCCTTCGCGACCACGCTCGGCGCCTTGTCGCCGGGCTTCCAGCCGAGCACGTAGCGTCCGCCGAACTCGACGATGATGAAGCGCTTGCCAACCGGATCGACGGCGATGCCGTTGGGGCGACCGAGCGTGTCGCCGCGGATGGCCTGGGTCACGGCCCGGTCCGGTCCCACGCGGAATACGCGATCCGGACCTGGATGCAGCACGTTACCGACGTCGTCGAACCGGATGCCCGTGTCGGTGATGTAGAGCGCGCCGCTCAAGCCGACCACGATGTCGTTCAAGAACACCGCTCCCAGCTTGCTCAGACTCACCGTGTCGATCGCGGCACCCGTCTTGGCATCGAACGCTCGCACGGCGTCGATGTCGGCGACCCAGAGAGTGTCGCCCTCCAGGGCCAGGCCCTTCGGGGCGTTGAGGGTGACGCCGTTCCGCCCACCCTCGATGAACTTGAGGTTCTCGACCGCCCCGTCCGGCCGCACGCGGCTGATGAAGCCGTTGTTGTCCTTCGCCATGGGGCTGCCGTTGATGTTGGAGACGAAGTAAATGTCCTGTGCGCTGTCGTGCAGCACCGATTCCGGCGCGAGGAACCCCAGCACGGTGGCGACCTTCGTCGCAGTCGGCGCGGGCGTCGGCGCGACGCGGTCGTGTCGGACGCGGGCGGGGCCTTGTCGGGCCGCACGCAGGCAATGCCCAGCGCGCCCAGCGCGGCGTAGAGGATCGTCCCTCTCATGGGTGATCTTCCTCCTCGGCGATTGCCTTGATGTGCCGCAGCACCCGCTCGTGGATCGCCGCAACGAGACGGCCGGTCGGCAGCGTCCAATAGGCCTGCGGGAACAGCGACACGACGTACTGGGTCCGCCCTTCGAGACGGGTACGGCCGCCGGGCAGCGGGATCAGTCGGAACTCCCCGTGGGTCGCTCGGAAGTACCCGTCGAGGTGCGGCGGGTTCACATCGCGGTACGGGCTCCACTCGCGCATGGGCGGCGGCTGCGCCGTGATGTCGAATCCCAGCCGGCGATCCTCCTCCCAGACCGTGACCGGCTCGACGAAGCTGCCTGTGGTGAAGTCGCAGTAGCGGGTCGCCCCCACGCCGGTCCCGACGATGCGCGCCGCCATCGGCGCCGCCACGCCCGCGCGGAACGGCCATGCGCGGGGCGGCGCCAGCTGCGGAAAGCTAACGACGTGACGCCACACGACCGCCGGGGGCGCATCGACCTCGATGACGGTCACGACCTCGCGGGACGGCGCGCGCTGCCGCGGGCTCACGAGCACTACGAACGGCGCGAGCAGCGCTCCGGCGAGGAGCGACCGCCCCGCGCCGCGCAGCGCCACCGCCCTGCCGAGCACGGCTCCGGGGAGGGCGAGCAACGCCGCCAGCGGGAAGGCCAACGCGATGCACACCGCGCCTTCGAGTGCGAACACCAGCATGGCCCCGCCCGCGAGGGCGACCGCCAGGAGCGCCACCTCGAGCGTGTGCCGCTCGCTCTGTGCCTGACGCGCGTTGAACACGTAGGCGCTGATGTAGCCGATGGTAAAGGGGGTGCCGAGGAACAACCCGGCGGAGTAGAGGCGCCGCAGATACACCCCGATCAGCACCGTCGGGATCGTGATCGCGAGCGCCGCGGCAACACCCAGCAGCCCGGCACGCAGCCTCTGGTCGGCGGCCGCGCGCTGCGGCGCGACACCGGCGGGGCCGGC
>DATDFC010000168.1:0-3731 GCA_036522815.1 Gemmatimonadales bacterium | reverse complement strand
GGCGGCTTTATCGGGAGCGAAGTCGCCGCGGCGCTCCGGATGCAGGGACGCGACGTGACGATGCTCATCCCGGAGGCGGGGGTCGGCGCCCGGGTGTTTCCGGCCGATTTGTCGGGCTTCCTCGTCGACTACTATCGGCAGCAGGGCGTGACGATGCGGATGGGAGAAGGGATGGCGGGGCTCGATCGGCGGGCGGGGTCGTGTGTGGTGCGCACCACTACGGGCAGCGAGCTCGTCGCCGAGGTCCTGGTGGCGGGACTGGGCATCACGCCGGCGGTGGAGCTGGCCGAGCAAGCGGGCCTGCCGGTGGACAACGGGGTTTTGGTGAACGAGTTCTGCCGCACCAGTCATCCGGATGTGTATGCCGCGGGGGACGTCGCCAACTTCGCGAATCCGGCCCTGGGCACCCGGCTGCGCGTGGAGCACGAAGACAACGCCAACACGATGGGACGCACCGCCGGCCTCAACATGGCGGGCCGGGCGACCTCCTACGATCATCTGCCCTTCTTCTATTCGGATCTGTTTGACCTGGGCTATGAAGCCGTAGGTGAGCTGGACCCGCGGCTCGAGACCGTCGCTGATTGGAAGGAGCCGTTCCGGGAGGGTGTGGTCTACTATCTGAAAGACGGCCGGGTGCGCGGCGTGCTCCTGTGGAACACGTGGGGACAGGTGGACCACGCGCGGGCGCTCATCGCGGGGCGGGGTCCGTTCACGCCGCGGGACCTGAAAGGCCGGCTGCCGGCGTAAGAGCGAGTGCGGTGCCAGTCCCGCCGCCTAGCGGTTTGGGTGCGACGACGGTAAGCTGCACGCCTCAAGCGCAACCGGGAGCGGAGGGCGATGCGCTGGATCGCACTGCTGGTCGGCGCGGCCTCGATCGCGATGGTGCAAGGCGGGCCGCGCGTCACGGGCCGCGTCGCGATGCTCGAGAAGAAAGGGAAGCCGTCTCCCGACCTGGGGGCCGCCGTGGTCTCCCTGGCGGGCGGGGGCGCCGCAGCGCACCCCGTCACGGTCGAGATCGCGATCAGCGACAAGGAATTCGTCCCCCGCGTGCTGGTGGTCCCGGTCGGCTCGACCGTGCGCTTCGTCAACCGCGATCCGTTCGACCACAATGTCTTCTCCGCGAGCGACTCCAACCAGTTCGACCTGGAGCAGTATGGACGGGGGGAGACCCGCGCCCAGACGTTCGCACATGCGGGGCTGGTGCGCGTGTTCTGCAACATCCACCCCCGCATGGTGGCCTACGTGCAGGTGATGAGCGGCCGTCTGTTCACGCAGCCGGCGAGCGACGGCAGCTTCGTCATTTCCGACGTCCCGCCGGGCGCGTACACGTTGCGCGTATGGCACGAGCGGAGCCCCGAGGTGACGCGCGACGTGCGCGTCACGGCGGCGGGCGCCGTGGGAGTCGACGTGGAGCTGGACGCGCGCGGCTTCCGCTGGGTGCCGCACAAGAACAAGCACGGCGAGGACTACCCCACGAATGAGGGACTCGAGCGCTACTAGGCCGGCGCGGGTCGGCCTGGGCGCGAAGATCTTCGTGGCCGCGACGCTGTCGATCGCGGCGGTGCTCGGCGTGACGCTCGGTCTGACGACGGTGCAGGCGGACCGCACGGCGGACCAGTCGATCCGGCGCGCCCTCGCGGGCGTGCGGCGCGGCGTCCAGGCATTTCTGTCGGGTCGCACCGCGACGTTCATGGGCATGAGCGGGGTGAGCGCGGAGGTGCCGCAGTTCCGCGAGCGGCTGCTCAAGAGCGCCGAGCGCTCCAACGTGCTCGACCAGGCGGCCGAGTACCGGCAGCTGCTCGGGGCCGCCTGGGTGCTGGTGACGACCGAGCGCGGCATCCTGGTGGCGCGGACCGACTATCCGGAGCAGTTCGACGCCGACCTGTCGGGCGGCGCCCTCGTCGCCGGCGCGTTGTCCGGTGAATCGTCCAGCGGCGCCTGGCTCGACGACCGGCTGCACCGGCTGTTCATTGCCGTGGCGGTGCCGTTGCGCGCATCCGCGTCCGCGGTGCCGCAGGGCGCGCTCGTCGCCGCGTACGCGATCGACGATACGCTCGCCCAGCAGATCAAGCAGGCGACGACAACGGACGTTGTGTTCTTCGCGCTCGACACGCTGGGCCGTCCCTACGTGGTCGGCAGTACCTTGCCGCGTGACGAGGTCGAGCCGGCGCTCGCTGCCGACACGGCGGCGCTGCGTCGCTTCGGCGGCGATTCGAGCGGCGCGGAGGTGTCGGCGATCGTGGGCGGCGAGCACATGATCGGCCTCGCGAGTCCGATCCGCTCGGCGGGCGGGGACGCGTTCGGGGGGTTCGTGGCGTTCCGCTCGCACGAGCGGGAGCTCGCGGCGTTCGCCGCGTTGCGGCGCACCCTGGCGGTGGCGTTCGCGCTCGGCCTCGCGCTCGCACTCGCTTCCGCCTACGTGCTCGCGCGCCAGATCGCCGGTCCGATCCGTCGCTTGGCCCTCGCGACGCGGCGCGTCCAGGATGGCGACTACGGCGTGGAGATCGACGTCCGGTCGACCGACGAGATCGGCGAGCTGGCGGCGGCGTTCAGCGGCCTCGTGGCCGACCTCAAGGAGAAGGCGAACCTGGTTGACTACATGATGTCGTCGGGGGCCGCGTCCACCGCCCCGCTCCGAGCCGCCCGGCCCTCGCGCGAGCTGGGAGACGCACTGCGGCCCGGGACGGTGTTCGCCAACCGCTACGAGGTGAAGGAGCTGCTGGGCACCGGGGGGATGGGAGTCGTGTATCGGGCGTTCGACCGCGAGCTGCAGGAGCCGGTGGCGATCAAGACGCTCCGGCCCGAGGCGCTCGCGGGCGATGGCGTGGCGCTGGAGCGCTTCAAGCAGGAAATCCGCCTGGCGCGCAAGATCACCCATCGCAACGTGGTGCGCACGTACGACCTGGGCGAGATCGGCGGCACCTACTATCTCACCATGGAGTACGTCGAGGGCACTCCGTTGAAGCAGCTGATCGCGGCGCGCGGGCCGCTCCCGGTCGCCGTCACCCTCACGATCGGCAAGCAGCTGTGCCGCGCGCTCGAAGTGGCGCACGAGCAGGGCGTGATCCACCGCGACATCAAGCCGCAGAACATCGTGGTCGAGCCGAACGGGTTCCTCAAGGTGATGGACTTCGGCATCGCCCGCCTCGCCAACCGCCCGCGGGAGAAAGGCCTGACCCAGGAAGGCATGTCGATCGGCACGCCCGACTACATGTCGCCGGAGCAGCTGTCGGGGATGGAGCTCGACGTGCGCAGCGATCTCTATTCGACGGGAGTGGTGCTGTTCGAGTGCCTCACACGGCGCGTGCCGTTCGAGGCGGAGACCGTCTATGCGCTGGTCGCGAGGCACCTGGAGGAGCAGCCACCCGATCCCCGGTCGTTCAACCCGGAGATCCCCGACGCGCTGGCACAGGTGATACTCACGGCGATGGCGAAGGAACCCGCCGACCGGTATCAGTCAGCGCTCGCGATGCACGACGCGCTGGCGGCCATTGGATGACCGTTCTTCTTAAATCCCTCCGAACCACGGATACCCCTGGTCTTCCCAGTATCCGCCCGGCCGCTGATCGCTGAAGGTCATCGATACCACATACTTCGTCAGCTTGTAGCCGAGCTTGGTCGGCGAGTACAGCCGCAGCGGCGCGCCGTGCGCCGGTGGCAGCGGGTTGTCGTTCATCCCGTACGCCAGGATGGTTTGCGGGTGCAGCGCGCTCGCCAGGTCCCACCCGTTC
>DATDFC010000167.1:0-6948 GCA_036522815.1 Gemmatimonadales bacterium | reverse complement strand
CAAGGCGTTCGCAAAGGACGTGATGCAGCAGGCGCGCATCCCCACCGCCGCGAGCCGCACCTTCACCGCCCTCGACCCGGCCCTCGTCTACATCAAGCGTCACGCCGAGCCGCTCGTGGTGAAGGCTTCCGGGCTCGCGGGGGGCAAGGGCGCCGTGGTGTGCGCCTCCCGGGATGAGGCTGCCCGCGCCGCGCACGCCATGCTCGCGGCAGGAGCGTTCGGCGACGCGGGCCGCGAAGTGGTGGTGGAGGACTTTATCGAGGGTGAGGAGCTCTCGGTGCTGGCGCTCACGGACGGCGCGCAGCTCGTGGTGCTGCCCGCCGCCCAGGATCACAAGCGGTTGGGCGAAGGCGACACCGGGCCCAACACGGGGGGCATGGGCGCCTACTGCCCCGTGAGCATCGCCACCGCTGGTCTGCTGGAACAGCTGCGTCGCCGGGTGCTCGAGCCGGCGCTGCGGGAGCTGGCGGTACGGGGTGCTCCCTATCAAGGGGTACTGTACGCCGGCATCATGCTCGCGGCCGACGGCACGCCCTACGTGCTCGAGTTCAACTGCCGCTTCGGCGATCCGGAGACCCAGGCATTGCTGCCGGTGCTGCCCGGCGTGACGTCGCACCTGCGCGATATCGCCATGGGCGACTGGAGACCGCGCGACACGATACTGTCGTCGAGTCGGGCCGCCGTGGCCACGGTGCTTGCGGCCCCGGGCTACCCCGACAAGCCGCGCCTGGGCGCGGCCGTCGACGTGCCGCGCGATCTCGAGCCCGGGACACTCGTGTTCCACGCGGGCACGACCCGCGATCCCGACGGGACGCTGCGCGTGGCCGGGGGACGCGTGCTCACGGTGACCGGTCTGGGCGACACGGTGGCGGCGGCACGCGAGCAGAGCACCCGCGGGTGTGAGTTGATCGGCTTCGAGGGAAAGACGTACCGCAGAGACATCGCGTGGCGCCAGATCAGGAGAACGGCGGAGCGTGCCGGAGCTGCCCGAGGTTGAGACGATCGTGCGGGAGCTGGCCCCGCGGCTCGAGGGCTACCGCATCGCGCGCGCCCGTCTGGCCAAGACGGACGTGCTGCGCCGGGTTTCGAAGCCGCGCCTGCTGCGTACGCTGCGCGGGAACACCATCGAGGAGGTGATCCGGCGCGCCAAGCACGCGGTGTTTCGCCTGGCGAGCGGCCACCGGCTGATCGTGCAGCCCCGCATGACCGGATCGCTCGTAGTGTACGACCGGGCGCTCACCCGGGACGAGGCAAAATACGCGGTGCTCACCTGCACAATCGAAGACGGTCGCCTGCTGGTATACCGTGACGTGCGGCGCCTGGGCACCGTGTGGCTGCTCGACCAAAAGGGCTGGGATGCCTACACCGGCCGGATCGGACCCGAGCCGCTGGAGGACACCTTCACCCCGTTCGTGTTCGCCGACCGGCTCAAGGGCACACGCGCGGCGATCAAGAAGACGATCATGGATCAGCGTCGCATCGCCGGGGTGGGCAACATCTACGCCAACGAGGCGCTGTTCGAGGCCGGGATCGACCCGTCCAAGCCCACGAACAAGCTGTCGCTCGAGGAGTTCGCGCGCCTGCACGCGGCGGTCACGGACATCCTGCTCCGGGCCGTGCGATCGTCCGGCACGACGCTGCGCGATTACCGCACCGGCACCGGGGAGGAAGGCCGGTTCCAGTTCGAGCTGAAGGTGTACGGCCGGGGTGGCGAGCCGTGCGTGCAGTGCGGCAGGAAACTCGTCACCACCCATACGATCGACCTGCGGGCGACGACGTTCTGCCCGGGGTGCCAGCGCTAGCGGCGGCTCAGGGAGCCACGCGCACTGGCGTCGGGCTCAAGTTCGTCGTCCCGTCGCCGAGCTGGCCGGCGTAATTGGCGCCCCAGCAGTAGGCCGTGCCGCCGGCCGTCAGGCCGCAGGCGTGCGCCAGTCCGGCGCTGGCGGCGACGAAGGCGAGCCCGTCTGCGACCGGGGCGGGGGTGGCCCGCCCCGCCCCGGTGCCGTCGCCCAATTGGCCGTATGTGTTATCACCCCAGCAGTACGGCGCGCTCCTCGGGATCACGCCGCAGCTGTGCGCCCCTCCGCCGTCCAGCACGTTGAACGTGAGCCCGCCCCAGACCGGGACCGGGATCGCTCGCGACGTGGTGGTCCCGTCGCCCAACTGGCCCGTGTTGTTGGCGCCCCAGCAATACGCCGTGCCGCCGGTGATCACCGCGCACGCGTGACGGGCCCCGGCACTCACCGCAGCGATGCCGGTGACCCCCGCGACGAGCCCTGGAACGGGCCGGCTGAGGGTCGTCCCATCGCCCAGCCGGCCGTCGCTGTTCGAGCCCCAGCAAGACGCGACGCCGGCGGTCGTCAGGCCGCAACTGTACCCAGCGCCCGCACTCACGCGCATGAAGGTGAGCCCGCCGACGACCGCCACGGGAGTCAGCGATGCTCCACCCGTACGCCCGTCGCCGAGCTGGCCCGCGAAATTGTCTCCCCAACAGTACCCCGCGCCGGACGTGGTCACACCGCAGGTATGTGTAGCTCCGGCCCCGACCACCGTGAAGTCGAGCCCCCCCGCCACGCGCGCCGGACTCGTTTGCGGAAATCCCGTCCCGTCCCCGAGCTGGCCCCAGAAATTGGCACCCCAACAGTACGCCGCCCCGCTCGTGGCCACGCCGCAGGTGTGGTTTTCTCCCAGGCTGATGGTCGCGAACCGGATGCCGCCCGACACGAGTACCGGGATCGCCTCGGCGATCCTGGTTCCGTCGCCCAGCTGGCCGGAGCTGTTCGAGCCCCAGCAGTACGCCGCGCCTCGGGGCGTGATGGCGCACGTGTGGCTTCCTCCGGCGCTCACCGCGGCGAACGTGACGTGGACGGTGAACGACGCGCTCGTAGCCGCCGTGAGCCGGGGCGCCGTGGCAACGAGCGTGTAAGTCCCGGGCCGATCGACGCGCAGGTCCGCGAACGTCGCGATGCCGTCGACCGCCGCTACCGTGGTCGTGCCCGCGAGGGCGGCTCCCTTCGAAGTTGCTCCCAGCGCGAGCGTCACGGTGTCCGTGGCACCCCGGACCGTGTGCTCTAGCGAGTCCTTTACGGCGACTTGCACCGGAGGGGCCATGACGGCGTCGACATCGTCGTTCGCGGACGGTTGCGGGGCAAAGCCGAGGTGCGTGGCCGTGCTGTTCGCGGGCTGGGGGGCCGCGGGCGACTCTGGTGCCGTCGCCTCGTCGCGTTGGCAGGCTTGCAGGACGAACGCCAGCGGGACGAGCCAAGCCGCAACGCGCCACGAGCTGAGCCTGCGGGCGCCCGCGCCTACTGCACCACCTTCGCCGCGAGCGTGTATCCGATCTGCGGCACCGCCATGACCAGGAGGAGACCCGCGGGGAGCAAGCGACGCACAGGGAGACGCCTCGCGCTTGAGTGTGCCGCGCAGCCGTGCAAACCGGGTGCCCCCCTGCTGCTGGCGCGCCATGAGGAACCGTTGTGGCGCTTGGTGCGCTCTCAGCACACGAGGCGTTGCGACCACGCACGTGATATGGTGGGGCTGCCTCACGGCTCCCTGGGGTGGTTTCAGGTCGCTGCGTCGCCCGGTCAAACACCTAGCCGTGGGGCGTGGCGCGGGTATAGTGAAGCAAAACGACGAGATGCCCGTAGTGTCGGAATCCCGAGGGCACAATCGTCGTAGCAAGAGGCAGCCGGTGCGGCGGTCGATCTCAACCGTGTCTACCGTTTCCTGACACCCGGGCCCTACTCCCGGGATCACCATTTTCGGTTAATTTTCGGTCCCATGAAACTCTCCGAAACGTCCATTCGACGCCCCGTGCTGGCCAGCATGATCTCCGCCGCACTGGTGCTGTTCGGCATCATCGGGTACACCCGGCTGTCGGTGCGCGAGCTCCCCGACATCGACCCGCCGATCATCTCGGTCTCGACCACCCTGCCCGGCGCCAACGCACAGGTGGTGGAAACGGCGGTGACCGACGTGCTCGAAGAGGAGCTCTCCACGATCCAGGGACTGCGCACGCTGTCGAGCTCCTCCTCGGAGGAGAACAGCCAGATCACCCTGGAGTTCAACCTCGACCGGCCCGTCGACGTCGCCGCCCAGGACGTGCGCGACAAGGTATCGCGGGTGCGCGGGCGGCTGCCGGTGGACGTGCTCGAGCCGGTGATCGCGAAGCAGCAGGCCGACGCGCAGCCGTTCTTCTGGCTGGCTCTGAGCAGCCCGCACTACGACCTGATGCAGCTCTCCGACGTCGCCGACCGGCTGGTCAAGGCGCGGCTGCAGAGCTTGGCGGGCGTCGGCAGCGCCGGAATCTTCGGCGAGCGGCGCTTCGCGATGCGGGTGTGGGTGCAGCCCGACCAGTTGTCGGCACGCGGCCTCACCGTGCAGGACGTGGAAAACGCGATCACGGCGCGCAACGTCGAGATTCCCGCCGGCCGCATCGAATCGACGCGACGGGAGTTCTCAGTCCGGTCCTTGGGCGAGCTCAAGACGCCGCAGGGATTCGGCGAGCTGGCGGTGGCGAGTCAAGGCGGCCAGGTCGTCAAGCTCAAGGACGTGGCGAACGTCGAGCTCGGGCCCGAGGACAATCGCTCGATCTTCCGCTACAACGGGAATCCCTCGGTCGCGATCGGCGTGGTGCGGCAATCCAAGGCGAACCTGATCGACGTCGCTCGGCGGATCCGCGAGGCCATCCCCGGCATCCAGCAGACGCTGCCCCCCGGCGTGAAGCTCGAAATCGCGTTCGACGGATCGGTATTCGTCACGCACTCGATCAACGACGCGCGCCTAACGCTGCTGATCGCCGCGATCCTCGTCGTCTTGATCATCTTTGTGTTCCTGCGAAACTTGCGGGCGACGGTGATCCCCGGGCTCGCGATCCCGGCGTCGATCGTGGCGACGTTCGCCATCATGTATTTCCTCGGCTTCTCGATCAACAACTTCACGCTGCTCGCGCTCACGATCGCCATCGGCATCGTGGTGGACGACGCCATCATCGTGCTGGAGAACGCCTACCGTCACCAGGAAGAGCTGAACGAGGCGCCGGAGCCGGCCGCGGTCAACGGCACCAACGAGATCGGCTTCGCCGTGATCGCGACGACGGTCGCGCTGGTAGCCGTGTTCACGCCGCTCGGGTTCCTGCGCGGCTCGACGGGACGGCTGCTGAGCGAGTTCGGGATCGCGGTCGCCGGGGCCGTGGTGATTTCGGGATTCGTGGCTTTGACGTTGACACCGATGCTGTGCGCCAAGGTGCTCCGGGTGCCGCACGAGCACGGCGCGCTCTACCGGGTGTTGGAGCAGGGCTTCAACGCCGTCGCCGATCGCTACGCGAAGCTGCTCCAGACCGCGCTGCGGCACCGGGGTATCGTGATGGCCGGGACGGTCGTGACGGTGGCCCTGGCGTTCGTGTTGTACAAGAACCTCAAGCAAGAGCTCATTCCGGACGACGACCGCGGGTTCTTCCTGGTGGTGGCATCGGCGCCCGAGGGCGCATCGCTCGACTACACGGACGGCTACGTGCGCCAGATCGAGCAGATCATCGGCAAGACTCCGGATGTCCAGGGGTACTTCACGATCATCGGCGGATTCGCCGGAGGCGTCAACCGGGCGTTTATCGGAGTCATCCTCAAGGATTGGAGGGAGCGTCAGCATAACGTCCAGCAACTCGTGGGCATGCTGTTCCCCCAGCTCTTCGGGATCGCCGGTCTCCGGGCGTTCCCGTACAGCCCCGGCGCGCTCGGCTTCAGCCAGCCGGTGCAGTTCGTGGTGCAGCATCCCGATCTCGCGCGGCTCGCGCAGGCCATGGACACGCTCGTGCCGCGGGCGCGCGCCATCAAGGGTCTCACGAACATCGACACCGACCTGCGCGTGAACAAGCCGGAGCTGCGCGTCACCTTCGACCGCGACCGCGCGGAGGACCTCGGGGTACCCGTGCGCGACGTCGCGGCCGCGCTCCAGACGTTCCTCGGCGGTCGCCGGGTCAGCACGTTCACCCGGAACGACAAGCTGTACTACGTGATGGTCCAGCTCGGTCCCGGTCTTCGGGCCACGCCGAGCGACATGTCGGGGATCTACCTGCGGGGACGCGGCGGCCAGCTGGTGCAGCTTGCGGCCCTGGCGAAGGTCGAGGAGGGAGTGGGCCCGAGGCAGATCAACCACTTCAACCGCGTTCCGTCCTTTACGCTGTCGGCCTCACTGATTCCTCCGTTCGCCCAGGGGGAGGCGCTCGACTCGCTCGATGGGTTGGCCCGGCAGGTGCTTCCCCCGGGAAGCACGACGGAGCTGGCAGGGGACTCCCGCGAGTTCAGGGAGAGCGGCGGCGCGTTGTATTTCGCGTTCGGCGTCGCCCTGCTGGTCGTCTTCATGGTGCTCGCCTCGCAATTCGAATCGCTGGTGCACCCGTTCACCGTGTTGCTGGCGGTGCCGCTCGCGGTGACCGGCGCGCTCGCGACCCTGCTCGTGGCGGCCCTCCTGCATCGACCGGGCGGGACGATCAACCTGTACAGCGAGATCGGCATGGTTCTGCTGATCGGTCTCGTGACCAAGAACTCCATTCTGCTCGTGGAGTACGCCAACCAGCTCAAGGCCAAGGGGCTCGACACCTTCGCCGCGGTGCTCGAATCGGGCCGCATCAGGCTGCGGCCGATCCTCATGACGTCGGTGTCCACGATCATGGGCGCGATCCCGGTGATGATCGGACTCGGCGCAGGCTCCACGTCGCGCCGGCCGCTCGGCTACGCCATCGTAGGCGGCATCCTCTTCTCCACCGCTCTGACGCTGTTCGTGGTGCCGGTGGCGTACACGCTGCTCGACCGGCTGGCGGCCCGAGAGGGGCGCGAGCTGCGGGCGGCCCGGCCCGTCGAGGCGGACTGATGCTCGCCCTCCTCGTCGCACTCCAGCTCCAGGTGGCGGGGCCGCTCCCCGCGTCGTCGCCGGGCGACTCGCTTCCCACCG
>DATDFC010000166.1:0-6578 GCA_036522815.1 Gemmatimonadales bacterium | reverse complement strand
GGCCCAGGCGGTGAGCGCGGAGGCGTTGTACGAGGCGGGAGCGCTGCGCGCCGCGGAGGACTCCTTCGCCGCGCGCGCAGCCGCCGAGCCGCGCGCGCCGGCGCATTGGTACAACCTGGGCGCCACGCTGTATCGCGCCGGAGCGGACGGCAAGGCGGCGGCCGCGTGGGCCATCGCGTCCCGGCTGGCCCCGCGTGAGGAGACAGTGCGGCGGGCCCGCGAGCTGCTCCCGCCCCCGGACGCGCCCAGCGAGCCGCTGCTCGTCGTGGGGTTCGCCACGCCCGGTGAGTGGGCCCTGGTGGCCGCGGTGCTGTGGATCGTCATGTGGATCGTTGCCGCGGGCCGGCGCCGGCGGGTGGTGCTCGCCACCGTCGCGCTCCTCACGGCGGCGGCGATGGGAATGGCGCTGCGCGAAGCGCTGCGGCGGGGCCGGCCCGTCGCGATCGTCGTGCATCCCGCGACGTCGGTGCGCGTGGCGCCGTATGGCAGCGCCAGCGCCGCGGCGACGGTCGAAGCCGGCGCCGCCCTGTTGGTCGGCCGGGCGTTCGGCGGGTGGCTCGAGGTGCATCGCCAGGACGGCGTCCGCGGCTGGGTGCTGGCGACCGAGGTGACCCGGCTGTGACGGTGCAGAGCGCCACCCGGGTCGCCGTGCTCGCTCCCCAGGTGGCGGATCAGATCGCGGCCGGCGAGGTGGTGGAGCGGCCCGCCTCGGTCGTGAAGGAGCTGGTCGAGAACGCCCTCGACGCGGGAGCCCGCGCCATCCGTGTCGAGATCGAAGACGGCGGGAAGAGCCTGATCCGGGTGAGCGACGACGGCGAAGGGATGGCCCGCGCCGACGCGGAGCTGGCGCTGTCGCGGCACGCCACCAGCAAAATCCGCGAGGCTGCCGATCTGATCGGGGTCGGCACGTTCGGGTTCCGGGGCGAAGCCCTGCCCGCGATCGCCTCCGTGTCCCGGTTCGAGCTCGAGACCTCGCCCGACGGGGCCACCGGCACGCGGCTGCGCCTGGTCGGCGGAAGGCGCGACGGCGTCGACGATGCCGTGCGCCAGCGGGGCACGACGGTGACCGTGCGGGCGTTGTTCTTCAATACACCAGCGCGCCGCAAGTTCCTGCGGGCCCAGGCGACCGAGACCCGCGCCGTCGTAGAAGCCGTGACGCTGCTGGCGCTGATCCGCCCCGAAACCGCGTTCACGCTGTCGAGCGACGAGCGCACGCTGATCGACGTGCGCCCCGCCGCCAGTGCCATCGAGCGGGTGGGCGCGCTGTGGGGCGGGCAGCTGGCCGATACGCTGCTCCCGATCGCCCGCCGCGAGGGACCGCTCGAGGTGCGCGGATTCGCCCAGCGGCCGGCGCAGGCGAAGCCAACGGGCCGCAAGGGCTACGTGTTCGTGCGCGGCCGCCCGATCCGCGATCCGTTCATCCTGCGCGCGGCCGAGGCCGGCTATCGCTCGACGCTCGCGCCCGACGACCGCCCCTCGCTGATCCTGTTCCTCGATCTGCCCGGCGATGCGGTGGACGTGAATGTCCACCCGTCGAAGCTGGAAGTCCGCTTCCGCGACAAGTTCTTCGTCGAGAAGGTGGTCGAGGAGGCGGTGCGGGAGGCGCTGGGGCCCCTCACCGCCGCCGCCCCCCTCGGGATTGGGGACTCGGGGCTCGGGACTCGGGTATCGTGGGACGGCACATCGGTCCCGATGGATTTGTTTTCGGGTGATTCCCGAGTCCCCAGTCCCGAGCCCCTAACCCCGCCGCTGCTTCAAGTGTTCGACACCTACATCCTGTTCCAGTCCGACTCCGGGGTCGCGATCGTGGACCAGCACTCGGCCCACGAGCGGGTGTTGTACGAGCGGGTGATGCGCCAGCTCACGGGCGACGGCGCCCCGGCGCAGCGGCTGCTGCTGCCGCTCACCCTCGACTTCTCGGGTGCCGAGCTCGAGGCCATCGAGGCGCACCGCGAGCTGCTGCGCCGGGTGGGGTTCGAGGTGGAGCCGTTCTCGGGGCGGAGCGTGGTGGTGCATACGGCGCCCAACCCCCATCCGCGCTTCGACGCCGCGCGCTGTCTCCAGGAGCTCGTCGCCGATCTCGCGGGCGGACGGTTCGGCGGGCTCGCGAACCGGCTGGAGCGCTTCGCCGCGACGTTCGCGTGTCGCGCCGCCATCAAGGCGGGTCAACGGCTCGGCGTGGAGGAAATGCGCGAGCTCGTGCTCCGGCTGCTCAGCGCGGCGCTGCCGGCCCATGACGTACACGGCCGGCCCACGGTGGTGCAACTGCCGCGCGGGGAGCTGGAACGCAGATTCGGGAGGAGCTGAATGTGGCGCAGCCGCCGCTGGTCCCGGTCATTGTCGGCCCCACCGGCGTCGGCAAGACGGCGGTGGCGGCGGCGTGGGCGGCGCTCGAGCCCATCACCGTCGTCTCCGCGGACGCGCGTCAGGCGTATCGCGGCCTGGACATCGGGACCGCGAAGCCGCCCGGCGCGCTGCTCGCCCGCGTGCCGCACGTGGGTCTCGACGTAGTGGAGCCGGGGGAGCGCTACAGCGCCGGGCGATTCGCCGGTGATGCGGCCGCGTGGCTGGCCGAGATCCGTAGCGCCGGCCGCCAACCGGTGGTGGTGGGGGGAACGGGGTTCTACGTGCGGGCGTTGGCGGAGGGCCTGTTCCACGAGCCGCCGCTCGATGCCGGGCGGCGCGAGCGGCTGCGGGTCTGGACGGCGCGGCTGCCGGTGACGCGTCTGGCGCATTGGGCGTCGCGCCTGGACCGGCGGTTCGCGGGCGGCGGACGGCAGCGTGCCGCGCGCGCCATCGAGGTGGCGCTCCTCACCGGACGCGGCTTGAGCTGGTGGCAGGAGCACGCGCGCGCGACCGGCTCGATGCGTCCGTGGTACATTCATCTCACGCTGCCGCGCGACGCGCTCGAGCGCCGCATCGCCGGCCGGGTGGACGCGATGCTCGGGGCGGGGCTCGTCGACGAGGTGCGCCGTACGCTCGCGCGGCCGGTCGCGCCGGACGCACCGGGGCTGGACGGTGTGGGCTACCGCGAGGTGGTGGCCATGCTCGCGGGACGGCTGCCCGAGCCGGAGCTGCGTGACGCGATCGTGGTGGCGACGCGGCGCTACGCGAAGAGGCAGGAGACCTGGTTCAGGAATCAGATACCCGGGGAAAGGGGAATGGGGAAAGGGGAAGGGGTATGGTCTCTCGATGCGACCGAGCGTCCCGACGTCTTGGCCGCTCGCATCAGCGATCGCTGGCACGCCGTGACCCTTCCCCATTCCCCTTTCCCCATTCCCCGTTCGTGACATGAGGATCGGCATCACCTGCTATCCGACCTACGGCGGCTCCGGGGCCGTCGCGACCGAGCTGGGGCTCGAGCTCGCGCGCCGCGGGCACGAGATCCACTTCGTGTCTTACGCCAGCCCGTTCCGGCTGCGGGGCTACGCCGAGCGGGTGACGTTCCACGAGGTCACGCAGCCCGAGTACCCGCTGTTCGAGCAGTCGTCCCCCTACGCCCTGGCGCTCGCGGTGAAGCAGCACGAGGTGGCCATGCGGGAGCACCTCGACATCATGCACGTGCATTACGCCATCCCCCACGCGGCGACGGCTTGGCTCGCCAAACAGATGCTGAAGGGGCAGCAGGACCTGAAGATCGTGACTACCCTGCACGGCACCGACATCACGCTGGTGGGCCAGGATCCCTCCTACTTTACGCTCACGAAGTTCTCGATCGAGCAGTCGGACCGGGTGACGGCGGTGTCGGCGTTCCTGCGCAACGAGACATATCGTGCCTTCGGGTGCGCCGGATGTGATGTGGTGGTGATTCCGAATTTCGTGGCGCTGACCGAGTACCATCCGGCCGGGGACGCGGGCGCTCGCCGCTCGCTGGCGCCCGCCGGTCACAAGGTACTGGTGCACGTCTCGAACTTCCGCCCGGTCAAGCGCGTGCGCGACGTGGTGCGGGTGTTCGCCGGGATCCGGCGGGAGGTCCCGGCCACGCTGGTGCTGGTGGGCGACGGACCGGACCGCGATGCCGCCGAGCAGGAAAAGGACCGCCTGAAGCTGGGGCGCGATGTGCGGTTTTTGGGCAAGGTGGACAACGTCGCCGACATCCTGCGGGGCAGTGATCTGTTCCTGCTGCCCTCGGAGACGGAGTCGTTCGGGCTCGCCGCGCTGGAAGCGATGGCGTGCGGCGTGCCGGTGCTGGCGAGCGCGGTGGGCGGTTTGCCCGAGGTGGTGGTCGACGGGGAAACGGGGTTTCTCACGCCCCCCGGTGACCTCGACGCGATGATCGCCCACGGGGTGCGCGCCCTGCGGGACGGGGCGCTGCACGCACGGCTGCGCGACGCGGCCGCCCGGCGCGCGCTCGAATTCGCCGCTGACCGCGTCGTGCCCCGCTACGAGCAGCTGTACCAGGACGTGCTCGGTGCTTGACGTGCTGCGGCTCGTCCGCGCACACAATCTGTTGCTCGCCGCGCTCGGCGTCCTGGCCGGTGGCTGGATCGCGCTCGGCGCGCTCGCCACGCCGCGCGTCCTCTGGTTCGCGAGCCTCGCGGCCGTCGGGTTCGGAGCGGCCGGCAATGCGCTCAACGACATCTGGGACCGCGCGGGAGACCGTGTAAACCGGCCCCGCGGCGAGCGCCCCCTCGCCGCGGGTCGCCTCACGCGCGGGACCGCGGACCTGTGCGTTGTGGCGGGCGCGCTGCTGGGTCTCGCGGCGGCGGCGCTCGTGAACGGTGGCGCGGTCCTGGTAGGCACCGCGGCCCTCGTGGTGATGATCGCCTACTCACCGCTGCTCAAGCGGCGCGGCCTGCCCGGCAACGTGGCGGTGGCGCTGGTGGCGGGGCTGCCGCTCCTGTACGGGGCCATGGCCGTGGATCGACCCGCCGCGGGGCTCGTCCCCTGGACCCTCGCGGCGTGGCTGCATCTGGTGCGTGAGATCGTGAAGGACCTGGACGACCAGGAGGGCGACGCGACCCTGGGCCGGCGGACGCTGCCGCTCGTGCTCGGGGCGCGGCGGGCGGGCGTGATCGCGGGCGTCCTCGCTGCGGCCTTCGTGCCGCTCTCCCTCGCGCTGCCGGCGCAGGCCCATTATAGCGGCGCATACTTCGTTATCGCGCTGTTCGCCCAGCTCGCGGTACTGGCGGTCGCGAGCCGCCTGCTCGCCGGGCACAGCACCCGCAACAGTCTGCTGCTCAAAGGAGCGATGCTCGTGGGAATCGTGGCGCTGGTCGCGGGACGGGTCGCGTGACGCTGTGGCAAGGAATCGTGCTGGGGCTGGTGCAGGGGTTCACCGAGTTCCTGCCGGTGTCGAGCTCCGGGCACCTCCGCGTGCTCGAGGTGGTGACCGGGGTGCACACACCGGGTGTGTTCGTGGAGGTCGCCCTCCATGTCGCGACGCTCGGCTCGGTGCTGGTGGTGTACGGCGCGCGCCTGTGGGCCATCGCCCGCGGCGTGCTGGCCCGGCGACCGGCGGAGCTGCGCACGGCGGGGCTGCTGCTGCTCGCCACCGTGCCGGCCGGCGTCGTCGGCGTGCTGTTCCATCGCCAGGTCGAGGCCGCGCGTTCACTCCTCATCGTGGGCGCCGGCTTCCTGGTGACGGGGTTCATGAACTGGTCGACGCGGCGTCTCGCCGGCGCGCGCGCCGAGCCCACGGTCGGCGTGGCGGTGGGGATCGGCTTCGCGCAGGCCCTGGCCGCCGTGTTTCGGGGCGTCTCACGCTCCGGCTCGACCGTGTGCGCCGCGTTGTGGGGCGGTCTCGGCCCCGCCGCGGCCGCGGAGTTCAGCTTTCTCCTCGCCGTTCCCGTGATCGCAGGAGCGGCGCTGGTCGAGGGCCGCCACATGGTCGTGAGCGTGGCCGCCGTCGGTGCGGTACCCCTCGCCGTGAGCTTCGTGCTCGCGTTCGGGAGCGGGATCTGGTCCATCCGCTTTCTCGTGGCGCTGCTCCAGCGCGGCCGCTTCTACCGCTTCGCGCCCTACAACTGGATCGTCGGCGTCCTGACGATCGGGTACGCCCTGTGGCGCGGTTAGCGCTCGACGGCGTCGCCGCCGCCGACCTCGCCCGGCGCTGGGGCGTCCCGCAGTGCGGCGTGTTTCGCCAGCTCGGCTCGACGCTCGACGCCGTCCACGACCTGGGCGGGCAGGGCGCCGCCGCGGGGACCACCGTGATCGCGGAAGAGCAGACCGCGGGCCGGGGCCGCGACGGGCGGAGTTGGCATTCCCCCGTGGGCGGCGTGTGGCTCGGCATGCTGCTGCGTCCGGCGCGCGTCGAGCTGGGTGTGATGTCCGTGCGGGTCGGGCTCGCCGTGGCGGACGCGGTCGATGCGTTGCTGGGACGTCCCGAGACACGTCTCAAGTGGCCCAACGACGTGCTGCTGGCGGAGCGCAAGCTCGCCGGCATCCTGTGCGAGGGGCGCTGGCAAGGTGAGGCGCTGCAGTGGCTCGCCGTCGGCGTGGGCGCGAACGTGTGCAACCCGATCCCCGGCGCCGTGGCCCGCCGCGCCGTGGCGCTCGCCGAGTGGCTGCCCGCCGTGCGGCGCATCGACCTGCTGGATCGGCTCGTGCCTGCGCTCGCGCGGCTCGCGGAGGCGGCG
>DATDFC010000165.1:0-19618 GCA_036522815.1 Gemmatimonadales bacterium | reverse complement strand
AACCTTGAACGTCCAGCTGCCCGTCGCCGGGCCGTTGAGCGTCAACACGCCCGTCTTCGCCTCCGCGCTGACACAGTAGATACCGGGCGGCAGGATCCGGCCCGCCAGGGTCCCCGTCAACGTCGCGCCGCTGCACGCCGTGGCCGCGATGTTGTTGTACGTGTTGAGGTAGTCATTGTACGCCTGCGCGGCGACGGCATCGCCGGCGTGGATGTTGCCGGAAATCGAGCACCCGGTGTTCGTGAACGCGGCGCTGCTGCCGACGCCGATATCCCCCGTCGTGCTCGAGCTGGTACAGGTCACCGCCGGGCCGCCCAGGATGGCGAAGCTCATCACCGCGCCTCCTGATTGCGCGGAGGAGTTGCGCGCTGTGACCAGCAGCGCGCCAAACGATGCAACCACGGCCAATTTCGCCGTCAGTCTCGGTAGAGTAAACATGGGTTTCTCCTAACAGGTTGGTGTGACGTGGGGCGGGTCCCGGGATCCATTTCGAAATCGGACCTCGCCCGCCTCAACTTGAAACTTGCCGGCGAGGACGACGCGCGGATATCACTCGGCGGGATGAACGGCGACGTACCGACGCGGCGCCGATGGGTTAGCTCCTTGGGTGCAGGTGAGCGCCGCAGGCGCCGCTCCTGTGCTTGACAGCCCTCTGGTATGGGGACACTTTCGGCACGAAGGGCCCCAACGCCGGCGCGCACGCGCTTGCGTGGTAAGGTCAGGGCGCGCTGGTCCACCGTGCGGGGCGCCGCGCGCCGCAGGATGGTCGATGTGGTGAACTCCCGTCTTCGGATTGACCTCCGGACGCGCGCCAGCCTCTGGGTGGCGCTGCTCGCCGCGCCCATGCAAGCCGTCGCCCAGCAACAGCCGCCGCAGACCGTCCGCGTCAACTACGTCAACGCGGACTTGGGCGATGTGATTCGCTCGCTCGCCAGCGACCTCGGCGTGAACGTGATGCTGACCGACGTACCCGCCAAGCGGATCACGTTCCAGACCCCCCAGCCGGTCCCGGTGGCGCAGGTCGGCGCGGTGCTGGAGGCGATCCTCGAGAGCCAGGGCCTGGTCATCGTGCAGACCGGGCCGGTGGCGCAGGTGATGCCCGAGGACAAGAAGCCCGCCACCGGCCCCGTGCGGGTCGGAAAGGACGTGCCCTCCCCCCCGCCCCTCGGACTGGTCACGCAGATCGTGCCGCTCGAGTACATCCAGGCGGAGGAAGGCGTGACGCTCCTGAGGCAGGTGGCGGGCAAGAGCGCGCGCATCGAGCTGGTGCCGCGCACCAACGCCGTCCTCATCACCGATCGTGGCGTCACGCTCGCGCGCTACGTGGACCTGCTGCAGCACCTCGACGTCAGGACCGGCAACGAGGCGGGGCTCCGCACATACGTGTACCCCCTCAAGCACGCCAATGCGTCGGAGCTGGCGGTGACGCTGGGCCAGCTGTTCGGCAGCGCCGTGTCGGCGCCGGCGGGCCGGCAGCGTGTGCAGGCGCTGGCAGGACGCGGACTCTCGGAGCAGCTCCTCAGCATGCGGGCGCGCGAAGTCGAGTCCTTCCAGCAGCAGGTGACCCCCCAAGCGCTCTTGGCCCCGCCGCGCGCCCCGGCAGAGACCGCCCAGGCCGAAGTTCGGGGCCTGGTGGGCCGGACCTCGATCGTCCCCGACCCGGCCACCAACTCGCTCGTCATCCGCACCGCTCCGCCCAACTACGCGTCGCTCCAGGAAACGATCCAGCAGCTCGACGTGCGGCCGCCCCAGGTGCTGTTGGAGGCGCTCATCGCCGAGGTGACGCTCGACCGCCCTAACCAATGGGGGATCAACTGGCAGGTCTTCACGTCCAACGACACCACGCAGCGCACCACGATCGGAGTCGGGCCCCAGAATTTCGGCGACACAGTGCTCTCGAGCCTCCAGGGCATCGGCGTCCAAATTATCCGGCTCGCCAGCGTGGACGTGCGCGCCATCCTCCAGGCGCTGGCGACGAAGACCAACGTCCAGGTCCTGTCCACGCCCCGCATCCTCGCCCTCAACAACGAACAGGCGCGCATCTTGGTGGGCAGCGCAGTGCCGTTCACCGCGTCAACCCTCACCGGCCTGAACGCGTTCATCAACCAGGTCGTCCAGTTCCGCAACGTGGGGACGCAGCTCACCGTGATCCCCACCGTCAACAACGACGGCTATGTGACGTTCCGCGTGCTCCAGGAGGTGAGCGCGCTGTCGGCGCAGACGATCGCGGCGGCAGAGAATGCGCCCATCATCACCACCCGCGAGGCGGAGACCAGCGCCATCGTGAAGAGCGGGCACACGATCGTGATCGGGGGATTGATCGGGGAAACGCAGGAGGTCACGGAGACCGGCGTGCCGTTCCTCAAGGACATCCCCCTGCTCGGCTACCTGTTCAAGAGCCGGCGCGTGGCCCGCTCGCGCACCGAGATCGCGATCTTCATCACGCCGCACGTCGTATACACCGACGAGGAAGCGGACTCCCTGATGCGGAGCCAGCGCGCGCTGCTGCGGGAGTCGAAGCAGCCGCTCGACAGCATGTTGCCGCTCGTGCCGCCGCCTAAGCCCTGAGGATCGTGTGAAGCAAGCGCTAGCTGCTCTAGCGTCAGCACCGAGACGTTGCCCGTTTCACGACTGCAACCGAGCCGCGACAGAACTCACCCGTCGCGCTCCTCGTCCCCCAAGGCCTCCTCACGCCGACCTAGAAGCTGATCGTGTAGTGATAGCAGCCACTCTCGAGCACCACCGCCGAGGTCGCGGCCTCGATCACCCGGAAGTGGATGTCGAACTGGGATCCGACCGGAAACGCGGCGACACTCCTGAACAGCTCCTCCCGGCCCGTCCCCTGGTCGTCGGTGACGATCGCCTGAGGGGTCGGTCCCTTTCCGAGGGTGAGCCAGCTGGCACCGGTGCAGTTCCCGTCGATGTTGGTGTCCACGGCGCGTTGCAGCTGGTAGCCCGTGTTTGGCGCGAGGCCGCGCACCCAGGTATCGAGATAGATGATCAGGTCGGCGTCATTGGGCTGCCGGAATTTGACCAGGCCGAACCCGGCGCCCGCGCCGCGCAAGATCACTTCGAGGTTGAAATTCGGCGTCTCCGGCCCCCAGGACACGCCGAACGCCGGTTGACCGGGCCCCGCGGCGGAACGGTCCGCGCAGGCCAGTAGCAGTAAGGCTACGGGAATGAGGGGGATGATGACTGGGACTCGCATGGTGCCTCCTGGGTCTTTGGTCTGGCGGCGTTCCTCTCTCCCGGTACATTCGAAAACCGGGCGGATGCCATGCGCACTCTAGCGATGCCGGGTGACCCGAGCGTGATTGCGGCGTGACCCAGCCGAACCAGCACAACGAGGGCGGAGCATGATCTCCCTGCGAACCCTCGGTGGACTCGATCTCCGTGACGGCGAAGGGCGCGAACTGCGCCCCATCCTCAGTCAGTCCAAGCGGTTTGCGCTCTGTGTCTACCTCGCGCTCGCCGATCACCAACGGTTCCGCCGCCGCGACACGGTGGTCGCGCTCTTCTGGCCCGAGCTGGACCAGGAGCACGCCCGCGGGGCGTTGCGGCAAGCGTTACGGTTTCTCCGGCGGGTGCTCGGCGAGGGCGTCGTGGTCACACGTGAGGAAGAAGTCGGTCTCGACCCAGCACAGGTCTGGTCGGACGTTGCGGAATTCGAGCGCGCGTGCGACGACGGGCGTGCAGCGGCCGCCATCGAGCTCTACCGCGGGGATTTCCTCGAAGGGCTTTTCGTCTCGGACGCGGCGCCCGAGCTCGAGCGGTGGATCGATGAAGAGCGCAGCCGGATCCGCGGGCGGGCGGCGACTGCCGCGTGGGCGCTGGCGGTTGAGCTTCGAGCCGGCGGTGACGCTCGGGCGGCGGTCGGCATGGCGCGTCGCGCGGCGGGGTTCGCAGCGGAGAGCGAGGGAGAGCTCGCGCGCCTCATCCAGTTCCTCGACGACCTGGGAGACCGTGCCAGCGCGCTGGCCGCCTACGACGACTTTGCCCGGAGACTCCGGCTGGAGTACGACGCAGACCCGTCACCGGAGACGCAGGCGCTCGTCCAGGGTGTGCGCGTTCGAACGCTCGCGGTGGCCGGTCCGGTCGCGACGACCGTCGCCGCCTCCCCGGCTGAGGCGCCTACCCGGACGTCCCCACGCGTCGCGCCGTTCGGGACACCTCGCCGCATCCTGCTGTCGCTTGCGCTGCTGGGGGTGTGCGTCGTGGGCGGGTACCTGGTCGCCCTCCGCGGCCGGGGCCGGCACGTCGTCGTGGCGGTGCTCCCGATCCGGAGCGTCGGAGGCGACTCGACGCTCGATGGCGTGGCCGACGAATTGACCGACCAGCTGATCACCGACCTCGCGCAGGTCCATGCGTTGAAGGTGATCAACACCCGGACGATGATGCGATACCGCGACTCGACGCCGCAACAGGTCGTCCGCGCCCGAGGCGCGGATGCGGTGATCGTGTCGCGAATGCGAGCGCGCGGTGACTCGGTCCACGTGACGGCGCAGCTGGTCCTCGCGGAATCGGACCAGGCCGTATGGGCGGGCAGCTTTGATGGGCGTCGACGCGAGGTGTTGCAGGTGCAGCGGGACATCGCGCGAGCGGTGACCGAGCAGGTGACCGCGCACACGAGCGCGCAGGAGCGGGCGGCGCTGGGCGATGGTGGCCGGGCCGTGGCACCCGGCGCGTTCGATCTGTACGCTCGGGGTCGGTTCTGGTGGAATCGCCGCAACCGGGAAAACCTGCTCAAGGCGATTGACGCCTACAACCAGGCTCTCGAAATCGAGCCGCTGTTTGCGCCCGCCTACGCCGGCATGGCTGACGCCTACGCGCAGCTCGGCTACGGCGGATTCCTTCGCCCGGACGACGCGTTCCCCAAGGCCGAAGCAGCGGCGCGTACGGCATTGGGGCTGGATTCGACGCTGGCCGGTCCGCATGCCACGCTCGGCTATGCGGCCATGTACTACGACTGGAGCTGGTCGACCGCCGAGCGCGAGTATCGAACGGCGATCGCGCACAATCCCAGTTATGCCACGGCGCACGAGTGGTACGGCTTGTTTCTGGCCGCGATGGGGCGCTTCGACGAAGCGCAGGACCAGGAGCGGCTGGCGCTGGAGCTGGACCCGCTGTCCATCGCGATCGCCGGCACCGCCGGGTGGGTGCTGCATTACAGTGGAAAACAGGCCCAGGCCGAGGCGGTGCTACGCTCCGCCCTCCGTACCGACTCTTCCTTCGCGATCGGCCAGCTGTACATGGGGCGGGTGCTGCAATTCGAGGGGCACCTCGACAGTGCCCTGGCGCACTTCGCCAGGACCGGCGCGTTCCGATCCTGGATTCCGACCGTCGCCGGAGAAGCCTACGTCTACGCGCAACAAGGCCGGCGCGCCGAGGCCGTGCGGATTCTCCAGCGTCTCGATTCTCTCTCGTCGTCGGGGGAGTACGTGACTTCCTACGCGATTGCTCTGGTGGATGCGGCGCTGGGGGATCGTGACAAGGCCTTCGCAGCGCTCGATCGGGCCGTGCAGGAGCGCACACATTGGCTGCTGTGGCTCAACCGCGATCGCCGCTGGGACCCGATTCGCTCCGATCCCCGATTCGCCACACTGGTGCGTCGGGTGGCCCTGCCCGAATAGCTCGGCTGCTCTACCGAGTTGATGGTGACGTCACCATCCGCTTCGGTGATTGGGCCGGGGTTGACCACCCGCACCACTCAGATACGCCGAAGGCGAGCCGGCTCAAACTCCCACGCCCCCTAATTGCCGTTACAAGGGCCTTCAGGAGAAGCAACACAAGCGATCACCGCGATTCCTACTGCGACCACGGAGAGGCCCAGGAACAGCCCGATCGTTTTGCCGGCACTGAACCTCGGGGTCGCGACCTGCGTGACGTCCGAGACGGCGACGGTGGATGGCTTTCCGTAGTGGTCTCCCGCCAAACTATCGCCCGCCGCGATTCGGGGCTTATCGAGAACCATGCGCGAGCCGTCGGCCCGGGTCAGGCGCACCACGCTGGGTTGCTTGGTGGAGATCAGCTGCAGCGGGCTGACGTCCGTCTCAACGTGCCAGCTGGTGCACGCGGCGAGATAGCAGAGCAGGAGCGCACAGGCGATGGGGCGGCGAAGCATGATGGACTCCCTTGTGGGTGCTCCAACTTCGACTCTGGTACCTGAGTCCGTTAGGCCCCTTCGAGGAAGGTCTTTTGTTGGCAGCAGGATAGGATGCCTGGCGGCACCATAAGCACGACGACTCCGGCCCTACTATCTTGCGTCTCCAAACACGTCACTCCCCGCGGATCCTGACCCCTGGCCTACTTTCTCGCGCTCCTCTCCGCCGGCTGCTACGGCGCGGCCGACTTCACCGGTGGCCTCGCCACGCGCCGTGCGGCCGCGATTCCGGTCGTCTTGCTGTCGCAAGCCTGCGGACTGGTACTCGTGGCGCTGGCGTTGCCGCTGCTGCCGGCCGCCGCGCCGCGCAGCGCCGATCTGTGGTGGGGCGCGGCGGCAGGCCTCGCGGGCGGCGTCGGCGTCGCGCTGCTGTATCGCGCGCTGGCCATCGGCACCATGTCGGTGGTGGCGCCGACCACCGCCGTCACCGCCGTCGCGCTTCCGGTACTGACGTCGATCGCCCTCGGCGAGCGTCCGGCATGGCTCGCGACCGTCGGCATCGTGTTGGGAATCGTCTCGATTGTCTTGGTGAGCCGCCAACCTGCCCATCCGCCCACCAGCCCATCTGCCCATCCGCCCATCCGCCCCTCGGGTCTCGGTCCCGCGCTCGTCGCCGGCATCGGGATCGGCGTGTTCCTGCTCGCCCTGGCGCAAACGCGCCGGGAGGCCGGTATGTGGCCGCTCCTGACCGACCGCATCGCATCCGTGGCGTTCTTCGGCGTTGCGGCGGGGGTGGGACGGCGATCGCTGCGCATGCCGGTGAACCTCGCGGCACTTGCGATCGGCGGCGGCGCGCTCGACATGACGGCCAACGCGCTCTACCTGCTCGCCGTGCGCATCGGTCCACTGAGCCCGGTGGTCACGCTCTCGTCGCTCTATCCCGCCAGCACGGCGCTCCTGGCGCGCGCGATCCTGGGCGAGCGCCTCAGCCCATGGCAAGCCACGGGTGTCGTGACGGCGCTCGGCGCGGTGGTGCTGATTGTGAGGGGATGAGCTGGTCGCCGGAGCGCCGATAACTCCACGGTCAAAGAGCGTCCCCTGGCTCGGCTGGCGTCAGCGAACAACGTCCTCGTCAACAACACCTAGGCCGCGAGCGACACGCTCGTCACAATCTGGTCACACCGGAGTCGCACGTTGCACCGCGGTCGCGATCGCAGCGACCGATACGACCGCAAACGTGTCGCGTCCTCTCTGCATCGCTGCGTGACTCTCCTCACACTCGAAGGCGGAGCGGGCGTGGGCACACGCCTTGCAGCCCGCACGCGCGCTCGGCCCGGTGCGCACTATGCGCATTTCTCTGCAAGGCCAGAGCGCGTTTCACGTCGACCCTTTCGATAGGTCGACCTTTTCAAAAGGAGGATGCATGAAACGGCTCACCCTCAGTTTCGAGGAGCTCGAGCAGCGCATCGCTCCCGACGGCATCGGCGGCACGCCGGGGACCGGGACCAGCAACAGCAACGGTCACGGGACGGAAGTGTCCGGCGGTTCCACGCCGCAGCCGGAGCCCGGGCGCTAGGTCGCTCGGCGACTCGACGGGCCACCGGCTCACCGGCGGTCCGTCCACTCGCGGCGCGCACCGCATGCCGCCGCAACCACTGCAGCAAGGAGACCTAGAGATGAAGACCCTCAAGCTGACGCTCGAAGAGCTCGAGCAGCGGATCGCTCCGGATTCCACCGTCGCGGCTGGGGCCAGCGGCTCCGGCAGCTCCGGCAACGGGAGCGGCAACGCGGTGTCGGCCGGCAACTCGCCGCAGCCGGTGCAGCACTAGCGCGCCGTAGTGGCCGGGCGCCGGGGATCTCCCCGGCGCTCGGCAGGTCCCACACGGCTCCGGCGGCGGCGCCACGGCTGTTGCAACAACGCCACGGACGCCGATGTTCAAAACGCAAGGGAGGCTCTCATGAAGAAGCTCACGCTGCATGTCGAGGAGCTGGAGCAGCGCATCGCTCCCGACGGGATGGGAAATCCCGGCAACAACAATCCACCGCGCAACAACACCAACAACCCCGGCAACGAAGGCACCGGCGGACAGGTGTCGACGGGCGGTTGAGTAGGCGGAGTACTCCAGAAGGCCGGGAGCTGGTCTCCCGGCCTTCCCGCTTCCGGGAGGGTTCATGGCCCAGGCTGCCCCGTTACTCCGTGAGGACCTGCTGATCAGCAAGCAGGAAACGCGGGCCGAGACGTTTTTCGTCGTCAAGGATCCCGCCACGCGGCGCTTCTTCCGGTTCCGCGAGGCGGAGTATTGCGTGGCCCGCCAGCTCGACGGCGCGACACCGCTCGAAACCGTGCGCGAGCGCGTCGCCGCCGAGCTGGGCGCCGAGGCCGAGCCTGGAGTGCTCGAGGGGTTCGTCGCGCAACTGCGCCGCCAGGGCCTCCTCGCCCCGGAGGATGGCACGGCGGATCGGAGCCAGCGACGCGGCAAGTTCTTCGGCGGGACCGCCCTCTGGCTCCGGCTCAAAGCGTTCGATCCCGACCGCCTGTTCAACTGGCTGCACCCCCGGATCGGCTTCTGCTTCACGCCCGCGTTCGTCACGCTTGCGCTCGGCGTTATCGCGGCGGGGCTCGCCGTCGTGCTCGGCCACCGCGCCGAGCTGGGCCCCGACCTGCGTCGCCTGTGGGGTGTGTACGGCCTGATGCTGATCTGGACGGCGATCTTCGCGGTCACGATCCTGCACGAGTTCGCGCATGGCCTCACCTGCAAGCACTTTGGGGGAGAGGTGCATGAGCTGGGTTTTCTGCTTATCTACGGCAGCCCGGCTTTCTATTGTAACGTCAGCGACTCTTGGCTCTTTCCGGAGAAGGCCCAGCGCTTGTGGGTGATGGCCGCCGGCGCGTTCTTTGAACTGTTCGTGTGGGGGCTGGCGGTGCTCGTCTGGCGCGTCGCCGAGCCCGGGACGTGGCTCGGCTCCGCCGCCCTCGTGATCGTGCTGACCTCGGGCGTGCGGCAGTTCTTCAACCTCAACCCCCTCATCAAGCTCGACGGCTATTATCTCCTGAGCGACTGGCTCGAGGTCCCGAACCTGCGGTGGCGGGCCTTCCGCTACGTGACCGAGGGGATCAAGCGGGCGCTGGGTTTCACGCCACCGGCCGGGGAGGAGCTCACGGCCCGGGAGCGGCGCATCTTCGTCGTTTACGGTGTGGTCGCCGCGACGTTCTCGTATTGGTTGCTGACGCGCTTCGCGCTGTACCTTGCGGGGACCCTCACGCAGCACTATCAGGGGTGGGGGTTCATACTCTTCGCAGGAATCGCCAACCTGGCTCTGGGCAACCCACTCCGCAAGGTGATCCCTCCCGAGCCGAAGCGCTTGGCCGCCGTGCCGCGACGCGTCAAGACGGTGGCAGCGCTCGCAGCCCTCGCGGCGCTGCTCGCGGTGGTCAGGATCGATCTCACGTCGTCAGGAGAGTTGAAGATCCTCCCGGCACGCACCGATGTGCGCGCCCAGGTCGAGGGCGTCATCGATCGGGTCTATGTGGACGAGGGGACACACGTGGCGGCCGGGGACACGATCGCCCGCCTCGCCGCGCGGGACGACGAGGCACAGTTGCGGATGGTGAAGGGCGACGTCGGCGCCAAGCAGGCGCAGTTGCAGATGCTCCGGGCGGGACCCCGGCGCAAGGAGGTCGAGGTGGCCCAGCTTGCCGTGGACAAGGCGGAGGAGCACCTGCCCTACGCCGTCGCCGAGCTCGACCGCGTGCGGGCCCTCGCGTCCCTGGAGGCCGTGACCCGCACCGATCTCGAGCAGGCGCAGGAGCGCGTGGCCGTGCTCACCAAAGAGCGCGACGAGGCCCGCGCCCGCCTGGAGTTGTTGCGCGCGGGCGCACGGCCCGAGTCCCTCGCCGTGCTCGGCCAGGAGATCGTGAGCGCGCAAGCAAAGCAACACCAGCTCGAGGAGCGGCTGGCCCGACTGGTGGTGACGGCGCCGCACGGTGGCGTCGTCACCACGCCCAAGCTCACGCAACGCGTCGGCGAGTATGTGAAGCCTGGAGATCTGATCGCCCAGCTGTACGCCGTCGACACGGTGCGGGCGGAGATCGCCGTTCCCGAGCGGGAGATCGGGGACGTGCGCGTTGGACAGCGCGGCGTGCTGCGGCTCCGGGCGTATCCGGAGCGAGCATTCGGGGGCCGCGTGACGGCGGTCGCACCCGCCGCGGAGCTGGACAACGCGGGCGAGCGGATCGTGCGCGTCACGATCGACTTCCCGAACGACTCCGACCTCATCAAACCGGAGATGTCCGGGTACGCGCGAATCTATTCCGGCAAGCGGCCAGCGCTCGACGTCCTGACCCGGCGGTTCCGCCGGTTCCTGCGGGTCGAGTTCTGGTCGTGGTGGTGAATCAAGACAGGTCCCGGCGCTGAACCAAGCGGGTCGCCTCGGCCGTGGACGAGGGCTCGATCGCGGTCGCTACGGTCCACCAGATGCTGGCCGAGTAGGGTCGGAGCTACTTGCGGTTTTGTGGGCTTCTCCGTAGTCGTTATCTACTGTGACGTTGCAGCGCTTGCAGTCTCGCTGTAGTCGCTAGCCCTAGAGCCCGGGTTGAGCAGCCGCAGGAAGAAACCCGATCGCTCGCTTCCCACGGCCACACGCACGAGTGAGCCGCGCGCCAAGATCGCGCGCCCCGCCCCCCCGGACAGCATACCAGTCCTGCTGCTGAAAACGTCCGCCTCACCCTCGCCCATCGTCGTGACCTGGTCTGCCGAGCTGTATCGCATGTTGGGTGTGGACCGGATGACGCCATCGTGCATCATGGGATGCTCGAGCCGGGACTCAATTTCCTCCAGAAGCCCTTCACACCGGCCGCCCTCGCGCGCAAAGTCCGTGAGGTGCTGGACGCGTCGTGAGTCACTCGCCCGCTGAAATGGCCGGCCCCGGAGACCGCGGGCTGCTCTGGGCCGTGGTCGAGGCGTCGCCCTCGGGCATCCTGCTGGTCGACGCGACCGGCCACATCGTGGTGGCGAACCAGCAGATCGAGCGGATCGTGGGATATGCGAAGACCGACCTGATCGGTCGCCCGCTCGACGACTTGCTGCCGGAGCGGGCCCGTGCCGTTCACCGGGACCACGTGGCGCATTTCGGCGCCGATCCCCATCCGCGTCAGCTGGGGGCGGGGCGCCACCTGTACGCCCGACACCGCACCGGGCAGGACGTCCCCGTTGAAGTCGGCCTCGCGCCCGTGACGTACGAGGGGCGGTCCTACGTGCTGGCGTCCGTCATCGACATAACGGAGCGGCTGCGCGCGGAGCAGGCGGTGACCGCGAGCGCGGCGTACCACCGCACGATCCTCGAGAACATCGGCGACGCCATTTTCATCGCGGACCGCGAGGGCCGCTACCTTGACGTCAACCCGCGGGCCTGTGAGCTCACGGGCTACAGTCGCGAGGAGCTGCTGCGGCTGCGCGTAACCGACACCTACCCCCAAGCGCAGCGGGACGAAGCGGCAGGACGCGTCTCCGCCGTCGCGGGCGGCAGCCCGGTAATCCTGGAGCGGCCACTGCTGCGCAAGGACGGCAGCGTGGTGATCGTAGAAGCGAATGCCCGCCCGCTCACCGGGGGGCAAATGCTGGCGACAGTGCGCGACATCACCGAGCGGCGCGACCTGGAAAAACAGCTCCACCAATCGCAAAAGATGGAGGCGGTGGGTCGCCTGGCCGGTGGCGTCGCGCACGATTTCAACAACATGCTGACGGCGATCTTCGGGTACACCGATCTCATGGGTGAGGACCTCCCGCCCGACAGTCCGATGCGTGAGGACGTCGCCGAAGTGCGCAAGGCCGCCCAGCGGGCCGCCGCCCTCACCCGGCAGCTGCTCGCCTTCAGCCGTCAGCAGGTGCTCGAGCCGGTCGTGTTGAACGCCAACGACCTCATCGAAGAGTTCGACAAGATGCTGCGCCGGCTCATCGGGGAGGACGTCGAGCTGCGCCTGTCGCTGGAGCGGGGGCTGGGCAACGTACGCGCGGATCCCGGCCAGCTCCAGCAGGTTCTGATGAACCTGGTCGTGAACGCGCGCGACGCCATGCCCACCGGTGGCCGCCTGGTCATCGAGACCGCGAACGCCGACCTCTCGGACGAGTACGTCGAGCGGCACCAACCCGTGGTCCCGGGGCCCTACGTGATGGTTGCGGTGACCGACACCGGCGTGGGCATGAGCGCGGCCACCAAGGCGCGGATCTTCGAGCCGTTCTTCACCACCAAGGAAAAGGGCAAGGGTACCGGGCTGGGCCTGTCCACGGTGTATGGCATCGTCAAGCAATCGGGTGGGTACGTCTGGGTGTACAGCGAGCCCGACCGCGGCTCAACATTCAAGGTGTACCTCCCCCGCGTCGACGCGCCGGCGCAGGGGCCGTCGACTCCGCGCGAGGCGAAGACGCTGGCCGGCACGGAGACCATCCTGCTCGCCGAAGACGACGAGATTCTGCGGAGGCTCACGAAGGGGCTGCTCGAGAAAGCCGGGTATCGGGTGTTGGAGGCGGAGAACGCGGCGCTGGCGCTGGCGCTCGCGCGAGCGCATCGGGGCACCATCCATCTCCTCCTGGCGGATGTCGTCATGCCGGGCGGCAGCGGTCGGGACTTGGCCCGTCAGCTCGCCGAGTTTCGGCCCGACACCAAGGTGTTATACGTTTCCGGCTACACCGACGACGCCATCGTGCATCACGGGATGCTCGAGCCGGGTCTGAACTTTCTGCCGAAGCCATTCACGCCTGCCGCGCTCGCCCGCAAGGTGCGGGACGTGCTGGACCAGTCGTAGATGAATGGGCGCAAGCTTCACCTCGAAGTTCAGCGAGCGCTCGCCGACCATCTGCTCGCCGACCGTTGGGCCCCCGCGCTGGCCCATCTCGTCCTGCTGGCGCTGGTCACGCCGCTGGCCTGGGGCCTGATCCCCGGGGGCGCGCTCATCACGTGGGGAGGGGCGATCGCCGCCCTGACCTTGGCCCGCATCGTCCTGTGGCGGTGGATGCGGATCCGGGGGCAGCCACCCGCGTCGGTCGTCCTCACCGCCCGAATCACGATGACCACGCTGGGGCTGGCCTGGGGCATCGGGACCGCCGCGGCTGCTCCGCGTCTGCCGTTCACCACCGTCGCCGTGATCGTCACCGGGCTCGCGGGCTTGCTCGCGGGCGGAGTCTCCACCCTAGTGGCCGACCGATGGGTCTTCAAGCTGTTTCTGATGGCGATGCTCGGTCCGGTGGTGATCGGCGGGCTCGCCGGCGCACGGGAGCGCCCCACGGCCATCGAGCTCATCCTGATGGTCGCCTTCGCCGCGTTCATGTGGCGCGAGCACGCCCGAGCGCACGCTACCCTGGTAGACCGCCTGCAGGCTGAGCGGCTGCTACGGGGAAGCGAAGCACGGTTTCGACTGCTCGCCGACTCGAACCTCCTCGGCATCGGATTCTGGGACGCGAGCGGGGCGATCAGCGAAGCCAACGATGAGTATCTGCGCACGATCGGGTACACGCGCCACGACCTGATCGCCGGTGCGGTCAATTTCCGATCTCTGACACCGTCGGAATATGCCGCCCTGGACGCGCGCGTCCTCGAGCGGCTTGCGGCGGGGGAGCAGGTGCCGCCGTGGGAGAAGGAACTGATCCGCAAGGATGGGCAGCGCGTCCCGGTCCTGCTGGGAGTCGCTCCCTTCAAGGATCGAGCGGACCGCGGTGTGGTTTTCACGCTTGACATCACCCACCGCAAGCGCGCCGAGGAGAATCAGCGGACGCTATTGCTCGAGCTCCAGACCGCACTCGCTCAGGTCAAGACACTCCAGGGCTGGATCCGCATCTGCGCCAACTGCAAACGCGTCCTCAACGACGCGGGCGTGTGGGAGCAGTTCGAGGCGTACGTGCACGCGCACAGCGGCGTGGACTTCAGTCACGGCATCTGCCCGGACTGCGCCACCAAGTGGGCGGCGGACGTGTGAGGCCATAGCCCCATGCCAGCGACCATCCGGATTCTCATCGTCGAGGACAATCCGCAAGACGCGGCGCTCGCGGAGCGCGAGGTACGCCGCGCCGACATCTTCTGCACGTTCCGTCGCGTCGACACGCGGGAAGCAATGGTCGCGGCATTGCGCGACTTCACCCCGGACGTCGTCCTGACGGACCATTCCCTCCCGAGCTTCAGCGCACGAGACGCCCTGCAAGTCACGCAGCAGCTCGCACCCGGAACACCGGTGATCATCGTCACCGGCAGACTGGGAGACGAGTCCGCGGTGCAGTACCTCCAGGCGGGTGCAGCCGACTACATCATCAAGGACCATCTGAACCGCCTCGGCCCCGCGGTGCTGCGCGCCCTCGACATCAAGCGCAGCCGCGAAGCGCAGGCACGGGCTCATCAGCTGCAAGCCGCTACCTATCGCATCGCCGAGGCGGCGATGAGCACGCCGGGACTGGGGGAATTGCTGCCCACTATCCATCAGATAGTGGCTGAACTGATGCCGGCGCGAAACTTCTACATCGCGTTGCACGACCCGGCTCACGACCTCCTGACCTTCCCCTACGCCGTGGACGAGTACGACACGGACTTTTCCCCCCGGGGACGCGGCAAGGGGCTCACCGACTACGTGCTTCGCACCGGCGAGCCCCTGCTGGTCACGCCGGAGGTGCAGGCCGCGCTCGAGCAACGGGGCGAGGTCGAGCTGATCGGGGCCCCCTCGATCGATTGGCTGGGAGTCCCCCTCATGCTTGGCGACCGCGCCATCGGCGTCCTCGCCGTGCAGACGTACACACCCGGGATCCGGTACGGACAGCGCGAGCAGGACATCCTGCAGTTCGTGTCGACTCAAGTCGCGATGGCGATCGAGCGCAGCCGCGCGGCCGACGATGTCCGCACGTCGGCCGCGCGCCTCAAGGCGATCATCGATGGCGCCCTGGACGCCGTGATCACGATGGACGGGGAGGGCGTGATCCGCAGCTGGAGCCCCCAAGCGGAGCGCTTGTTCGAATGGCCGGCGTCCGACACCATCGGGCGGAAACTGTCGGCGACCATCATTCCGGCCAGGTACCGCGACGCGCACGAGCGGGGACTGGCGCACTTCCTCGCGACTGGCGAAGGGCCGGTGCTGAACCGGCGAGTCGAGATCACGGGCCTGCGGCGCGACGGTCGCGAAATCCCCGTCGAGCTCGCGATCACGCCGATGCGGCTCGAAGGAGCGTGGCTGTTCAGCGCCTTCGTGCGCGATATCAGCGAGCGTCATCTGCTGGAGAGCCAACTGCGCCAGGCGCAGAAGATGGAGGCTGTGGGCCGCCTCGCCGGAGGAATCGCCCACGACTTCAACAATCTCCTCACCGCCGTCCTGGGGTCCGTCGACCTCGTCCTCGATGAGCTCGGTCCAGAGGCGCCGGCGCGCGGGGACGTCGAAGAGATCCGCAAGGCGGCCCTGCGCGCGGGTGAGCTGACCCGACAGCTGCTCGCCTTCAGCCGACAGCAGGTGCTGGCGCCACAGGTGCTCGATTTGAATGCCCTCGTGGCCAACATGGGGAAGCTGCTGCGGCGCCTGATCGGGGAGGACGTCGAGCTCCGCACCGCGCTCGCACCCGATCTGGGCGCCGTGAAGGCCGACCCGGGGCAGATGGAGCAGGTGATCGCGAACCTGGTCGTGAATGCGCGCGATGCCATGCCTGCCGGCGGCCGACTCACGGTTGAAACCGCCAACGCCGAGCTCGACAAGGATTACGCCGACCAGCACTTCCCCGCCCCGCCGGGCTCGTACGTGCTGCTGGCCGTGAGCGACACGGGCACCGGTATGGATCCCGAGACAAAGGGCCGTATCTTTGAGCCCTTCTTCACCACCAAGGAAAAGGGCAAGGGAACGGGACTCGGCCTCGCCACCGTCTATGGAGTCGTGAAGCAGAGTGGCGGGTACATCTGGGTGTACAGCGAGCCCGGCCAGGGCACCGCGTTCAAGATCTACCTGCCGCGGGTGAGGGAGGCACCCGGGCCGGCCCGACCCGGCCCCGCGCCGGCAGCGCCGCTGCGCGGCTCCGAAACACTGCTCCTGGTCGAGGACGACGAGATGGTCCGTCACCTGGTGAGTCGCATGCTCAAGAGCCGGGGTTACACCGTGCTGGCGGCATCCGACGGGACCCACGCGCTGCGGCAGCTCGAGAGTCATCGGGGGGCGATCGACCTCTTGATCACTGACGTCGTCATGCCGGGAATGAGCGGACGAGAGGTGGCGCAGCGGGTCGCCGCGCTACAGCCGCAGGCGAAAGTGTTGTACCTATCCGGCTACACCGACGACGCGATCGTGCGGCACGGAATGCTCGAACCGGGAATCGCGTTCCTCCAGAAGCCGTTCAGCGCCGACGTGCTGGCGCGCAAAGTCCGCGAGGTACTCGACGCACCATGACCACCGCCCTGGCCGAGATCGAAAGATGAAACCATCCCGTCGGCGCGGAGGCTCCGGCCGCCAGAAGATCCTCGTCATCGAGGACGACGCCGTCACCCGCGCCGACCTCCAGGCTCGGCTCGAGGCCAACGGCTTTGTCGTCGCCCGCGCGGCCGACGCCGCGTCGGCCCTGACCGTCGTGAACCGCGAGCGCCCCGACTTGATCCTGCTCGACCTGGGACTCCCCGCCGGCGATGGCTATCTCGTCTTGGAGCGCCTGCGCAAGATCGAAGCGCTCGCCGCTATCCCCGTGCTCGTCATCACCGGCCGGACCGATGCGGAAACGCGCCAGCGCGTCGCCGCGCTGGGCGTAGCGCCGTTGCTCACGAAACCCGTGGAGACGGAGGTGCTGCTCGCCGCTGTGCGCGCGGGCCTGGAGACGAAGCCGGAGTAACCCTGTCGCACCGGCGCCCCACCGTGCCGCAAAAACGCCCTATTTCGCCCAGCCTCGCCCCGCCATGTTGCACCCCACGCCTGATGATCACATATAGGGACATGACCGCGGATTCGGTGGCGCGCACCGGCGGGAACGACGCGCGCGTGGAAGCCGAGATACGCAGCGCGGGGCTGGGACAGCTGCTCCGGGGCGGCCCGCTCGCCGAGGCGTTGCACGTCGTGCTCGTCCTGGTCGTGGCGGTGCTGGTATGGAACTCCCTCCCCCTCGTGCGCACCATCGGCTGGGTCGGCGCGGTCACGGCCGCCGCCGCGCTGCGCACCTGGTGGCGCTTGGGCCTCGGCCGCCGCACGCCGTCGCCCGAGGAGGCGCTGCGGGGGGTCCGTCTGACCGTGGCGGGCGTCGGGTTGGCGTGGGGGTTCGGCGCGGCCGTCGCGATCCCGGAGCTCCGTCTCGACCAGGCGGCGATGATCCTGGTTGTGCTCGCCGGCATCGTCGCGGGCGCGACCGGCACACTCGTCGGCGACCGGCGCAGCTTCCACTACCTCCTGTTCACCGTCCTCGTCCCTCTGCCCATCGGCTTCCTGTTGCAGGGACACTCCCGGCCAAACCTGCTCGCGACGTTCCTGGTGGCGCTGTTCGCCTGGGGAATGGACCGCGTGCACCGGCGCGCGCATCGCACCTTCACCGAGCGGGTGCGCTCCGCGGTGCTGCTGGAATCGTCCAAGCAGGAGCTGGCGCGCCAGCATGCCTACCTGGACGCGCTGATCGCGAGCACGCCGGTGGCGATCGCCGTCCTGGACGACCGGCGGTCGATCCGCAGCGTCAACCCGGCATTCGAAACGCTGTTCGGATACTCCGCCGCCGAGGCGGTCGGCGCCTCCATCGACGGCTTGATCGTGCCCGAATCGCTCCGCGCCGAGTCGAGCGATCTCGAAGCGCGGGCGCGCGGTGGCGAGATCGTGCGGGTGGAAGTGGAGCGCCGCCGCAAGGATGGCCACCCGATCCAGGTCCGCCTGTCCGCGGCCGCCGTCAAGGCGACCGCCGAGGGCGCGCTCGTCGCGCTGTACGAGGACATCAGCGACCGCAAGGCGGCCGAGCAGGCCATGCGGGCGGCGCGGGATCTGGCGGAGCGCGTGGCCCGGGCGCGCAGCGCGTTCCTCGCCAACATGAGTCACGAGATCCGCACGCCGATGAACGCCGTCCTGGGATTTGTGGAGCTGGTGCTCGACACGGAGCTCGCGCCGGAGCAGCGGCGCGCCCTGGAGCTGGTGCGCTCGTCGTCCGAGGCGCTGCTCACCATTCTCAACGACATCCTCGACTACTCGAAGATCGAGGCGGAGCATCTCGAGCTGGAGTCGATCCCGTTCGACCTGCCCAAGGTCGTGCATGCCACGGCCACGCTGCTGGCGGTGCGGGCGCGCGAGAAGCACCTCGAGCTCACGGTGGACGTGCCCCCCGACGTTCCGCACCTGGTGCGCGGCGACCCCACGCGCGTGCGCCAGGTTCTAATGAATCTCATCGGCAACGCCATCAAGTTCACCGAGGAGGGCGAGGTCGACGTCTCCGCCGCCGTGGTTAGTCCTCACCCCTTTGATCCCCTCTCCCTTCGGGAGAGGGGAAACTCAGCCCGACCGTCCTTCCCCCTCTCCCAAGGGGAGAGGGGGACAGGGGGTGAGGACAAACCGGTCTCCGTGCGGTTCCGGGTGCGCGACACCGGGATCGGCATCTCGGATGACCAGCTGGCGCACATCTTCGACGAGTTCACCCAGGCCGACGCGTCCATGACGCGTCGCTACGGCGGAACCGGCCTCGGCCTCGCGATTGCCCGGCGCCTGGTCGCCCTAATGGGGGGAGAGTTGACGGTCACCAGCCACGTCGGTCGCGGCAGCGAGTTCAGCTTCACGCTGCCCTTCCCGGTGGAGACACCCGCCGGCGCCGCGACTCCCGGGCGGGCCGCGTCGCTGGGCGGCCGCCGGCTCCTGGTCGTAGACGACAACGAGACCAACCGGCGCATCCTGCGCGACATGCTGGGCGCCGAAGGCGTAGCGGTGCACGAAGCGCACCGCGCGGACACGGGGCTCGAGACGCTGCGCCGCGCCGCGACCGCGGGAACCCCGTTCGATCTCGCCATCCTCGACGCCCAGATGCCCGATCAGGACGGCTTCGAGCTCGCCACGGCCATTCGCGGGGACGCCCAGCTCGCGCGCACGCGGCTCCTGATCCTCACGTCCGCCGGGCAGCGCGGCGACGGCGAGCGCTGCCGCCAGCTCGGCATCCAGGCGTACCTCACCAAGCCGATCGCGCGGGCGGACCTGATCGAAGCGGTGGGCACCGTGCTCGCCGGCACGCCGTCGGCCGCCGGCGGGGTCGACCTCGTCACGCGACACTCGATCGCCGAATCACGCCACATGCTGCGCATCCTGCTCGCCGAAGACAACGTCGTGAACCAGCAGGTCGCGACCGCGATGCTCTTGAAGCGCGGACATCACGTGGACGTGGTCGCGAACGGCCGCGAGGCGGTGGACGCCGTCGCCGCCGAGCCCTATGACCTGGTGCTCATGGACATCCAGATGCCCGAGATGGACGGGTTCGAGGCGACGGCGCGGATTCGCGCCCTGCCGCAGGGCGGCACGCTCCCGATCATCGCCTTGACGGCGCACGCGTTGAGCGGCGAGCGCGAGCG
>DATDFC010000164.1:0-7660 GCA_036522815.1 Gemmatimonadales bacterium | reverse complement strand
GAGCTCCAGGGCCTTGGCGAGCGAGGCGCGCGCGTCCGCGTTCTTGTTCAAGCCGATCTGCGCGCCGGCGAGGGCGAGCCAGGCGCGCGGGCTCTGGGGATACTTGGCGACGAGCTGCTGGCCGAGGGCGAGCTGACCCGCCAGGTCGTTGTCGAACCCTTTGCGGGCCATCTGGATCTGGAGCCGCTCGGCGTCGGACGCCGTCGCCGCGTGCTGCTCGGCCAAGGCGAGGTTGGTCTTGAAGTCGGCGAGCGAGTTGGCGGTGTTGGCGGCGTTCAAATACGCGAACGCGAAGTCCGGGTCGGCGGCGACCGCGGCCTTGAAGTGCACGTTCGCGTCGATGAAGCGGCCGAGATCGGATTCGCGCAGGCCCTCGAGGAAGTGCTCGTGTGCCTCGGCCGAGGCGGTGGTGATCGGGTGGCTGATCACGTCGCAGGTGATGGGGTCGAGCGCGGCCCGGGGTCCCTGCGCCGCGGCGCCGGCGGCCCAGCCGGCGGACGCGAACACGACCGCCAGGGCAGCACGCCTCGACGCGTGGCTGACGTACGTCATCGTCGTCTCCGTTGTGGGAGTGGAGGAACGCTGGCGGCAGGCGACCGGAGGTCGGGAGCGTTCCCTGACCGGGCGAACCTGTCCTGAATCCCGCGGAGTCACAAGAGGAGACGCGGCTCTCTGACACGTTCTGAACAGCCAGGCCGCTCATCGCAACCAGGACGCAGTTCAGCGGCTGCACACGTCGTTCGTCGCAAACGGGAAGCCAAGTGGCCAGCCGATACTGAAACGGCACTCGTGGCCATGGCGTAGGGCCCACATGCGGCTGAGCCTCGCCCTCCTGCTTTGCTGTGCGGTCTCGGCAGCCGCCGCCCAGGAGTACGTCCAGATCCGCACGCCCGATGGCGCGACCGTTTGTGCCTTGGTCGTACGGCCTCCCCAACCCACCGCGCGGCTTCCCGCGCTGCTCCATTTCACGATCTATGTCGATTCGAGCACGAACGTCGCCGATGCGCGGCGCGCCGCGGCCAACGGGTACGTGGGGGTCACCGCGTACACGCGCGGCAAGGCCTGCAGCCCGGACGCGCCCGTTCCCTACATGCATGACGGTGCCGACGCTGCGGCGGTCATCGACTGGATCGCCCGGCAGCCCTGGAGCGACGGGCGGGTCGGGATGTACGGCGGCAGCTACAGCGGATTCACGACGTGGGCGGCGACCAAGCACATGCCCAAAGCGCTGAAGGCGATCATGGTGGGCGCGCCGGTTGCGCCGGGAATCGACGTGCCGATGGAGGGGAACATCGCTTGGAATTTCATCTATCAATGGCCGTTCTACGTCACGAACAACAAGACGCTCGATAACGCGACGTACTTCGACAGCCCGCGCTGGCAGCGGCTGAATCGCGCGTGGTATACCAGCGGGCGCGCGTATCGCGATCTCGCCGACATCGACGGTACGCCGAACCCCGTGTTCGACGAGTGGATCGCGCACCCCGAATACGACGCCTACTGGAGCGCGATGATCCCGAACGGTGCCGACTTCGCGAAGATCGATATCCCGGTGCTCCAGACGGCGGGCTACTACTGGGGTGGTCCGGGTGCGGCGTTCTACTACTCACAGCAGCATTTCGCGCATGATCCTGCCGCGCGCCATTACCTCCTGATCGGCCCCTACAACCATCCGCAGGCGCAGCGCGGCGTCGTGAGCTCGAACGGCGACACGGCAAGAGTCTTGGGCGGCTACGAAATCGACCCGGTCGCGCGCATCGACATCGTCGCCGAGCTCAGGTATCGGTGGTTCGATTGGGTGTTGAAGGGAGGGCCGAGGCCGCGCTTGCTCATGGATCGGGTGAATTACGAGGTGATGGGAGCCAATGTGTGGCGGCACGCTCCGACAATTGCGGCGATGTCCGATAGCACCTTGCGCGTACCTTTGAACCCGGAGCGAACGCTGCGTGTCGATCTCGCCTATCGCGGCGATATCGACAGTGTCTTTCCGGGCGGCAATCTCCGCGATACAGCGGTCAACACGTACGGCGCTCTCGAGTACGTGAGCGAGCCACTGCCCGCGTCCACCGAGGTGAGCGGGCTGTATCGCGGTCATCTCGAGTTTACGACGAACAAGCGAGACTTCGACCTCTCCGTCCAGCTGTTCGAGCTGACGGCGGCCGGCGAATACTTCCAGCTCCCGCCGTTCCAGGTGCGCGCCAGCTACAGTCGCGATCTGTCCCGCCGGCGACTCCTCACGCCGGGTGCGCGCGAAACGCTCGATTTCACCGCTAGGGTGCCGGTGAGCCGCCAGCTGGAGCGCGGCAGCCGGATCGTCGTGGTCATCGGTCCCATCAAGGGGCCAGGCCAGGAGATCAACTACGGAAGCGGCAAGGACGTGCGCGACGAGACGGTCGCGGACGCGGGCGAGCCGCTCGAGATCCGCTGGTTCGGCACGAGCTACATCGAGCTTCCAGTTCGGCGCGGTTGATAGGCACTATCATGCTCTGCACGAGGCGAGCGACAGCACGCTAGCGTGGGAACACTAGCGAGCGTTCACCGTCGGTAGCAGCCACTCCGGCACGAAGTCGCGCTGCGCCCGGAACGTCGCGGCGTCGTTGTAGTTGCCGCCCGTGAACACGATCACGAGATCGAGGTCGGGAACGGCCATGGAGATCTGGCCGCCGTTCCCACCCGCGAAGAAGCCCCGCACTTTACCGTCTGGTCCGCCCTGGTAGGGATACTGCATGGAGTTCCACAAGTAGCCGTACTGCTGGGTGGGCGTCAGGTTGCGCAGCGCGGCGGTGGACCGGCGCGCCCACTCGGCGCTCACGATCTGTCTGCCGTTCCAGCGGCCGCCGTTCAGCATCAGCTGCGCCAGCTTCAGGAAGTCGCGCGACGTGAAGCGATGCCCCCCCCCGCCGTAGGCGTCGCCGGTCCGCAGGCCCAGGTAGTACGAGCGCATTCGCAGCGGACGGCCCAGCAGCCGGTCAAACATCGAGAGCTGCGATTCGCGCGCGACCCTGGCCAGCATACCGCCCGCGAGGTTCGGCTCGGTCGAGCAGTAGAAAATCTTCTCCCCCGGCGCCGAGATCAGCGGCACGTTGAGGGTGTAGGCGTACCAGTCAACGATGCCCCGCTCGTCCATCACATCTTCGTCGGCCGAGGTGGTGTCGTTGGGGTCGCAGTTGAAACCGGCGGTCATCGTGAGCAGGTGCTCGAGCGTCATCGCGCGCTTGCGGGGATCGAGGCCCGCAGGGACGGAGTCGAGCATGGTTCGATACACGGGCGTGTTCAGGCGCAGCGGGACGCCGGCCTGCATCGCGGCGCCGATCAGGGTGGCGGTCCAGCTCTTCGCGGCCGAGCGCAGGTCATGCGGCTGGTCACGGCTCGCGCCGTGGAAGTACTCCTCGACCACGAGCTTGCCGTGGCGGGCCATCAGGAGGCTGTGGATCTGGACCGTGCTGAGCGAGTCCATGGGCATGTCGATCAGCATTTGGACGACGCGCTCGATCGCCGCGCGCGACATCCCGACCGATTCGGGGCTCGCGACCGGCCAGCCGTCGTCGAGCTGCAGCGGCACGGTGTAGTGATAGCGCGGCGGCGACTGCCCTCGCGGATAGAACGCGCTGCTCGTCGAGTCAGAGACCCTGGTGAAGCCGTACGTTCCGCCCCGCAGCGGCAGCGTGATCACGCCGTCCTCGTAGCGCCCCTCGACCAGCGTGGTGTCGGGACCGTTGCGCCCGCGGGGCCCAATCAGCCTGACGGCGTTGCCCGTCACTTCGATGCGTTGCACCGGCGTGAACACACCCGCATTGCGCTCGGGATTGCGGAGATAGGTCCGATAGGTGCCGTCCGCCTGGCGCGTGATCGGCAGGTAAAACGTGAGGCGGTTCTCGAGCGGCACGACCGTCCCGCGCCAGCGATTCGGGCCGTCCCGTACGAGCTCGACGGGAGTGGCGTAGCCTTGGGGTTGGATCCAGAATCCGTCGCGCAATGAGCCTTTCCCGTCGGGGAGCTCGAAGAAGAACCTCACCCCCTGCGACCGCTTCGTTGAGGTCCTCACCCCCTGGCCCCCTCTCCCTTCGGGAGAGGGGGAACGCACTGACTGGCTGTCGATGCGCACCGGGATGGAGAAGCCCGCGATGTCGGCGCGCCAGCCCCCCCCGTCCGCGGTGCGGTAAATGATGAGGGGGCCGCGGATGTCGGGGCCGAAGCGCAGCGTGGCGGACCAGAGGCCCTGGAGGTCGGGCTCGGCTTGAGCGGCGGCGGGACCCGACGGCGCGAGCAGGGCCAGGACAGCGCACAGCATGGGTCTTCTCATAGGCACGGCTACTCCGCCCGCAACGCGAGCATGGGGTTCACGCGCACGGCGCGCAGAGCGGGCACGAGCGACCCGGCCAGCGTCATCGCGAGCACCAGCGCCACGGCAGCGACAATCGTCGCGGGGTCCCCCGGCCCGACGCCGAACAGGAGCGCTCTCATCCCGCGTGCCGCCGCGTACGCGGCCACCACGCCGGGGACGATGCCGACCAGGGCGAGCTTCATCCCCTGCGACAAGATCATGCGCGCCACACCGGTCGGCGCCGCACCCAGCGTCAGCCGCACCCCGATTTCACGGGACCGCTGGGAGACCGTGTAGGCCAGGAGGCCGTAGATTCCCACCCCCGAGAGCAGCAGCGCGATCGCGGCCAAGGCGCCGAGCACGTGGAGCTGGGCGCGCCGGGGGGCGGTCTCTCCCGCCACCACGTCCTCCATCGTGCGCGCGTCCGAGATGGGCTGATCGGGGTCGGCCGCGTGGACGATCTCGCGCACCGCCGTGAGCAGCGCGCCGGTCGCGCCGCCGAAGCGGATGACGAGGTCCTTCGGATCGTCATTGATGAACGCCGTGTCGGGTTGTCCGGCCGGGACGTACAACTGCGGCTCGCTGGCGCGCTCCAAGCCGCGGACCTTGACGTCACCCACTACCCCCACGACCGTGCGCGTCTCCTCCCGAGCCGCAAACGTCCGGCCGATGGGGTCTCGATCCGGCCAGTACCGCTTGACGAACGATTCGCTGACGACCGCCACGGGCGTGCGCCCGCGGATATCGCCATCCGCGACGTCCCGCCCGCGCAGCAGCGGAATCCCCATAGTGCGGAAGTATTGGGGCGTCACGAATCGGATGCTCACAACGTCGCTCCGGAACCGCGCGGACTGCTCGCGACCCGGGATCACCACGCCCGCGACCCTGCCGGTCATGACCATGGGCAGGCCGGTGATGTAGGCCGCGTTATGGACGCCGGGCAGCCTGCGTACGCCGGTCAGGACTCGGTCGTAGAACTGCAACCGCCGCGACGTGACGTCGTACTTCGGCCTAGGCAGCGCCGTCTGCAGCGTGATCACGCGCTCGGGCACGAAGCCGGGATCGATGGACTGAATGCGCCAGACCGCACGGATCAGCAGGCCCGACGAAATCAGCAGGACCACGGACGTCGCGACTTCCACGGCGACCAGCACGTTGCGAAGTCGCTGTTTCTGGCCGCCTCCCGAGCGCTCCCCATCGCGCAAGGCGCGCAACCCCGTGCGGCCGCCCGCCCGCAGGGCGGGCAGCAGACCGAACCCGAGGCCTGTCAGCGCGGTGATCGCGGCCGCCAGAGCGAGGACTCGCAGGTCGAGGCTGGGCCGACTGGCAACGGGCAGGGTGCTGGGCACGAGGAGCGCCAGCAGCGGAACGGCCGCCGCGGCCAGTCCCACGCCCGCCAAGCCGCCGGCCGCGGCGAGGGTCATGCTTTCGGTGACGATCTGCCGCACCAGCCGCTCTTTCCCGGCGCCCAGGGCCGTCCGCACGGCCAGCTCCCGCTCCCGCGCTCCGGCGCGCGCCAGCAGCAGGTTCGCCAGGTTGGCGCAAGTGAGGAGGAGGATGCACAGGCTGGCGCCGCACAGGCCCAGGAGCATCAGCCGGTGGCGCGGGGACATGTTGTCGCGCAGCGAGAAGAAGCTGAAACCGGCGTCCGCGTTCGTCTCCGGGTAGTCGCGGGCGAGTCGCTCTGCCGCGACCTCGAGGTCCGCGCGTGCCTGCTGCATCGTCACGCCGGGCTTGAGCCGTCCCACGCCCTGCAGGTAGTTGTTATTGCGATCCGCGTAGTCTTGCTCCCGCAGCACCACGTGGGTCCACAGCTGCACGTCACGGCTGGGGAAATAGAAGCCGGGAGGCATGACGCCGATCACTGCGTACGGCGCGCCGTCGAGGTTCACGCTGCGCCCCAGCACGCGAGGGTCGCCACCGAATTGAGATTGCCAGACGCCGTAGCTGAGCACGACCGCGCCGGCGGTCACTCCCCCTGGGCCCCCGGGGGATGCCGCGCTAGCGGAGTCAAACACGCGGCCCAGCAGCGGCGGTACACCGAGCAGCGGGAGCACCTCGGATGTCACCCCCGCCATCGCGAGGCGCTGCGGCTCGCCGGGCCCGACCAGGTTCACCGCGCCACCGTAGAAGGCTCCCATGCCCTGGAACGACGACGTCATGCTCTTGTAATCGCGGTAGTTGGCGGGCGAGAGCTCGTTCATGCAGCCCCAGCCGCCACCGCTGCGGGGACCCCAGCACAGTCGCACCAGCGTGTTGGGCTGCGGGAACGGCAACGGCCGGAGCAGCACGAAGTCAGCGACGGAGAAGGCAGCCGTGTTGGCGCCGACCCCGATGGCGATGACCGTGACCGCAGCGACGGCAAAGCCACGGGAGCGGTTGAGGGATCGCCCGGTGTAGCGCAGGTCCTGCATCAGGAGGTCCCAATGGACGGCGAGCGCGTTGGTAACGACGTCCGCGACGGCACCGAGCAACAGGCCGGCGCGCGCCAGTCCAGCCGCGCCGGCAGTCCGCTCGGCGAACAGAGCGCACATCTCATCGCCGTACTCGGCGCGAAACGAAGCCGGATACAAGTGGAGCAGGCGCCGATACAGCTCGATCATGTGGTTTCCGGCGCCAGCAGCCCGGCGACCTTTGCCAACCGGATGAGCTGAGTGAGGCGGCGCGTTTCGGCCCGTGCCGCGGCCATGCCGAACGGGGTGATGCGGTAATAGCGCCGCCGGGGGTCGTCCAGCGGATCGGAGCGTCGCTTCGGCTCGACGATCAATCCCTGCTCGAGCAGGCGTTGAATCGTGCGGTACAGCGTACCGGGGCTGAGGCGGAGGGCGCCGTTGGTGCGCGCTGCCACGTCCTGGATGATGCCGTAGCCGTGCCGGTCGCCGTTGGCGAGGGCGAGGAGGATGTGGAAGGTGGCCGGCGGGAGGGGCAGCAGGGCGGCAAGATCGGCTGGGTCGTAGGTCACCGGGCCAATCTATCCGTTGTGGATATATTGTCAACGGATAGACTAGACGCACGACGCAGAGACAAGGGCAACAGCGCTGGCATAATGCTGCGGCATGTGTATCGTCTTGTCGCGTCCGACTCAAGTAGCCAGGCCGCCAAGCTTGATAAAGGAGGAACTGGTAATGAACGGCCAACGCATACGGACGATTGTTATCGTAACGACACTCGTCAGTGCCTTGGGCGGCAGCGCCCTGTCCGCCCAGGACAAGTACGCCTTGAAGGTGCCGGGCGGGCTCGCGTTCTCCGAGTTCAGGGGATACGAGGCCTGGCAGGTTGTCTCCATCAGTCAGGACGGAGACCTGTTTGCTGCGATCCTTGCGAACCCCGTCATGA
>DATDFC010000163.1:0-12605 GCA_036522815.1 Gemmatimonadales bacterium | reverse complement strand
GCCCTCGCCGCCGGCGCGATGCCGAAGACGAGCCCGACGAGGATCGACACCGCCGTCGCGATCGCGGCGCTCCACACCGGCACGGTCGTGCTGAAATCGAGCAGCCGCTTGAGGAATTCCCCGGTCGCGGTCCCCAGCATGATGCCGAGCAGGCCGCCCATCAGGGTCAGCGTGGCCGCTTCCACGAGGAACTGCCACAGCACGTCGCGGCGCGTGGCGCCCATGGCCTTGCGCAGCCCGATCTCCCGCGTCCGGCTCGTCACCGACACCATCATGATCGCCATCACCCCGATCCCGCCGACCAGCAGCGCGATGCTCGACAGCACCAGCATCACGAAGAAGAACGCGAACGTGAGGCTGTCGAAGATGCCCAGCACCTGATCCGACGTGAGCAGGTCGAAGCTGTTGGGCTCGCCCACCCGCAGCCCGCGCAGGCGCCGCAGCTGCAGCGTGGCCGCGTCCATCGCGCGCGCGACGCTCACTTCGGGCCGCGGCTTGACGAGGATGATCAGGCCATTCACCCGGTCGATCGGGAAGCGCGCATGGGCCGCCTCGAACGGCACCACCCCGGCGATCTCCGGCGCGCCCGGCACCTCGAAGATGTTGGTGGGACGCTGCCACACGCCGATCACGCGGAACGGATGGTCGCCGATGCGGATCATCTCGCCGATGGGCTCGCGCGCCCCGAACAGCCGGTCCACGGTGCGCTGCTCCACGACCGCGACCGGCGCCCCGCCGCGCAGCTCCGCCGTCGTGAACACCCGGCCCCGGACCAGCTCGCCGCCCAGGATTTCCATGTAGCGATCGTCCGCGCCGAACACGCCCAGGATCTGGGTGCGGGTCCCGGCGTATTCGAAGCGGTAGAACAGCTGCGTCCAGATCGCCGCGTAATGGATCTCGGGCAGGCGCGCGATCGCCTCGGCCTCGCGGGGGGCGAGCGCGGGGCGGATGCGCACCTCGCGCGGCAACGCATCGGGATTCAGCGGCGTGGACGAGAAGAACCGCAGGATGCGAAACGTGGTCGGCCCTACGACCTCGAGCGTGTTGACGATCTGCTCGCGGAAGCCCGCCACGATCGACGCCATCGCCATGACGGTGGCGATCCCGATCACGACCCCGAGAATGGTGAGCCCGGAGCGCAGCTTATTGACCCGGAGCTGATCGACGGCGATCAGCCAGCCTTCGCGAATCGAGTGGAACGCCATGCTACTCGGCGCGCAGCGCTTCGATCGGGTCGAGGCGCGACGCGCGGTGCGCCGGGTACACGCCGAACACGATCCCCACGCCGACGCCGAGTCCCAGCGCCACCGCCACCGACCAGGCCGTCACGCGGGCGGGCAGGGGGGACGCCACCTGGACCAGCGCGGCGAGCGCGCTCCCGGCGAGCAGTCCGGCGACGCCGCCCAGCAGCGACAGGATGGCCGACTCGGCGAGGAACTGGCGTCGCACGTCGCGCCGCGAGGCGCCCAGCGACTTGAGGATCCCGATCTCGCGGGTGCGCTCGGTGACGCTCATGAGCATGATGTTCATGATCACGATGCCGCCCACCACGATGCCGATGCCCACCACGGCGGGCACGACCGTGAAAATCACCCGGGTCAGCTTGCCCCAGAACGCGATCAGCCCCTCACCGGTGTCGACGGTGAAGTCGTCCTCCTGTGAGGGCCGCAGATGGTGCGCGATCCGCATCGCCTCCTCGGCGCGGAGCATGCCGTCCGCCACGCGCGCGGCCGCCGGCATCTTGACCGAGATCACCGTGGTCTGGCGCCGCCCGTACAGCGCCTCGAACGTGGTGAGCGGCAGCATGACGAAGCCGTCCCAGGACTGCCCCAGCACGGTGCCCTTCTTGGCCACGACCCCCGTGATCGTGAGCTGGGCACCGCGCACGCGAATCGCGCTGCCCACGGCGCGCTCCGGAGCGCCGAACAGCTTCTCCGCCACATCGAAGCCGAGCACCGCGACGAGCCGCCGTTGCCGCTCGTCCACGTCGCTGAACGGCGCCCCGGCCGCGAACGCGTAGTCCTGCACCACGACGAACGGCGGCGTGACCCCGAACACCAGCACGTCACCCACCGTGCGGTTGCGCCACTGCACGTCCGCCAGCGGCGTCGGCCAGCCGGACTGGAGGGCGATGGCCTGCGCGTCGGGCAGGGCGCGTTCGACGTATGCGGCGTCCTCCGGACCGATGATCGGCCGGCGCTGAATCCGCTTCAGCTCCTCGTCGTCGATGAACCCGACCTGGATCGGGTCGCGACGGATCTGAAACGCGTTGACCCCGACGATCGCGCCCGCGATGCGCTCGCGCACGTAGGCGTTCATGCCCTGGATCACCGCGACGACGGCCACGAGGAACGCCACCGACACGATGATGCCGAGCAGCGTGAAGAACGAGCGGAGCTTGTGGCTCCACGCGGTCTGGAGCGCCTGGACAATCGCTTCGGAGAGGGGCATGGGGCTGGAAGCTAGTGCGGAATGCGGAATTCGGAATGCGGAATGGACGGGCGGACTTTCAATTCCGCATTCCGCACTCCGCATTCCGCATTGCCGTCACTCGTACCGCAGCGCCTCTACGGGATCCAGCCGCGCCGCCTTGCTGGCGGGATACAGCCCGAATCCGATGCCGGTGAGGGCGGAGGCGGCGAGGGCGGCGAGCACCGACCACAGCGGTACGTGCGCGGGGATCGGCGTCAGGCTGGCGACCGCGAGCGCGACGCCGCCGCCCGCCAGCATCCCGACGGCGCCCCCCACCAGGGTGAGGGTCGAGGCCTCGACGAGGAACTGCCATTGGATGGCGCGGCGCGTCGCTCCGAGCGCCTTGCGCACGCCGATCTCCCGGGTGCGCTCGGTGACCGAGATCATCATGATCGCCACCACGCCGACGCCCCCGACCATCAACGCGATGGACGAGAGCACCAGCATGACGAGAAAAAACATGCCGGTGACCTTGTTCCAGGAGTCCAGCAGCTTGTCCTGCGTGACGATCGAGAAGTTGTTTTCCTGCCCGGGCTTGAGGCCGCGCAGCGAGCGTAATGTGGCCACCACCTCGTCCATCGCCTGCTGCTGCGTGTAGGCCGGCGCCGGCGCGACCGCGAGCCGCATCCATCCCTTGCGATACGGCACGTGCTTGACGAACGCGCCGTGCGGCACGCCGACGAACGGCGGGGTCGTGCCGCTGAACAGGCTGGGCGGCGGCACGTAGACGCCGATCACCTTGAAGGGGGTGCCGGCCACGTGGATCGTCTGGCCGACGGGGTCGCGCCCGCGGAACAGCTGCTCCTCGAGCTTGGTGTTGATGACCGCCACGGCATCGTTGGCCACGTCTTCCAGTCGCGTGAAGGTGCGCCCGGGATGAACGTCGCCGCCGTTCACCTCCACCCACTGCGCGGACAACCCGGAGACGTTGACGGATTCGAGCCGCCGGTCGCCGTACTCCACGGTGGCGGAGCTCTCGTCGCGGCGGGTGACGTAGCGCACGGAGGGCAGCAGGGCGATGTGGTCGGCCTCGATCTCCACGATCTCCGGGTTCCGCCGCCACGGGCTGGATTCATCGGAGCCGTCCGAGACGTTCACCCCCGCCTGGAAGAAGCGCCACACCAGAAACGTGCGCGGGGCGATGGACTCGATCACGCTCGACACGCTCTGGTTGATGCCACCGATCATCGCGGCGATCACCATGACCACGGTCACGCCGATGGCGACGCCAAGGATCGTCAGCGCCGCCCGGCGCTTGTTGCCACGCAGCGAGTCGAGCGCGATGCCGACCCCTTCGAACAGGGCCCCCCCGGTCATGTCTCGTGCCGCAGGGCGGCGATCGGATCGAGTCGCGCGGCGCGGGTCGCCGGGTAGACACCGGCGACCACCCCGACGCCGCCACCCAGCACGACGCCGACCAGGATCGACCAGGGCGCGACCGCGGCGGGGAGCGGGGTGAGCGCCGCCACGGCGGCTGCGAGCCCGATGCCGATCACCACGCCCCCGGTGGCTCCTGCCGTGGCGAGGGTCGTGGCTTCGACCAGGAACTGCCGCAGGATGTCGCGCCGACGGGCGCCCAGCGACTTGCGGATGCCGATCTCGCGCGTTCGCTCGGCCACCGCCATCAGCATGATGTTCATGATGACGATGCCCCCCACCACGAGCGACACGGCCACGAGGCCGGGGAGCGCCACGAACAGCACCCGACTGATCTTGCCCCAGAAATCGAGCACTTCGTCCGCCGTTTCCAGGGCGAAGTCGTCGGCCTGGCGCGGCCGCAGGTGGCGCCGGCTGCGCATGATGGCCTCGGCCTGCACCATCGCTTCCCGCATGTCCGGCTGCGAGACCGCCTTCATGGCCACCGCATCCACGACACGCGGTTCGCTGACGTAGCGCTTGAGCGGGGCGCTCGCCGGCGCCACCGCGAACTTGTCGAGCGACAGGCCGAACAGGTTGCCCTGCTTCTCGACCACGCCGATCACGCGGTAGGGCACGTCGAAGATCTTCACCTCGCGGCCGATCGGCTCCCGACCCTCGAACAGCTTGTCGGCCAGCTCGAACCCGAGCACCAGCACAGGCACGCCGGCTTGGACTTCTTGTCCGGTGAAGGGGCGGCCTCGCTCGACGGCGAGGGAGCGGATGTCGAAGTAGAGCTCGGTCGCCGCGGTGACCTCCACGTCCTTCGCCTGCTTGCGGCCGGCCACGAGCGTGGTGCGGGTGCTCGACTCCCACGCGGCGAGCACCGGGACCGTCACGCCGCGCATGACCGCTTGCGCATCGTCGTAGGTGACGCGCGGCCGGCGGTGCCACACCCGCCACATGGAGTCGGTCACATTGCCGAGCTGGACGTCGGGGAACTGCCGCAGCCGGAACGTATTCACGCCGAGCAGCGTGCCGGCGAACTTGTCGGTCATGTAGCGGTTCATCCCTTGCACGACCGACACGACCGCGATCAGAAACATCACGCCGATGAACACACCGGTGATGGAGAATGCGCTCTTGAGCTTCTGTGCCCGGATAGTCTGCAGGGCGAGCCGGACGGCCTCCCAGAAGGCCATCTATTCGTACCGCAGCGCCTCGACGGGATCGAGTCGCGACGCCTTGCTCGCGGGATAAATGCCGAACAGCAGCCCGGTGACCGCGGCGGCGCCCAGGGCGAGGACGATCGAGCCGAGCGGCACGTAGGCCGGGACCGGAGTGGCGCCGGCGAGCACCAGCGATACGAGCCAGCCCACCACCATGCCGACGATGCCGCCCACGAGGGTGAGGGTCGCCGCCTCGACCAGGAACTGCCACAGGATCTCCCGCCGCGTGGCGCCCAGCGCCTTGCGCACGCCGATCTCCCGGGTGCGCTCCGTGACCGAGATCATCATGATCGCGACGACCCCGATGCCTCCGACCATCAGGCCGACCATCGAGAGCGCGATCATCAGCACCCGCGCCACCAGCGTGAAGCTGTTGATGGCCTTCACGTACACTTCCTGGGTGACCGCATCGAAATTGTTGCGCTGCCCCGGCCGCAAGCCCCGCATGGTGCGCAGCGCCATGGTGACGTCGTCCATCGCGCGCTCCAGCGACACCGAGTCCTGGGGCACGACGAACATGTCCATCCAGCCGCGCCAGTACTGCAGATCCTTGGTGAAGGTCCCGTGCGGGATCATGGCCTGAGGCTGGTCGTCGCCGCCGAACAGGTGGGGCGGCGGATCGTACACGCCGATCACGTCGTACGGCACGCCGCTGATCTTGATGCGCCGCGCGGTCGGGTCGCGTTGGCCGAACAGGTTCTCCGCGAGCTTCGTGTTGACCACGACCACGTGACTGTTGGCCGCGTCCTCGACGTGGCTGAATGAGCGGCCGGGGTGAATCGTGCCGCCTTCGATCTTGGGCCAGTCGGCGTTGCGGCCGCGGATGCTGATGGCCGCCATGCGGTGGCCTTCGAAATCGATGTCCGCCGAGGTGTTCTCGTCGACGACCACGAAGGCGATGGAGGGCAGCTGCCCCAGGCGCGTGGCCTCGTCCATCGTCATGGGCGGACGCCGCCGCCACGGGTCCGGGTCTTCCGGGTCCACGTCGCCCTGCCCGCCCCAGTAGCGCCCCACCCAGAACGTCTTGGGGCCGAGCGAGGAGAGCATGTCGGAGATGCCCTTGTTGAACCCGCTGATCAGCGCCCCGATCACCATGACGACCGTGACGCCGATGGCCACCCCCAGGATCGTCAGGGCGGCGCGCATCTTGTGAGAGCGGAGCGACGCGAGCGCGATGCCGACACCTTCGAACAGGGCGGTCACGACTACTCCTGGCGCAGCGCGGCGATGGGATCGAGCCGCGCCGCGCGGCTGGCGGGATAGACGCCCGCGACGACGCCCACGCCCGCGCCCATGACGACGCCCAGCAGGACCGACGCGGGCGACAGGGTGGCCGGGAGGGGCGAGGCGGCGGCGATGATGAACGTCAGCCCGATGCCGGCGACGACACCGAATGCAGCGCCGACGGTGGCGATCGCGGCCGATTCGGCGAGAAACTGCCGCAGCACGTCGCGGCGCCGTGCGCCCAGCGACTTCCGCAGGCCGATCTCGCGCGTCCGCTCCGCCACCGCCATGAGCATGATGTTCATGATCACGATGCCGCCGATCACGAGCGAGACGAGCACCACCCCGGGCAGCACCACGACGAGGATGCGGCTGATGCCCGCCCAGAACCGCTGCACGCCCTCGGACGTATCGAGCGCGAAGTTGTCGTCCTGCCGCGGCCGCAGGTGGCGGCGGCTGCGCATGATCCCCTCGGCCTGGTCCATGGCCAGACGCATCTCTGGCTCGGACTGGGCTTTCACGAGGAACGCGTCGAGGATCCCGGGAGGATTGACCAGGTTCTGCGCGGGCGACAGCGCCGGCACGACGACGAAGCGGTCCAGCGGGAAGCCGAGCACGCTCCCCTGCTTCTCGACGACCCCGATCACGCGATACGTGGTGCCGCCGATCCGGACGCTGCGGTCCAACGGCGAGCGATCCACGAACAACCGCTGCGCCACCGCGTCGCCCAGCACCACCACCGCCGCCCCGGAGCGGTTTTCCTGCGACGTGAACGCCCGCCCGAGGGCGAGCCGCAGGTTCTTGATCTCGAAGTAGCGCTCGCTCGCGGCGGTGAGCTCGATGTCCCGGGCCTGCTTGTCGCGGTAGAAGACGGTCTGGTTGTCGCTCGACTGCCAGGCCGTCACCACGGGCACGGTGAAGCCGGCGCTCAGCGCCTCCGCGTCGCTGAAGCGGATGCGGGGCCGTCGTGCCCACGCCCGCCACACCGAGTCGGGCACGTTGGGGGTGAACATCGGGCGGCGCCGCAGCTGGAAGGTGTTCACGCCGAACAGCGTCTGCGCGAACTTCTCGGTCATGTAGCGGTTGACGCCGTTCACGATCGACCACGCGCCGATGAGCGAGGCGACCCCGATGAACACGCCGAGCAGCGAAAAGCCGCTCTTCAGCTTCTGCGTTCGGATCGTCTGGAGGGCGAGGCGCAGCGCCTCGAACAGCGGCATTTCAGGCGGCCTGTAGCTGATCGCTGGCGATGAGCCCGTCGCGCAGCGTCACCACGCGCGCCGCGTGGGCGGCGATGTCGTGCTCGTGCGTCACCATCACGATCGTCTGCCCCTGGCGGTGCAGCTCCCGGAATACCGCCATAATCTCGGCGCTGGTGGTGGAATCGAGGTTCCCCGTGGGCTCGTCCGCCAGCAGAATGGACGGGTCGTTCACGAGCGCGCGCGCGATCGCCACGCGCTGGCGCTGCCCGCCGGACAACTCGTTGGGCCGGTGCTCCATGCGGTCGCCCAGCCCCACGCGCTCGAGCGCCCGCGCCGCCCGGGCCCGGCGCTCCCGCGCGCCGGCACCTGCGTAGATGAGCGGCAGCTCCACGTTGTGCAGCGCGCTGGCGCGGGGCAGCAGGTTGAACGTCTGGAAGACGAACCCGATCTCCTTGTTCCGGATCCGCGCCAGCTCGTCGTCGTCCAGGTCGGAGACCTTCTGGCTGTTGAGCCAGTACTCGCCAGACGTGGGTGTATCGAGACAGCCGATCAGGTTCATGAGCGTCGACTTGCCCGACCCCGACGGCCCCATGACCGCGACGTACTCGTTCTTGCGGATCTGCACGCTCACGCCCTGCAGCGCGCGCACGACCTCTCCCCCCATGTCGTAGGCGCGCGTGAGCTTGTGCGTGAGGATGATGATGTCGGGGAGCGGCGTATCCCCGGTCCGGAACGTCTGGGGAAGGGTCACGCCGCCTTCTTCTTGGTCGAGTCGGCCGGCTGCTTCATCGCGCGCACCCGGGCGCCGTCCTTGAGATCGCGAATCGCCTGATACGGTCCGGCGACCAGGCTCTCCCCTTCCTTCAGGCCCTCGGTCACCTCGAAGTACTCGTCGCCCGCGATTCCGACCTTGACCGCGCGGAAGGTCGCGACGCCGTCCTTCACCGTGAACACGCCCTCGGTCTCTTTCTTTTTGTGGGCGGTGGTGTCCACCGGGCGGTTTTCGGTCGACACCGGCTTGTTCTCCCGCACCGTGAGGGCGATGATCGGAATCGACAGCACCTGTTTGCGCGTGTCGGTGACGATCCGCGCGGTGGCGGACAGGTCCGGCCGCGTGTCGGCCGGCGGCTTGTTGAGCGTGACCTCGACCTCGTAGTCGACGGCGCGGTCGCTCTGGCCCGTCGCCGCCTGACCGGCGTTGAGGACGCTCGAGTTCGATACCTTGGTCACGCGGCCCGTGAACGTGGTATCCGGGAACGCGTCGATCGACACCTCGACCGAGTCGCCGAGATGGACTCGTACCACGTCGGTCTCGTCCACCTTGACCTTGGCCTGGATCACCGACAGGTCCGAGATCGTCATCAGCAGGCCGATGTCTTTCGAGAACGTGCTCGGCACGGCCACTTCTCCCTCCTCCACGGCGAGGCGGGTCACCCGCCCGGCCATGGGAGCGATGAGCGTGGTCTTGCGGAGGTTGTCGCGCGCCGACTGCATGGCCGCGCGCGCCTGATCGACCTGATGCTCTGCGGCGGTCATGTTCGCTTGGGCGATGTCGAACGCGGTCTGGGCCTGCTCCAGCTGCTCCTGCGACACGAGATTGGGACTCTGGGTGTGGAGCTCCTTGGTGCGCCGCAGGGCGCGCTCGGCCTGATCCTGGTTCGCCTTGGCCTGCACCGCGGCCGCCTGCGACGACGCCAGCGTGGCGGCGGCCTGCTGGACGTTGGCCTGATAGATCGTCGGATCGATCTGCAGCAGGAACTGCCCCTGCGTGACCAGATCGCCCTCGCGCACGGCGATCTTGGTGATCCGCCCGGTGATGTCGGCCGAGATGTCGACTTTCTTCTTGGGTTGGATCTTGCCGCTCGCCGTCACGGCCGCGACGAGGTCGCGCCGGGCGACCTTTTCGAAGCGGACTTCCTGGCCGCGGTCGCGGCGCGCGCCGGCGCTGATCACCACCAGCCCGACGATCAGCACCGCCGCCCCCGCGCCTACCAGCACTTTGGTCCGTTTGGACATCGCCGTCGCTTCCTCCCTTACCGCAGCGGCCGCCCGACCGCCGCCTCGAGCGCGGCCAGCGCCTTGTGATAATCGTATACCGCGTTGACATAATCCGTCTCGGCGCGCAGCGCCGCCACCTGGGCGTCGAGCAGCTCGAAGAACGTACCCGATCCGACCCGGTAGCGCTCCGTGGCGAGCTGCAGCTGCTCCCGCGCCGCGGTGCGATTCGTGTCCTGGATGGCGATCGACTGATACGTCGTCTGGAGCGTCAGGAACGCCCCGATCACGTCGGTCTGGAGCTGGAGGCCGCGCGCCCGTACCGACTCCTGCAGATCCTGGTGCTGCGCCTTGGCTTGGGAGACCTCGAGCGGCTGCTGGAAGTTGCCCCACAACGGGATCCGCACCGTGAGCCTCGCCTGGAACGGCTCCGGCGTGAAGTGGAACGGATAGGCCTCGTTGCGGCTGCGGATCGCCTGCTCCGCAGCGGCGCTGAAGGAGTACAGCGTGCAGTCGAGCGGCGGCTGCCCGGAGCCCCCATTGAGCCACGCACTGTTGGCGTAGGCGCAGGTGGCCGAGTCCGCCGCCGCGCTGGCGCGCGCGCTCGCGATGGTCGGATTGATGTCCGAGAGCTTTTGCGTGAACCCCGACCAGCCGGCGGAGACCGACAGGGACGGACCGTAACTCGAGGTCGCGGCCCGGACGCCCCAGGCGGCGGCGTGCTCACGCTCGCGCAGCGCTTTGAGCGCCGGGTTCTGCTGCTCGGCCATGGTGAGCAGGTCGTTCATCTGCCAGGTGGGCGCCTGCACGGTGAAGGTGTCGGTGAGCTGCACGGCCGCGAGGTCCACCGGGGCCGTCACGCCCATCTGCTGAAACAGGCGGAGCTTTTCGACCTGGACCGCCGTGCGTGCCCGCAGCAGCACCACTTCGGCCTGTCCCCGAGCCACCTGCGCCTGGCGCACGTCGATCAGCGACGCGCGCCCCACGTCGTAGCGCGCCTGCGCCAGCTTCTGGAACTCCTCGTCGTGCTGCAGCTGCTGGCGCGCGACCTCGGCGTTGTCCCGCGCCTGCAGCACGGTCAGGTACTGCTGCGTGACGGTCGTGACGAGGTTCGTCTCCGCCCCCGCGACGTCGGCGTCCGCGGCCGAGAGTTGTGCCTTGCGGAGCCCCGGTTGCGTGAGCGTCTGGCCGCTCAACGTCCAGTCCAGCCCGATGCCGTAGCTGGACGACACCGTGGAGACGTTCTGCGAAAAGTTCGACGTGAGAAACGTCTGCTGGCCCGGGCCGGCGTACCCGATCCCGCCCGACGCGCTCACGCTCGGCACCAGCAGGGTCGACCACGCGCTCCGCACCCCCCAGGCAGCGGGGGCGCGGTCGTTGATGGCCTGCCGGTACACCGGGTTGTTGGCACGGGCGAGGGCGACGGCATCGGCGAGAGACAGGTTCGCGGGAACGGAGCGCTGACATACCGCGAGGACCGGGCAGACGGCGAGCCCGACGGAGCACAGCAGAAGCCTCATGGCGATCCTTGGACCGGTCGTTGGGACGACACCTCGTACGCGGCGCGAGCGCCGCAGGTTTCGACGCGCGACAATCTAACCCGGGTAGCGGGCGGCGACGACTCGCTCAACGCGCCGGCTGCCGCCCCGCTACCAGGCCGCGTGAGGGAATCTCGACCTTGGCGAGGCGTCCCTCGGCCCCGAGCCAGACGTGCACCAGCCGGTTCTCGCCTCCCGTCACCGTGATGTGGCGCAGCTCGGCGGGGTCGCGGTTCAGCGTCGTCGCCTCGATGCCCAGGTCCCGGACCGCCAGCAGCTCGCGCCGGCCGGCCCGCGGGAACACCGCGGTCACCTGGGCCGGCTGCGCTCGAGCCAGCCAGGCGACCGGGAGATAGAGGGCGAACACGGAGTCGTCCAGCACGGCCGCGGGCGGAGGCGCGGGGAACTCCCGCGCCCGCTCGGTGCGGCGTCCCAGCATCCGCACCACGAACCGGCCGCGGGTGAACTGGCCCACGATGCGCAACGGGTCGCGTGGGTCGGCCACCGTGTACTCGAGCGTCGTGGCGGTGGAATCGGGGCCCAGCTCGAGGATCGGGTCGAGCACCACCACAGGGCGGGTGCGATCGAAGCGGATCGTGGTCGCCAGGGTCCAGCCGCCCGCGGCGGCGCGGGCCGGCGTGAGCCGGAACCCTTCACGCGCGATCTCGACGGTGTCCTGTCGCACCAGCAGCGTTCCCTCGTCGACCGACCCCTGGCCCTGGCTGTGGACGACGGCGAGCATGAGCAGGAGCGCGCTCACGGGACCGGTGCCCCCAGCACTCGCGTGGCGATACGCTCGCGGATCATCTTATACAGCCGCTCTCCCTTCTCCCGCGTCGCGAGCGAAGGCCGGCCCAGCGAGCCGGGCGACCCTTTCGGCAGCGCGCCCAGCCGGGTCCGCTGGTAGCGGGTGAGCTGCCGCTGGGGCAGCAGGAAGTCCTGGGCGCGCTCCATGTGAACGAGCTCCGGCGCGAGGTAGAGGAGCAGGGACGTGTCGAGCTCGCTCCCGTGCATCGGGCCGGCGCCATCCTCGAGCAAGCCGCTGAAATCGAGGTCGAACACGTCGACCGTGAAGATCCGTGCCTGGTGCGTGCGCAGGGTGGACAGGGCTTCCTGGTGCGGATCGTAGCCGTGGGCGGTCAAGATGATGAAAGTGTCCACGCCCGCCTGCTCCCACGAGCCGAGCAGGTCGTTCATCCAGCGGTGCAGCGTCTTGCGGCGCACTGAGGCGTTCCCGGGAAACGGCCGCTGGGTGGAGGTATTGACGCCATATTCGATGGTGGGCGCGCGCAGGATCTCGAGCGCGCCGGACAAATCGTCGGCCAGGTACTCGACGATGATGGTGTCGCAGCCGAGCGGCAGGTGCGGGCCGTGCTGCTCGCACGTCCCCACGGGAACGAGGAGGCGCGCATCGCGCTCGAGAATGAAACGGACCTCATCGGGGACCAGGGCCTTCAGGTGGAGCGGCGGGCTCACGTAGCGCTCGCCGGCTGCGTCGTCGCCGTGGCCGCGGCCGAGTGGCTCCACGGGACGGGCGCAGGGTGGGGCTGGGCCGCGGGAGCGGCGGGGGGGGCGCTCGTGACGGCGGC
>DATDFC010000162.1:0-6650 GCA_036522815.1 Gemmatimonadales bacterium | reverse complement strand
GCCTACACGCCGCTCCGCAAGGCCGGCGCCGCCGCGCGCGAGATGCTCGTCGCGGCCGCGTGCCAGACGTGGGCGGTGGACCGGGTCGATTGCCGCACCGAGCGCGGCGCCGTGATCCACACCGGGAGCAAGCGGCGGCTGACGTACGGCCAGCTCGCCGCCAAGGCCGCGTCGCTCCCCGTCCCCGAGAATCCCACGCTCAAAGAGCCCAAAGACTGGAAGATCCTCGGCACGCGGGTGAAGCGGCTCGACACCCCGGCCAAGGTGGACGGCTCGGCCCAGTTCGGCATCGACGTCAAGCGGCCCGGTATGCTCGTCGCCGTGGTGGCGCGCTGCCCCACCATCGGCGGCAAGGTCGCGAGCTTCGACGCCACCAAGGCGAAGGCCGTCCCCGGCGTGAAGGACGTGGTACAGATCTCGTCCGGTGTGGCGGTCGTGGCCGACGGCTACTGGAACGCCAAGAAAGGACGCGACGCGCTCGACGTGCAGTGGGACGACGGACCCAACGCCCAGGTGACGAGCGCGAGCATCACCCAGCTATTGACCGAACAGGCCGGCAAGCCCGGCGCCCAGGCGCGCCACGACGGTGATCCCGACGGCGCGCTCGCGGGGGCGGCGAGCAAGGTCGAGGCCGCGTACGAGCTGCCGTTGCTCGCGCACGCGACCATGGAGCCGATGAACTGCACCGCACACGTGCGCGCCGACGGAGTCGACATCTGGGCCCCCACCCAGTTCCAGACCGGCGCCCAGGGGCTCGGCGCCAAGATCGGCGGCGTGCCTCCTGAGAAAGTCCAGGTGCATACGACGTATCTGGGGGGTGGCTTCGGCCGTCGCTTCGAGCTCGACTTCATCCAGGAAGCGCTCGAGACGTCCAAGGCGGCCGGCGCGCCGGTGAAGGTGATCTGGTCGCGCGAGGACGACATGCAGCACGACCAGTACCGCCCGGCGAGCGCGCACCAGTTCCGCGCCGGATTGGATTCGTCGGGCCAGCCGGTGGCGTGGACGCACGCCTTCGCGGCGCCGTCGATTATGGCGCGCGTGTTCGGCCCGGGAGTCATCAAGAACGGCATCGACGAAGAGACCGTCGAAGGCGCCATCGGCATGCCGTACGCCGTCCCGAACGTCGACGTGCAGTACGCGCTCACGGACCTGGGAATCCCGGTGGGCTTCTGGCGCTCGGTGAACAACACGTTCAGCGCGTTCGTGGTCGAGAGCTTCATTGACGAGCTGGCGCACGCCGCCAAGAAGGACCCGTATGAGTACCGGCGCGACCTGCTGAGCAAGGCGCCGCGTCACCTCGGCGTCCTGAACCTCGCCGCGAGCAAGGCGGGCTGGAGCACGCCGCTTGCGGCGGGCCGGTCGCGCGGGATCGCGGTGTGGAAATCGTTCGACAGCTATGTGGCCGAGGTCGCCGAGATCTCGCTGCAGGCGGACGGTACGCCGCGGGTGCACCGCGTCGTGTGCGCGGTGGACTGCGGGCCGGTGGTGAACCCCAGCATCGTCGAAGCCCAGATGGAGAGCGCCATCGTGTACGGGCTCACGGCGGCGCTGTGGGGCGAGATCACGATCGACAAGGGCCGGGTGCAGCAGAGCAACTTCCACAACTACCGGATGCTGCGGCTGGCCGAGATGCCGAAGGTCGAGGTGCACATCGTGCCGTCGACCGCTTCACAGGGCGGCGTGGGCGAGCCCGGGACACCCCCGATCGCGCCTGCGGTGGCGAACGCGATCTTCGCGCTGAACGGAAAGCGGATCAGAAAGTTGCCGATCGGAAAAGTCGTCTAAGAGCGGGAGTGAGGAGTGGGGAGTGGGACCCGCCGCTGCTGCGGAAGGTACCACTCCCTACTCCCCACTCCCGAGACATTAGGGAGGCTCTCCGTGAGCTCTAGCATTTCTCGCCGCGAGTTCGTCGAAACCACCGCCGGTCTCGTCATCGCGTTCCATCTGCCGTCCCGGTCACTCCCGACCGAGCTCGACGATGCGACGTTCTCCCCCAACGCCTGGATCCGCATCGCGACCGACGGCTCCGTCACCCTCACCGTCGACAAGTCCGAAATGGGCCAGGGCTCGCAGACCGGCCTGGCGATGATACTCGCGGAAGAGCTCGAGGCCGACTGGTCCCAGGTCCGGCTCGGGCCCGTCCCGGAAAACCCGGCGGGGTGGTCGCGCCGTATGTCGACGGGCGGCAGTACGGCGATCCGCACGTCGTGGGAGCCGCTCCGCAAGGCGGGGGCCGCGGCGCGCGAGATGCTGATCGACGCGGCGGCGTCGACGTGGAAGGTCGATCGCGCGTCGTGCCGCGCCGAGCGGGGTGCGGTGGTGCACGCCCCGAGCAAACGACGCCTCACGTACGGCAAGCTCGTCGCGAAAGCCGCGCAGCTGTCGGTCCCAAAAGATCCGCCGCTCAAGGACCCGAAGGACTTCCACCTGCTCGGCACCCGCCTGCCGCGGCTCGATACACCCGCCAAAGTGGACGGCAGCGCGGTGTTCGGGATCGACGTGAAGGCGCCGGCCATGCTCGTCGCCTCGATCGAGCGCTGCCCGGTGTTCGGCGGCACGCTCAAGTCGTACGACGCCACCAAGGCCAAGGCCGTGCCGGGAGTGCGGGCTGTCGTCGCCCTCGAGCCGAGCCCCTGGACGGGGACCACCGGCGCGTGGGCGGCGGGCTGCGCCGCCGGTGTCGCGGTCGTCGCCGACACGTACTGGCAGGCCGTCACCGGGCGACGGGCGCTCGAGATCCAATGGGACGAAGGCGCAGCGGCGTCGCTCGACTCAGACAGCATCCGGGCGCAGTTCGCCAAGCTGGCGGATCAGGCCGGTGTCGAAGCCCGCAAGGATGGCGACGCCGCGGCGACGCTCGCCGCCGCGGCCAAGCGTGTCGAGGCCGTGTACGAAGTGCCGTTCCTGCACCACGCCACCATGGAGCCGATGAGCTGCACCGCCCACGTCCGCGCCGACGGGTGCGACGTGTGGGTGCCCACGCAGAATCAGACTCGGGCACAGGAGGTGGCCGCCGAGCTCACGGGATTGCCGAAGGAGCAAGTGCGGGTGCACACCACGTTCCTGGGCGGCGGCTTCGGGCGGCGGCTCGAGCCCGATTTCGTGTCCGAAGCGGTGCGCGTGTCCAAGGCCGCCGGCGCGCCCGTGAAGGTGATCTGGTCGCGCGAAGACGACGTGCAGCACGGCTTCTATCGACCCGCGACCTACAACCGGTTCGCCGCGGCGCTCGACGGCGGCGGCAATCCGGTCGCCTGGACGCACCGGATCGTGGCGCCGCCGATCCTCCTCAAGTTCGGGCCGCTCGAGAAGGGCATCGACCGCACGCTCATCGACGGGGCGGCGAACCTGCCGTACGCCATCCCCAACGTGCTGGTGGACCAGGTCGCGGTCGACCTGCTGCCCGTGCCGCGCGGCTTCTGGCGCTCGGTCGGGATCTCCCAGAATGCGTTCGTGACCGAGTGCTTCTTCGACGAAGTAGCCGTCGCGGCCGGAAAAGACCCCTACGAGCTGCGGCGCCACCTGCTCGGTGACAAGCCGCGCCACCTGCGCACGCTCGAGCTCGCCGCCCAGAAGGCCGGCTGGGGCACGCCGCTCCCGGCCGGTCATGGCCGGGGCATCGCCCTCGCCGAGTGGGCGCCGACCACGTGTGCGCAGGTGGCGGAAGTGTCGGTGACGCCCGAAGGGCGCGTGCGCGTGCACCGGGTGGTGTGCGCCGTCGACTGCGGGGCCACGGTGAACGTGGGCCAGATCGAGGCCCAGCTGCAGGGCGGGATCGTATACGGCCTGACCGCCGCGCTATACGGTGAGATCACGCTCCATGGGGGCCGCGTGAAGCAGAGCAACTTCACCGACTACCCGATGCTGCATATCGAGGAGATGCCGGTGGTCGAGGTCCACGTGGTGCCGAGCGACGACAAGCAGGGTGGCATCGGTGAGCCCTCGGTCGGGCCGGTTGCGCCCGCTGTGTGTAACGCGATCTTCGCGGCGACGGGCAAGCGGGTCAGAAAGTTGCCGATAGGGAAGGTGGCAGCGACGTAGCGCAGTACAGCCCCGCGGGCGGGTGTTCCGTTCCCACGCTGAAGCGTGGGCCCGGAACAACAAGTGCGAGGGTCGGCACCTGCAAGTCAGAGCGTACCCCAGGCGGAGGGAGCACAATGAAGGGCCGCGTCACCCGCCGCGAGTTCATCGAGACCAGCGCCGGACTCGTCATTGCGTTCCATCTCCCGTCGCGGTCGATCCCGGCGGTCGACGACACGTCGTTCTCCCCCAACGCCTGGCTGCGCATCGGTTCCGACGGGATCGTCACCCTCACCATCGACAAGTCCGAGATGGGCCAGGGCTCGCAGACCGGTCTCGCCATGATCCTCGCCGAGGAGCTCGAGGCCGATTGGACGAGCGTACGGCTCGGCCCCGTGCCCGAGAATCCCGCGGGCTGGTCGCGCACCATGCGCACCGGCGGCAGCGCCGCGATCCGCACGTCGTGGGAGCCGCTGCGCAAGGCGGGCGCCGCGGCGCGCGAGATGCTGATCGACACGGCGGCGTCGACGTGGAAGGTCGATCGCGCGTCGTGCCGCGCTGAGCGGGGCGCGGTCGTGCACACGCCGAGCAAACGACGCCTCACGTATGACAAGCTCGTCGCGAAAGCGGCGCAGCTGCCGGTCCCGAAAGATCCACCCCTCAAGGACCCGAAGGACTTCCGCCTGGTCGGCACGCGGATGCGCCGGCTCGATACGCCGTCCAAGGTGGACGGCAGCGCCCAGTTCGGGATCGACGTGAAGGTCCCCGGCATGCTGGTCGCCTCGATCGAGCGCGCCCCGATGCTCGGCGGCAGGATCAGGAGCGTGAACGCCGCGGCGGCCAAGGCATTACCAGGGGTGCGCCACGTGGTCGAGCTCGAGCCGAGCTCCTGGATGGGGCCGAAAGGTGGATGGGCGGCCGGGTGTGCCGCCGGCGTCGCCGTGGTGGCGGACAGCTACTGGCAAGCGGTCACAGCGCGACGCGCGCTCCAGATCGAGTGGGACCCGGGCGACGCCGGCGCGCTCAGCTCGGAAAGCGTGCGATCGCAGCTCGCCGCCCTGGCGGCGCAGCCGGCGGTGGTGGCGCAAACGATCGGCGACGCCGCCGCGGCGCTCGCGGGCGCCGCCAAGCGCATCGAGGCCGTGTACGAAGTGCCGTTCGTGCATCACGCGACCATGGAGCCGATGAACTGCACCGCCCACGTGCGCGCCGACGGCGGGGGCGCCGACATCTGGGCGCCCACGCAGAACCAGGAGCACGCCCAGAAGGTGGCGGCCCAGGTGACGGGACTCCCGGTCGAGCAGGTGCGGATTCACACCACGCTCTCGGGGGGCGGGTTCGGACGCCGGCTCGAGCCTGATTTCGTGTCGGAGGCGGCGCGCGTCTCGAAGGCGGTGGGCGCGCCGGTGAAGGTGATCTGGTCGCGCGAAGACGACATGCGGAACGGCTTCTACCGTCCCACCAGCTTGAACCGCTTCGCGGCGGGACTGGACGCCGGCGGGCGGCTGGTGGCGTGGACCCATCGTATCGCCGGCACGCCGCTGCGGCTCAAGTTCGGGCCGCTCGAGAAGAGGATCGACGACAGCCTGGTCGACGGAGCCGTGGACCTGCCCTACGCCATTCCCAACCTGCTCGTGGACCAGGCGACGCTCGAGCTGGCGGCCGTCCCGCGCGGCCCGTGGCGCTCGGTGGGTGTGTCGCACAACGGCTTCGTGACCGAAGCGTTCCTGGACGAGGTGGCGGCCGCCGCCGGACGGGACCCGTTCGAGCTGCGGCGCGAGCTGCTCCACGACAAGCCGCGCCACCGCCGCACGCTCGAGCTCGCGGCGGACAAGGCCGGCTGGGGGACCCCGCTCCCGGCCGGCCGGGGCCGTGGCATCGCGCTCGCCGAGTGGGGGCCGACGACGTGCGCCGAGGTCGCCGAGGTGTCCGTGGGAGACGACGGAGCGGTCACCGTGCATCGCGTGGTGTGCGCGGTGGATTGCGGCCAGCCCGTCAACGTCGGTCAGATCGAGGCTCAGATCCAGGGAGGCGTCGTGTTCGGGTTGAGCGCCGCGCTGTACGGCGAAATCACGCTCGATGCCGGCCGCGTCGTGCAGGGGAATTTCGACAGCTATCGCGTGGCGCGCCTGCCCGAAGCACCGCGAGTTGACGTACACATCGTGCCCAGCAGCGATCCGATCGGGGGCACCGGCGAGCCCGGCGTGCCGCCGATCGCACCCGCGGTGTGCAACGCGATCTTCGCGGCGACGGGGAAGAGAGTGAGAAAGTTGCCGATAGGGAAGATCGCCGCGACGTAGCGCAGTACAGCCCCACGGCCCAGTGTTCCGTTCCCACGCTGAAGCGTGGGCCCGACAGGGCACTGCGCCTCAGGCGCAGTGGTTCACCGGGCCCACTCTTTAGAGTGGGAATAATCGTGGCGAGCCTTCGATCCCATCTCAGTGCACCACGATCACCGACCCCGTCATCGTCGCGTGAATCGTGCAATGATAGCCGTAGGTCCCGACCGTCGTGAGCGGGAGCGCATACGTGCCACTGTCCCTGGTGGCGGCATCGGGCGGCCGCGCGGGACCACTCGTGAACGTGACGTTGTGCCCAATCGCGCCGTCGTTCCAGGTCCAGGTGACCGTCCC
>DATDFC010000161.1:0-4318 GCA_036522815.1 Gemmatimonadales bacterium | reverse complement strand
GCTTCGCCCGCCCCGCGCCGCGCATCGCCGCCGGGCTCTGGCTCGCACGCCGCGGCGCGCACGCGATGATCGACGTCTCGGACGGACTCGCGGCGGACGCGGGGCACATCGCCGCGGCGTCGGGCGTCCGGATCGAGATCGAGCTGGAGGGGATGCCGTGCTGGCCCGGTGTGACGCCGCGCGCCGCCGTCCGGAGCGGAGAGGAGTACGAGCTGCTCGTCGCGCTGTCTCCCCGGTTTGGCGAGCGCGACGCCCGGGCGTTCCGGCGCGCGACCGGTCTGCGGCTCACCCGCATCGGTCGCTGCGTGGCGGGTCGGGGCATAGGGATGACGGATCATGGGCGACCCACGAACGCCCCGGCCGGGTTCGACCACTTTCGCGGCCGATGATCCGCACCGCCTGGTTCGCCCTGGTCCTCGTGATCTCGAGCGCGATTCACGCCACGGGGGTGATCGTGGCCGCGCTGGTGGGCGTGAAGCGCCGGCCCGGCGGAGTCTACGACTGGGGCACGAACGACTGGTCGCGCGACCTGCTGCGCGCGGCCGGCACGCCGGTGCGGGTGGTAGGGCTCGAGCACGTGCCGGCCGGTCCCGTCGTGTACGCGTCGAACCACTCGTCGATGTTCGACATCTGGGCGCTGGCGGCCACCCTCCCCGGCTCGGTCCGGTTCGTGGCGAAGCAGGAGCTGGCGCGCATCCCGCTGCTGGGCCGCGCCATGGTCACCGCGGGCCACATCATGATCGACCGGGCGCACCCCGCGCGGGCGATCGAAGCGTACCAGCGGGCGGCGGCGGTGATCGGCAGCGGCATTTCCGCTGTGGTGTTCCCCGAAGGCACGCGCAGCCGCACCGGGGAGCTGCTGCCGTTCAAGAATGCCCCGTTCGGCCTCGCGATCGCGGCGCGCGTTCCGGTCGTGCCCGTCTACGTACGCGACACGTTCACCATCATGCCCAAGGGACGTTTTTTCCTGCGGCCCCGGCCGATCCGCATCGCGATCGGGGAGCCGATCTCCACGGTCGACCTGACGCTGGAGCGACGCCAGGAGCTGCGCGACCGCGTGCGCGCGGCGGTGGTTCGCCTCAAGGCGCGCGTTGACGCGGACGGCTCCGACCGCTAGGGTACGGGCCATCATGAGCACGATCATTTCGGTGCACGCACGCGAGATCCTCGACAGCCGGGGCAACCCGACCATCGAGGCGGATGTGACGCTGTCGAGCGGCGCCGCCGGCCGGGCCGCGGTGCCGAGCGGGGCCTCCACGGGAGAGCACGAGGCGGTCGAGCTGCGCGACGGCGATCAGAAGCGGTTCGGCGGGAAGGGCGTGCTCGAGGCGGTGAAGAACGTCAACGAAGTCATCGCGCCCCGGCTCGAGGGCATGTCGGCGGAAGATCAGATCGTGGTCGATTACGCGATGCTCGATCTCGACGGCACGCCCAACAAGAGCCACCTCGGCGCCAACGCCGTCCTGTCCGTCTCGATGGCCGTGGCGCGGGCGGCGGCCCAAGATGCCGGGCTCACGCTGTACCGCTATCTCGGCGGGCCGGTGCGCAACGTGCTCCCCGTGCCGATGATGAACATCCTCAACGGCGGGGCGCATGCCGCCAACAACGTCGACTTCCAGGAGTTCATGATCGTCCCGATCGGCGCGGAGTCGTTCAGCGACGGCCTGCGCACCGGGGTCGAGGTGTTCCACGGACTCAAGAAGGTGCTGGCCAAGCGCAATCTCTCGACCGCCGTGGGAGACGAAGGCGGCTTCGCACCCAATCTCCCGAGCGACGAGGCCGCGCTCGAGGCGGTGATCGCCGGCATCGAAGGCGCGGGCTTCGAGCCCGGGAAGGACGTGGCCATCGCGCTCGATCCGGCCGCCTCCGAGCTGTATCAGGACGGCGCCTACGTGTTCAAGAAGAGCGGGGCAGGGTCGAAATCGTCGGACGATATGATCGCGCTCTACAAGAGCTGGATCGACCGGTACCCGATCGTCTCGATCGAAGACGGCCTGGCGGAGGACGACTGGACGGGGTGGGCGAAGCTCACGGAGGCGCTCTCGGCGCGCGTACAGCTCGTGGGCGACGACCTGTTCTGCACCAACGTCGAGCGGCTCGACCGCGGCATCGAGGAAGGGGTGGCGAATGCCATCCTCATCAAGCTGAACCAAATCGGGACCCTCACCGAGACGCTGCAGTGCATCGAGCACGCGCGCTCCAACGGCTACGGCGCCGTGATCTCGCACCGCTCCGGCGAGACGGAAGACACGTTCATCGCGGATCTCGCGGTCGCGACCGGCGTGGGTCAGATCAAGACGGGCAGCGCCTCGCGCTCGGACCGCGTCGCCAAGTACAACCAGCTGCTGCGGATCGCCGAGGACCTGGGGGACGCGGCCTACTATCCCGGCCGCCACCTGTACGGCCTGTGACCCGGACGCGTCTGATCGGCCTGGGCGCCGGGCTCGTGCTCGCCGGACTCGCCTTCCAGGCCGGAGAGTACAGCACGCTCGACTGGCTCACGCTGCGACGCCAGCGGACCGAGGAGCGCCGCAGCGTGCGCGCTCTCGAGCTGGAGCTCGACTCGTTGCAGCGTCTGGCGCGCGCCCTCGAGGACGACCCCGCCGCTCAGGAGCGCGCGGCGCGGGAGCAGTTCGGCATGATTCGGAAGGGAGAGCTGTTGTACCGCCTGGTGCCGCCGCCCTGACGCCCGTCAGGGCATGGTGATACCGCCGGAGAGCGTGATCGCTTCCATCGTTTCGTTCCCCCCAGGCCCCCCGAGCAGCGCGTCGTCCAACCGGTAGGAGAGGCGCAGCCAGACACGTTGCCGCGGCGGCTGGAACACGACGCCCGCTTCGCCCCCCTGGATCCGGCCGGCCCCGGTGGGCAGGTTCACCTGCGTGGCGAGGGCGCGCCACACCTCGAGATAGGTCCCCAGCTGCCCCACCACGATGGGCGCGTCGACCCGCGCGCGCGCCTGCCAGTACACCCAGCGCTCCGTGGTCGAATCCGTCACGTACGCCCGCACCACGGGCCCGGCGGTCATCTCGAGCCAGGGCAAGAGCCGCCCGCCCACGAACACGGTTCCCTGCACGAGGTCGAGCTGCGGCGCCGTGCTCGTGCTGCCCGCGGGCTTGAGCTGGCCTTCCAGCAGTCCCAGGCCGAACAACCAGCCGTTGACGGCGATCCGCCCCTCGGCGCCGAACCCGGGACCGCGCAACGACGCGCGCGTGACGCCCGTGTCGCTGTGCACCCACATCATGAACGCATCCCCTCGCAGGCCGATGCTGGGGCGGCGCTGCGCGGGCGCCGCGGTCGCCGCCAGCAGGAGCGCGCACGTCGCGGCCAGTGTCCTCACGGCGCCCGCTCGGCGACCGTTACCGGCCCGGCCCGAATCAGCAGGTGCGCCGCCCCGCGGCGCTTGGCGTTCTCGGTTTTCACGGCGTCGACGCGTCGCTGCCACTCCGCGCGCGCCGGCGCGTTGGCGCGAATGTTGGCCTCGATCGGCCGCGGTTGGTGTGCGAAGAATCCCACCAGCCCGGCGATGCTGACGGCGGCGGCCACGGCGAACCGGGCCCCCGTGGCCTCGCCGCTGCGGCCGAACAGCGCGGGGAGCGCCACCACGGCGCCGCCCGCGACGGCTCCCGCGGCCAGCGAGCCCAGCGCCGGCGTCGCCGACGTCCGCTCCGGCAGGAGGGCGGGGGAGGTCGGCGCCGCCGGCCAGGGGAGCGTATCGGGCGGCACCTGCGTGATGTCGAGCGTGACCTGGAGCGGACGCGGCCCGTCGTCGAGCGACGGGCGCGGGGCCACATGCAGCACGTACCGGCCGTCCTCTGGGAGCGTTCCGGCCGCCGTGAGACCGTCCCATTTCACCGCGAGACTGTCGGCAACCGGTCCGTCGTACAGCGTGCGCACCGGCGTCCCGTCGTCACGCGCCAGCGTCGCCGTCACCGACTGCACCGACGTCGTGACCAGACGCGCGGTGAACCACTCGAGGCGCGCGTGCAGCTCGGTGACGGGCGGGACCTGCACGCTCAGGACCTTGGTCGAGCGACGCACTTCCTCGTACAGGTTGGTGACCTGCGGTGGGAAAATGAGCTCGTCCGGCCGGTAGCGCGGATCGAGCCGCACTAATGCCCGAAAGGCCGCCGCGGCGGAATCGCGCTGCTGCTGGAACAGCTCGGTGGCCGCGAGATATGACAGGGCCCGCGCTCGTTGCGAGTCGGGAAGCGCGCTGGGCTCCCGGCGCAGCAGGCTCTCGCGCAACAGCGCCACCGCGGCATCGTACTCGAGCTTTTGATAGGCGCGGACGCCCTGCTGCAGCAGATCGCTGGCCGAC
>DATDFC010000160.1:0-15890 GCA_036522815.1 Gemmatimonadales bacterium | reverse complement strand
GCCCATGCCCCGCGCACCGCGGCGCTGCGCGCCGCCCCACCCGCGAAACAGCTCGAGACGCGGCTCGCCCAATCCCTCGACCCCGAAGGGCAGGTGCTCGACGGCGCGTCACACGGCGTTGCCCGCGCCCGCCGCGCCGTGCGCGAGGCGCGCCAGCGGCTGGTGCAGCGGCTCGAGACGATCCTCGGCGCGCTCGATCAGTCGGAGCGCGCCCCCGATGCCGCCGTCACGGTGCGGGGCGGACGCTACGTCATCCCGGTGCGCGGCACGGCGTGGGCAAAAGTCGGCGGCATCGTGCACGACGAATCGGCCACGGGGTCCACCATGTTCGTGGAGCCGCCGGAGGCGATCGCGCTCGGCAATGCGCTGCGCGAGCACGAGGCGGAGGAGCAGCGGGAGGTGCTGCAGGTACTGCGGGAGCTCACCCAGCTGCTGCGCCCCGTGCGCGAGACGATCGCCGCCGCGTGGGAGATGTGCATCGCGTTCGACGACCTGTGCGCCCGCGCCCGCTACGCGGTGCTGGTCAACGGCTTCGCCCCCGCGGTCGGTGCCGGGCCGCTCGAGATCCATGCGGGTCGTCACCCATTGCTCGCCTCACCCCCTGACCCCCTCTCCACGACGTGGAGAGGGGGAACGACGGTTGTCCCCTTCGATCTCGTGCTCGCCCCCGACGAATGCACCGTGCTCGTCTCCGGCCCGAACACCGGCGGCAAGACGGTGCTGATCAAGGCCGTGGGATTGCTCTGCCTCATGGCGCAGAGCGGCATCGTTCCGCCCATCGGGCCGCGCTCGACGCTGCCGGTGTTCGACGGTGTGTTCGCGGACATCGGCGATCGCCAGTCCATCGCCGCCAGCCTCTCTACCTTTTCCGCCCACGTCGCGGTGCTGCGCGACATTCTGGAGCGCGCCGGATCCGGTTCGCTCGTCCTGCTGGACGAGATCGGAAGCGGCACCGATCCGGCGGAAGGCGCCGCGCTCGCGGCCGCCGTCCTCAAGACGCTCACCCGCCGTCGCGCCGTCACCCTCGCGACCACGCACCTGGGAGCGTTGAAGCAGCTCGCCGCGGAAACGGTGGGGATCGTGAACGCCTCGCTGCAATTCGACGCCGAGACGCTGACGCCCACGTTCCGGCTGCTCAAGGGCGTCCCGGGGCGCTCCTACGGGCTCGCCATCGCCCGGCGCCTGGGGATCGCGGGCGAGGTGCTGGACATCGCCGAGCGCGCTGTGCCCGACCGCGAGCGCACGCTCGATGCGCTGCTCGCGACCGTCGAAGCCCGGGCACGCGAGCTCGAGGCCCGGGAGCGGGAGCTCGCGGCCGGCGAGCAACGCGTGCGGGACGACGCCGCGCGCGTCGACGCCCGCGGCGAGGAAGTGGCCGGGCGGGAGCGGGAGGTGACGGCTCGGGCCCGGGGCCTGGAGCAAGCCGCCCGCGACCAGACCCGAGCCTACCTGCTCGAGGCGCGCAAGAAGGTCGAAGAGGCGCTGGGCCGGGCGCGGGCGGCGGTGGACGAGGCGACGGCGCGCGAGGCGCGCAAGCTGCTCGAGCAAGCGCTCGAAGAGACTGAACCCGGGGAAACAGAAAAGGGGAAAGGGGAAAAGTGGCTGTCGCTGGAAGACCTGAAGCGCCGTCGGCAAGAGCCGCCGGGTGCCCCGCGACGGCCGCCGAGCCCGGCGCGGCCGGCACGTGGAGGGGAGCGTCTGCCGGCGACGGCCACTGCGACGAGCGAGATCTCCCTGCGCGGCCTGCGGGCGGACGAAGCCGAGGCCAGACTCGTGAAGGCGCTCGACGACGCCGTCCTCGCCGACCTCCCGTATCTGCGCGTCATCCACGGCAAAGGCACCGGCGCGCTGCGCCAGCTGGTGCACGATATCCTGTCCGCCGACACCCGGGTGGCGCGGTTCGGCTTCGCGCCGCCGAACCAGGGCGGGCACGGGGTCACGATCGTGGAGTTCACGGCGTGAGTCTCATTCCCGACGACGTGATCGAGCAGGTCCGGGAAGCGGCCGACATCGTGGGGATCATCGGCGAGCACGTGGAGCTCAAGCGCACCGGGGCGGACTTTCGCGCCGCGTGCCCGTTTCACGGCGGCACCCACCGCAACTTCGCCGTCATCCCGAAGAAGGGGATGTACTACTGCTTCGTGTGTCACGAGGGCGGCGACGTCTTCACCTTCTTCATGAAGAAGCTCGGCATGGACTATCCCAGCGCGGTGCGCGAGGTCGCGCGCCGCGTCGGCATCGCCATTCCGGAGCGGGGGCCCATCGGGCCGGACCCGCGCGAGCCGCTGTACAGCGCCGTGGCCGCGGCCGCCGACTGGTTCGCGCGCCAGTTGCGCGAGAGCCCCGAGGCCCAGGTGGCCCGGGATTACCTCGCCTCCCGACACCTCGAACTCGAGGCCGTGCTGCCGCTGGGGCTGGGCTTCGCGCCCAGGAGCAAGGCGTTCCTCGACGCAATGAAAGGATTGGGCGTGCGTGAGGAGGTGTTGCTCGAGGCGGGGCTCCTCGTTAAACGAGAGGACGGGACGCTGCTGCCCCGGTTCCGCGGTCGCCTGCTGTTTCCGATCCACGACCTGCGCGCGCGTGTGGTCGCGTTCGGGGGTCGCATCCTCGGCGAAGGAGATCCCAAGTATCTCAACTCGCCCGACTCGCCCGTGTTCCACAAGGGCAAGCTGCTCTACAACCTGCACGTCGCGAAGCACGCGATGCGCAAGGCGGAGCGCGCCATCCTGGTGGAAGGGTATTTCGACGTGCTGCGCCTGTCGCTGGCCGGCATCGAAGAGGTCGTGGCCCCGCTCGGCACCGGCCTCACGCCCGAGCAGGCCCAGCTGCTCCAGCGTCACGCGCCGCACGTGACGTTGTTGTACGACTCGGACGACGCCGGCCTGCGCGCCACCTTCCGCGCCGGCGACGAGCTGCTGCGTCAGGGCCTGCGCGTGAGCGTCGCTACGCTCCCCCCGGGGGAGGATCCGGATACCCTCGTCCAGAAACAGGGCGCTCCGGGCCTCGAAGCCATCCTCAAGGACGCCGTCGATCCGCTGGAGCGGAAGATCCAGATCCTCGACCACAAGGCCTTCTTCACGAGCCTCCCCGGGCGGCGCCGGGCGCTCGACCGGCTGCTCCCCACGATCCGCGCGGCGAAAGATCCGATTACGCGGGAGCTGTACATCTCGCGTGCGGCTGAGGCGGCGGGAGTGCGGAAGGATGTGCTGGAGCGGGAGGCGGGCGGTCAGGCGGATGGGCGGCCGGGCGGTCAGGTGAAACCTCCGTCCGGCAGTCCGCCCGACCGCCAGACCGCCCTCCCGTCCAGTGCTGAGAAAGCCCTCCTCCTCCTGCTGCTCGAGGGCGAGCCGTGGAAGGCTCGCGTGGTCGAGTCCGTGGACGCCGAGGAGCTCGAGTTTCTCCCTTATCGCGCCGTGTTCGAAGCCATAGCGGACGATGCGGTGCTCGCCCTGGACGACACGTCGGCGCGCATCTACGAGCAGCTGAAGGAAGAGGGCCTCGGCGGGCGCGATCCCAACGAGATGTATGAACTGGCGGTGAGCTGGATGGAAGCACGGCGACTGGAGCGGCAGATGCAGCAGCTCGACGAGCAATTGCCGTTCGAGAGTCCCGAGCGCCAGGCGTCCCTGATTGCGGAGAAGCGACGGGTGTTCGACGAGCTCCGCAAACGTTACCCGCGTTACAAAATCGCTGCGAGGAGGAGAGGTGCACCCGGAACTTGAAGCGTTGTTGGCGCTGCAGGAGAAGGATCAGGTGGTCACGGCGACGGACGAGAGCCTGGCGGCCCTCGCCCCGGAGCTCCAGGCCCTGGACGAGGCGCAGGCGGCGGCCGAGCGGGCGCTCGCCGGCGCCCAGGCGGCGATTCAGGCCGCGATCGATCGGCGCGACGAGCTCGAAGGCAAGATCGCCAACTATCGCACGATGCAGGAGCAGCGGCGCCAACGGCTCGAGTGGGTGCGGGGCGCCAAGGAAGCCTCGACCCTCATGGCGGAGCTGGATCTCGCCCGCTCGGTGCTCGCCAAAGAAGAAGCCGAGTTCATGCGCTCGGGCGACGCCGTGACGGAGGCGGAGCGCAAGGCGGCGGAGGCCGAGAAGGCGCTGCAGGAGGTGCGGGCGCAGCAGGCGCCCCTGCGCGAAGCGCTCGCGGGCAGGCGCGACGCCATCGCGGCGCAGCGCGAACAGGCGGTGGCGGAGCGCGAGCGCGCCGCGACCCGGGTCGGGGGCGGTCTGCTGTCGCGCTACGAGCGCATCCGCCGCGGCAAGGCGCCGCTCGCGCTCTATCCGCTGCACGCCGACGCCTGCGGTCACTGCTTCACGGCCGTCCCCACCCAGCGGCGCGCGTTGATCCAGCGCGGCGCGTCGATCGAAGGCTGCGAGGCCTGCGGCGTGCTGCTGTACGCGCGGGAATGATCCCCGCCCGCTGGACGGTCGCGGCGCCGCCCGACCCGGGTCTCACGACGACGCTCGCCGCCGACCTCCACATTCCCGAGCCCCTGGCCGCGATCCTGGTGCAGCGCGGCCTCGCGGCGCCGCACCTGGCCAAGGCGTTTCTCCGCCCCGAGCTCGAGCGGCTGTCCGATCCGCTCGCCTGGGCCGACATGCCGCGCGCGGTGGACGTGATCGTGGCAGCGGTGCGGGCGCGCGCGCCGATCCTGGTGCACGGGGATTACGACGTGGACGGGCAATGCGGCGCGGCGCTGCTCACCCGCGTGCTGGCGAGTGTGGGCGGCAACGTGCGCGCGTTCGTGCCGCACCGGCTGCGCGACGGCTACGATTTCGGGCCGGCGGGGCTCGCGGAAGCCCAGCGCGTGGGCGCGCGGCTCGTCATCACGTGCGACTGCGGCATCACCGCCGTCGAGACCGTCGGCGCCGCCCGGGCGGCGGGCATCGACGTGATCGTGACCGATCACCACCTCCCCGGCGACGTGCTCCCGCCCGCCACGGCGGTGCTCGACCCGCGCCGGGCCGACTGCGCCTCGGAGGACAAGCACCTCTGCGGCACCGGTGTGGCGTTCAAGCTGGCGCAGGCGCTCGTGCCCGCGCTCGGCGTGTCGCCCAACCTGCCGCTCCATTTTCTCGACCTCGTGGCCCTGGCGACCGTGGCGGATGTCGTCCCCCTCACCGGCGAGAACCGCATCCTCGTGCGCCACGGGCTCAAGATGCTGGCCGACTCGCGCTGGACCGGTGTGCGCGCGCTGATCGACGCGGCGGGCCTGGCGGGGAAGCCGATCAAATCCGGCCACGTGGGGTTCATCCTGGCGCCGCGGCTCAACGCCGCCGGCCGCATCGCCGACGCAAACCTGGGGCTGCGGCTGCTGCTCTCCGACGATCCCACCGAGGCGGCCGCCATCGCGCGGGAGCTCGAGACGCTCAACGCGCGGCGCCAGGAGCTGGACCAGCGCATCCTGGACGAGGCGGTCGAGCTGGCCGAGCGCGTGCTGCGGCCGGACGACCGGGCGCTGGTGCTCGCGGCGGACGCGTGGCACGCCGGCGTGATCGGGATCGTCGCGTCGCGGCTGGTGGAGCGCTACGGGCGGCCCACGTTTCTCATCGCGTGGGACGAGGGCGGCAGCACGGGACGCGGCTCGGGGCGGAGCATCGCGGGCTTCGACCTCCACGCCGCGCTGCAGCGGGTGGCGTCCCATCTCGAGAAATACGGCGGGCACACCATGGCGGCGGGCCTCACCATCCGGCGGGAGCGCTACGAGGCGTTTCGTGTTGCGTTTCTCGACGTCGCAGGCGAGCTTCTGCGCCCCGACGACCTGGTGCCGGCGCAGCGGGTGGACCTGGAGCTGCCACTGGGCCTCGTGAGCGACGAGCTGGAGAAGCTGATCCGCTATCTCGAGCCATGCGGCGCCGGCAATCCGGCGCCCGTGTTCGGGGTGCGCGGCGCCCGGGCCGTGGGCGCGCGCCGGGTCGGCACGAACCACCTGCGCTTCACGCTGGACGACGAGTCGGGTGCGCTGCCGGCCATCGCGTTCCAGTGGGCGGACGCGATTCCCGATCAGTGGCTCGCCGAGCGGCTGGACGTGGCGTTCCGGCTGGAGCGCGACGAGTGGCAGGGGCGCGCGACGCTGCAGGCGCGGGTAGCGGCGATGGCGCCGAGCGTATGACGATTGCGGATTGCGAATTGCGGATTGCGGATTGGCAATGGAAACTCGTCGGCGCAATCCGCAATCCACAATCCGCAATTGGAAGGGGGTGGAAGGGCAGGGCATGGTGCGGATCATCGCCGGCGAGTTCAAAGGCCGTCGTCTAAAAACGCCCGCGGGCGATACCGTGCGGCCGACCGCGGACCGCGTGCGGGAGGCGTGGTTCTCGATCCTGCAGCGCTCGATCCGCGGCGCACGCGTGCTCGACCTGTTCGCGGGCTCGGGGGCGCTCGGGTTCGAAGCGCTGTCGCGCGGGGCCGTGAGCGCGGACTTCGTGGAGCTGCACCGGTTTGCCCTCGCCACGCTCAAGGCCAACGTGAAGACGCTCAAGGTGGACGACCGCGCCGCGATTCACCGCGCCGACGCGCTCCGCTTCGCCGAGCGTCTGCACCCGGGCCAGTACGACGTAGCGTTCGCCGATCCCCCATACGCCGGTCAGGAGGCCGCCCGGTTGGTGGCTCTGTTTCGCCTTACCGCCTTCGCCCGCATCTTTTCGATCGAACACCCGGCGGACCAGCCCATCCCGGGCGACGACACGCGCCGCTACGGCGACACGGCCGTCACCTTCATTTACGCCCCGTGACGCGCATCGCCGTCTACCCCGGCTCGTTCGACCCGATCACGCGGGGGCACGAGGATCTGATCCGGCGCGCCCTGACCTTCGCCGACCGCGTGATCGTCGCGGTCGCCGTCAACGTCGCGAAGCAGCCGCTGTTCACGCTGGAGCAGCGCGTCAGGCTGATCCAGCAGGCCGCGGCGGATCCCCGCGTCGAAGTCCGGTCGTTCGAGGGGCTGCTGGCCGACTTCGTGCGCGCCGCCGGCGCTACTCTGATCGTGCGCGGGCTGCGGGCGGTGAGCGACTTCGAGTACGAGTTCCAGATGGCGCTCATGAACCGCAATCTCGCCCCCGGGGTCGAAACCGTGTTCCTGGTGCCCGCCTTCGACCTCACCTACCTGAGCTCCAGCCTGGTGCGCGAGGTGGCCCGCTTCGGAGGCGATGTGTCGCAGCTGGTTCACCCCGCAGTGGGTCAGGCGCTCAAGCAAAAGTTCGCGAAGTGACATTCCGCGACGCGCTGCACGAGCGGGCCCGCCGCACGCGCCGCCGCATCGTGCTGCCCGAGGGCGCAGACGGCCGCGTGCGCGCCGCCGCCGCGCGGATCGAGGGGTCGGGATTGGGGTCGGTCGAGCTGCTGGAGGGGACCGCTCCCCGCTCCCCGCTCCCCGAGATGCTGCGCTTGCTGCGCGATCGTCACCCGAGCAAGTTTCCCGACGACGCGGCCGCCGCCGCCGCTCTGGCGCATCCCCTCACCTACGGCGCCGCGCTCGTGGCGCTGGGCCGCGCCGACGTGATGGTCGGAGGCGCCACCTTTCCGAGCGGCGACACGATCCGCGCGGCGCTCTGGACGGTCGGGATGGCGCCCGGGATCACCACCGTGAGCGGAGCGTTCTACATGGTCAAAGACGCAGCGGTGCTCACGTTCACCGACTGCGCGGTGGTCCCCGAGCCGACCCCGGAGCAGCTCGCCGAGGCGGCCCTCGCGGCTGCGCGCGATCGCCGTCGCATCGTGGGCGACGAGCCGGTGGTGGCGTTCCTCTCGTACAGCACCAAGGGGAGCGCCGCGGGCCCGCGGGTGGAGCGGGTGCGCAGGGCGCTCGAGCTGCTGGCCGCCCGGCGCCCCGACTTCGCGTTCGACGGTGAGCTGCAGACCGACGCGGCCATCGCGCAGGACGTCGCGGCGCGCAAGGCACCGGGCTCCGCGGTGGCGGGCCGCGCCAACGTGCTCGTGTTCCCCGATCTTGACAGCGGGAACATCGGCTACAAACTGGTCCAGCGGTTGGGCGGGTGGGAGGCGATCGGACCGATCCTGCAGGGATTGGCGCGCCCCATCGCCGACCTGTCGCGCGGCGCCACCGCCGACGATATTGTGGACACGGTCGCGGTCGCCGTCCTTCAAGCCGGGGAGCAGCCATGAGCTTTACGTTGCGCAAAGACAAGCACGGCGTCGTCGTCGTCGGTGTCGACGGCCAGCTGATCGTCGGCAATCGCCAGGAGCTGAAGCAGAAGGTGCTCGACTCCCTGGAGGGCGGCGGCCGCAAGTTCGTGGTCGACTTCACCAAGACCGGCTACATCGACTCCTCCGGCCTCGGCGTGCTCGTGTCGCTCTCGAAGAAGATCAGGGAACAGGGCGGGGATCTGCGGCTGTGCGGCCTGAACGAGGACCTGCAGACCCTGTTCGAGCTGACTAAGCTGGACACCCTGTTCGCCATTACCAAGACGTCCGAGGAGGCGCTCGCCGCTTTCTAGCCGTGACCACGCCGCTGCACCTCGATGTCCGCCGGCGCGCGGCGGGAGGAGAGACCGAAACCGAGCTGTCGCTCGATGTGCCGAGCGACCTGCAGTACGTCGGTCCGGCGGTCGAGCTCATCGTGGGACGGCTCCCCTCCGGGCCGCTCTCGCCGCGCCGCATCCGCTTCAATTTCCGCACCGCCCTCGCCGAAGCCCTCGCCAACGCCATCGCGTACGGCAACCACCACGACCCCTCCCGCGTCGTGCGCGTGCTGGTCCAGGTCGGACACGACGTCGTCCACCTGCACGTGACCGACGAGGGTGACGGATTCGACCCGGACTCGGTGCCGGACCCCACGCTCCCCGAGCGCCTGGCGCTGGAAGACGGGCGCGGGTTGTTCGTGCTGAAGCGCCTGGTGGACCACGTGGCGTTCAACGAGAAGGGGAATTCGGTGTGTCTGACGCTGCGGGCGGGCTGACCGGGGAGCGTCTCGAGCGGCTGTTGCCGGTGCTCGAGCGGCTCGCCGGGGCGCGCCTGCGTGTACGCACCGCTGCGGGCGAGCCGCCGCGCGATTCGGCCTCGCTCGAGCCCATCCCCGGGATGGACGGCGTGTGGCTCGAGATAGCCAACGGGACACAGGGGAACCCACCGACCCCGGGCGCAAGCCCGGGGAAGGAGCTGGCCCAGATCATCGGCGCCGTGCTGTCCGCCGAGCGCGACGCCGCCCAGGTCGCGGCCGAGCTGTCGGACCGGTACGAAGAGATCGATCTGATCTACACGATCAGCGAGATCCTCGGTCACACGATCCGGCTCGATGAGGCGGCGGAGCGGATTCTGCGCGAGGTGTCCGCGGTGGTGGGGGCGCGTCGCGCCACGCTGCTGGTGCACGACCCCGAGGCGCACCTGCTGCGCATCGTGGCCGCGCGCGGCATGGAGCCGGGCGACGCCGAGCCGATCGAGGTCGACGATCTGTGCTCGGTGGCGGCCCGGGTGTTCCGCGAGATGCGCATCGTGAGCTACGACCCCACCGATCCCAAGGCCGTCAATCCCGGCTGCTCCGAGGGCCGCAACTACCGCGGCCAGGCGTTCCTGTCGGTGCCCGTGCTGTACGCGGCGCCCGGGGCGCGCGGCAAGCCGATCGGGGTGATCAACCTGACGGATCGGGTGGGCGAGGATGCGTTCACGGCGGGCGATCGCAAGCTCGTCGCCGCGATCGCGAACCAGATCGGCGCCGCCATCGAGAACGCGCGCCTGGTCGCGAAGGACCTGGGGCAACAGCGCGTGCGCCGCGAGCTGGAGCTGGCGCGCGACCTGCAGCTGAAGCTCTTGCCGTCGCCCCTCGTGCTCGCGGCGCGCGTGGACGTGGCGGCCCGCTGCCGCCAGGCGGACTCGGTCGGCGGCGACTTCTACAACCTGCTGAACCTGCGCGCCGGCCGGATCGGCGTCATGATCGGCGACGTGACGAGCCACGGCTTCAGCGCCGCGCTGATCATGGCGCTCGTGATGGCCGCGTCGGGCATCCACGCCGAAGCGGCGGAGACGCCCACCGAAGTGCTGCGACGGCTGGAGGAGTCGCTCACCGAAGAGCTCGCCAACACGGAGATGTTCCTCACCGTGTTCTACGCCGTGGTGGACCCGAAGGCCGGGCGCATCACCTTCGCCAACGCGGGCCATCCCCACGCATTTCTCGTGTCTGCCCGCACCGGGGAGGCCACCCGGCTCGACGCCACGCGGCCCCCGCTCGGCCTCGCCACCGCCCCGGGCGCCGACACGACTCAGCCGTGGACCCGCAAGGACGCCATCCTGTGCCTCTTCACCGACGGCGTGACCGAGGCACTGGGCGGGCGGGGCGAGCGGTTCGGGGAAGAGCGGGTGCTCGGCCACGTCGCGCGGCTGCGGGACCACCCCGCGCTCGAGATCCTGGAGTCGGTGCACGCCGACCTGGCCGGGTTCACCGGCGGTGCCGCGCCCACCGACGACCGCACCGTGGTGATCCTCAAGGCGTGATCCCCGACAAACGGCTCGGCCAGCACTTCCTCACCGATCGCTCCATTCTCGAGAAAATCGTCGACGCGCTCGACCCGGCGCCCGACGACGTCGTGCTCGAGATCGGGGCGGGAACTGGAACCCTCACTGCGGTCCTGTGCCCCCGCGTGCGATCGGTGATTGCCATAGAGAAGGATCGGCGGCTGGCTGCCGAAGTCGGAACGCGGAACGCGGAATGCGGAACAGACCGACTCACTCTCGTGCATGGAGACGCACTCCGGGTCGATTGGCATGATCTTGTTGTTCCGCGTTCCGCGTTCCGCGTTCCGCGTTTCAAGATCGTCGGCAACATCCCCTACGCCATCACTTCTCCGCTCCTCGACAAGGCCCTCACCCCGCCGCTCCCCGAGCGCATCGTGTTTCTCGTGCAGGCCGAGGTCGCCGCGCGCATCGCGGCGGCGCCGGGGTCGAAGCCGTACGGCGCCCTGTCGGTCGGGGTGCAGGCGGTGTGTCGCGTGGAGCGCCTGTTCGCGGTGCGGGCCGGCGCGTTCCACCCGCGGCCGCGAGTGGACAGCGCGCTGGTGCGGCTCACGCCGCTCGCCCAGCCGGTGGTGGCGCCGGCGGAGCTGGCGGCGTTCCGTGCGTTCGTCACGGCGTGCTTCACCCGGCGGCGCAAGCAGCTGCGCAATGTGGTGATGGCGGCGACGGGGCGACCGGCGGCGGTGGTGCAGGCGGGGCTGAACGAGCTCGGGCTCACGGTGGCGGCGCGCCCCGAAACGCTGGCGCCTTCCGAGTTCGCGCGGCTCTTGCGTTGGAGTGCGCGATTGTGAAATTATTCACAATATGCGGAAGATTTCCGAGAGCACGGTGCGGCGGCTCTCGCTGTACCTGCGGTTCCTCGAGCAGTTCGCCGCGCAAGGCCAGTCCACCATTTCCTCCGCCGAGCTGGCCCGCTGCGGCGGGACGACGTCGGCCCAGGTCCGCAAGGACCTGTCGTTTTTCGGCTCGTTCGGCAAGCGCGGTCTCGGCTACTCGGTGCCCGAGCTCGCGGCCAAAATCCGCGACATTCTGGGCTTGCGGCGCACCTACCGCGTCGTGCTGGTGGGCGCCGGCCGCATCGGCGGGGCGCTGATTCAGTATCCCGGCTTTCGGCAGCGCGGCTTCCACGTCGGCGCGATCTACGATCGCGATCCCAAGAAGATCGGCTCCCGCTGGAACGGCCTCGTGGTGCGCGACGTGCGCCATATCGAGGCCGACCTCGCGCGCGAGCCGACCGACATCGCCATCGTCGTCACGCCCGCGGAGGCGGCGCAGGAGGTGGTGGATCGGCTGGTGCGCGCCGGCGTCAAGGCGATCCTCAACTTCGCGCCGGCGCAGCTCAGCGTCCCCGCCGATGTGGTCGTGAAGTCGGTGAACATGGCGCTGGAGCTCGAGACGCTGAGCTTCGCGCTGGCCAATCGATAAGGATGGCCGTTTCAGGCTGAACGTCGCGTCGTGCGCGGACCACAGATGTCGCCCGCCCGCCGCGGTCTCGCCCTCCCCTGTTCGGCTGCCGCATGCAGCGGCGCTTTGTCGCTGCAGGCACACCGGATGCCGCCGTGCCGCAACGCCCCATTCGTCATACCGTCTTGCCGATTGCTCGTTCACCACAGCAAGGAGGGTCAGATGAATCGCATCATGACTCTGGGCGTGGGATGCGTCGCACTGGTGGGAGCGGGATGCGTGGATGATGCCGCGAGCCCGACGCGGCCCAGCCTGCTCACCGCGACCCAGCCAGCCCCGACCCATCCCGCCGGCGTGATCCAATTCTCCGCCCCACTGGCCGGTCGGCCGTACGGGCTTGCCATCTCGCTCAAAGACGTGGCCTACATCACGCAATTGGATGCGTCGCGCGTGGCGAGAGTCGATCTCCCATCCGGGTTCGGATTCACCGCATCGATCCCCGTGGGCTTCATTCCCACCAGCGTGGCGTTCGACCAGAACGGAGAAACGGCATGGGTGACGAATCAGCTGAGCTCCCCGTCGACGCTCGGCCGGATTGACGTGGCGACGAATGCGCAGGTCCAGACCTACGCGAGCGGCGGCCCGAGTGGACTCAATGGCAATCTGTTCGAGGTGATCTCGCTCAGGGACAACGCGGCCTACGTCTCGAGCAACGATCAGAACGTCTATGTGTTTGATCCTGCGACCGGACAGGTGACGACGACGCTGAACCTCGGGGGACAACTGACCAACGGCTTCGCCTTGCAGGAGTTCGTCAGGCATCCCGACGGCATCCGCCTGTATGCCGATCAGATCAGCAGTGGCACGGTCGCGGAGATCGACACCAGGACCAACACCGTGGTGCGCACCTTTACGATTTCGCCCGGGTTCACGCGGCTCCAGGGCATGGCCCTCTCGCACGACGGGACCCTCCTGTACGTGGCGGACGAAGGAGGCGTGCTCCGCGTCGTGGATATCGCGACGGGCACCCCCGTGGACACCGTTGTGGTCGGGCAGCGCGCGTTCGGCGTGGCGCTGAGCCCGGATGACGCTCAGCTCTACGTGGGGGTGATGGATTTGGGTCTGGTGCGGGTCATCGACCGCGCCTCGCTCACCATCGTGAACACCATCCAGCTCCCCGAGTCGGGCGCCTTCCCGCGGCGGATCGCGTTCAACCAGGACGGAACCACCGCCGTGATCACCGACGAGAACGGCTGGGTGCACTTCGTACAGTAGCCGTCGTCCAAAACGCGGAACGCGGAAGTCGGAACGGGGAACAGCACCGGGAGGGCGCTTGCCGCGCTGCGCTCATCCCGCTGTTCCGCGCTCCGCCTTCCGACTTCCGCGTTAGATTCCTCCCATGGCCCGCGTCCACGTCACCTCGGAAATCGGTCCGCTGCGGGCCGTCCTGGTACACACGCCCGGGCGCGAGCTGGTCGCGGTCACCCCGGGCAGCCGGGAAGACTACCTGTACGACGACATCATCGACCTGGAGCTCGCGCAGCGCGAGCACCGGCGCTTCGTCACCGTGCTGGAGCGCTTCGCCCAGGTCTACGAAGTGGGTACGCTCCTCACCGAGCTGGTGGCCCGTCCCGACGTGCGCGAATTCCTGGTGACGCGGGCGCTCGAGGTAGTACCGTCCGACGCCCTCGCCAAGCAGCTCGCGACCCTGTCGCCCGAGGCGCTCGTCGGTCGCATGGTCGAGGGCGCCCTGGAAGAGGCGGGACCGATCGCGCGCGCGCTCAACGAGACGGGCTACGCCCTCCCCCCGCTCCCCAACCTGTTCTTCACGCGCGACGTGGGCATCGTGATCGGGGAGCACTCGATCATCGGCTCGATGCGCTACGGCGTCCGCTGGACCGAGGAGCTGCTCGTCAAGGCGCTGTTCCGCTATCACCCGTGCCTCGAGAACGCCGGCATTCTGTACGACGGCTCCGAGGAAAAGCGCAACAACTACACGCTGGAGGGCGGGGACGTGCATCCGCTGCGTCCTGATCTGCTGCTGCTCGGCTTCAGCGAGCGCTCCAGCCCCGCCGCCCTCGACCACCTATGCGACCTGGTGTTCGAGCATTGCGGCGTGAAGGACGTGATCGTCGTGGTGCTCCCCAACGAGCGCACCGCGATCCACCTGGACATGATCTTCACGCAGCTCGATCGCGAGCTGTGCTGCATCTATCCGCCCCATTTCGTCGGACCGGAGCGGCTCGCGGTGCTGCACCGGCGCAAGAAATCGAAGGGCGTGAAAGAGATGCCGAACTTTTTCGCCGCCATGCAGGCGGTGGATCAGCCGCTCGAGCCGGTGTTCTGCGGCGGGTCCGATCGCTCCCTCCAGGAGCGGGAGCAGTGGGCCTCGGCCTGCAACTTCATCGCCGTGCGGCCGGGCGTGGTGGTCACCTACGCCCGCAACGAGGCCACCCTGCGCGAGCTCGAGCACTCGGGCTTCAAGACAATCTCGGCGGCGAACCTGCTCGACGGGGCGGAGTCCCTGGGGGACGGGGAGCGGGCCGTGATCACCATCGAGGGGAGCGAGCTGGTCCGCGGGGGCGGCGGTCCGCGCTGCATGACGCTGCCGTTGCGCCGGGATGACCTGTAGCGCGGTGCCGCTCCCGCTCGATCGCTGCCGCTTCGCCGTCGTGGACGTGGAGGCGACCGGGAGCGCACCGCCGGCCGGGAAGCTGCTCGAAGTCGCGGTGGCGATGCTCGATGGCGGAGCCGTCCACCTCGCCTATGACGTCCTGCTCGATCCCGGCACGCCCGTTCCCGCCGCGGTGGTGCGCCTGACCGGGATCACCGACCAGATGGTGGCCGGCTGCCCGCGCTTCGCCGACGTGGCGCCGCGTCTCGGCCGCGTGCTCGAGGACGCCATCTTCGTGGCCCACAACGCCCGCTTCGACTGGCGCTGGCTCGCGCGGGAGTGCGTGGCGGCGGGTGTGCCGGCGCCCCAGGGCGCGCCGCTCTGCACCATCCGCCTGACCCGCCGCCTGGTGCCGGAGCTGCGCCATCGGCGGCTGGACCAGGTGGCGGCGTTTTTCGGTGTCGAGAATCCGGCCCGTCATCGCGCCTTCGGCGACGCGCTCGCCACGGCCTACATCCTGCGCGCCCTGCTGGGCCGGGCGGCGGAGCGGGGCGTGGAGACGCTGGAGCAGCTCCGCGAGCTGCACGATGTGTCGCGCCACAAATTGCGGATTGCGAATTTCGGATTGCGGATTGGACGCCCACCCTTCGAATCCGCAATCCGCAATCCGCAATCCGAAATCCCTTTCTGATGCACACGTCTTTCAAAGTCGGCCGCCTCACCTGCCACGCCCTCGAGGCCGGCCACCAGCGCCTCGACGGCGGCGCCATGTTCGGCGTCGTGCCCAAGCCGCTGTGGCAGCGGCGCATCCCCGCCGACGAGCGCAACCGCATCACCCTGGCGCTGCGCTGCCTGCTGATCGAGCACGCCGACGGCCTCGTGCTCGTCGACACCGGGCTCGGCAACAAGGAGGACGCGAAGTTCAAGGACATCTATGGGGTCGCGAATGAGGGGACGGACGGGCGCACCTGCCTGGAGGATGCCCTCGCGGAGCTGGGCCATGCGCCGGGTGACGTGCGCTGGGTGATCAACACCCACCTGCACTTCGATCACGCGGGGGGCAATACCTATCGGGAGGTTGGGGAGGACGGTGGAGGTGGTGGAGGGGGTGACGTTCGGGTCTCCTTTCCACGCGCCACCTATGTGGTACAGCGAGGGGAGCTCGAGTTCGCGCGCCACACGAACGAGCGCACGGCGGCGAGCTATCTGGCGCCCAATTTCGAGCCCGTGTCGTTCACGCTCGTATCGGGCGACGCCGAGCCGCTCCCCGGGATCCGCTGCCTCGCCACGCCCGGACATGTGCCGTTTCACCAGTCGGTCCTGGTCGAGAGCGCGGGGGAGCGTGTCTGCTTCCTGGCGGACCTGGTGCCCACCGCCGCCCATCTGCCGCTGCCATGGATCATGGGC
>DATDFC010000159.1:0-3396 GCA_036522815.1 Gemmatimonadales bacterium | reverse complement strand
GCCGCGTGTGCTACGCTAGGTTGTTCTGCTGCACTTACGGCGGCGTAGCTCAGCTGGTTAGAGCAGCGGAATCATAATCCGCGGGTCGTCGGTTCGAGTCCGACCGCCGCTACTAGGAGCCAAGGCGTGCTCACGCTCGTCCCCGGGATGTACTCACCCACCCGCGCTGCACTCCTCGTCGCACTCGCGCTCCTCCTGTCCTCGTGTCGCTCGTCCCGAGCACCGGCGTGGCTGGCCGAGCGAGCTCGCCAGGAAGCCGAGCTGGCGGCGCGTTCGTCGGTGCCGCACGACTTCCGCTTCACCGATCGCCGGCAGGAGAGCGGCATCACGTTCGAGAATCGCGTGGTGGACGACGCCGGCAAGAGCTACAAGCTTGCGCACTACGACCACGGCAGCGGACTGTGCGCCGCCGACGTCGACGGCGACGGACTCCCCGATCTCTATTTCGTGACCCAGCTCGGTACCAGCGAGCTGTGGAAGAACCTGGGCAACGGCCGCTTCGAGGACATCACCGCCCGGGCCGGGCTGACCATGCAAGACGACATCGCGGTGGGATGTGCGTTCGCCGACATCGACAACGACGGCGATCCCGACCTGTTCGTCACGACCGTGCGTCACGGGAATCGGCTGTTCGAGAACCTGGGGCATGGGACGCTTCGCGACATCACCGCGCAGGCGGGCGTGGGATACAGCGGCCACTCCTCCGGCGCGGTGTTTTTCGACTATGACGGCGACGGCCTGCTCGACCTGCTCGTGACCAACGTGGGTGTGTACACCAGCAACGTGCGCGGGCCGGGCGGCTACTATGTCGCGTTGGAGGACGCCTTCAGCGGCCATCTCCACCCGGAGCGCGCCGAAGCGAGCATCCTCTACCACAACCTGGGTGGTAACCGCTTCAAGGACGTGAGTCGCGAAGTCGGGCTGGTGGACAAGAGTTGGAGCGGCGACGCCACGGCCGTCGACCTGAACGACGACGGCTTCCCCGACCTCTACGTCCTCGACATGCAGGGGGGGAATCACGTCTGGCTCAACGAGGGGGGCAAGCGTTTTCGCGACGCGACCGCGCAGTACTTCCCGAAGACCCCCTGGGGAGCGATGGGGGTGAAGGTGTTCGACTTCGACGGCGACGGTCGGCTGGACATATTCACCACCAGCATGCACCCGGACATGTGGGTCAACATCCCCCCGGGCGATTGGGCGGCCGAGCGCCGCAAGGACGATTCCTCGCAGGTGTCGGGCGGTCTGTTCCCGCAGGGGAAGGGCGGATTCATCTTCGGCAACGCGCTGTTCGCCAATCGGGGCGGCGGCCGCTTCGAAGAAGTTTCCGACAGCGTGGGTGTCGAGACGTATTGGCCCTGGGGGCCGAGTGTGGACGACTTCAACGCCGACGGGTGGGACGACATCTTCATCGCGGCCAGCATGAACTTTCCCTACCGCTACGGGATCAACTCGCTGCTCCTGAACGAGGCAGGACATCACTTCCTGCCGAGCGAGTTCGTGCTCGGAATCGAGCCGCGGCCTACCGGCACGCAGCAGGTCTGGTTCACGCTCGAGTGCCAGGGCGCGGATCGGGGCCACCCCTTCTGTGCCGCCTGCGTTCATCCGGAGGCGAGGGAGGGGGGGGCGCCGTGTCGGATCGATGGCGCGGGCCACTTGACCATGATGGCCGCGCGCGGCTCCCGCTCCGCGGTCGCCGTCGACCTGGACGGCGACGGCGATCTCGATATCGTCACCAACGAGTTCAACGCCGGACCGCAGGTGCTGGTGAGCGATCTCGCGCAACGCCACCCGGTCCACTTCCTGAAGGTGCGGCTGCGCGGCACGGGCTCGAACCGGGAGGGACTCGGCGCTCAGGTGACCGTCGTGCTCCCGGACGGCCGGCGGATGGTCAAGCTGCGCGACGGCAAGTCGGGATACCTCTCGCAGAGCGACCTGCCGCTCTATTTCGGCCTCGCGGGCGCCGACCACGCCGCGTCGATCGACGTGCTCTGGCCGTCGCGGCGGCACCAGAGCGTGGCTGGTCCCCTCAAATCCGGGCAGACGATCGACGTCGTCGAGCCGTAACCCGTCAGCGCTGTTGCAGGTCCCTCCACACGACCGGCCGGATGTCGCGCGAGCGCTCCGCGGCGAACTGCTGCGCGGCTCGGAGCAGCGCTTCGTACTCCGCTCGCCACCCGGCCGGCATGTTGGCGCGAAAATGGCCGGCCGTCATCACGTCGCCCGCGGGGCGCTGGGCCGCGCCGTGGCCCACCGCCACGACGTCGCCCAGAAAGCAGGTCGAGCTGCCGGTATCCATCACGTTCACCACGCTGCATTCGAAGTGCGCGTAGCAGTCGTCCAGCACCGGGACGCCGAGCGTGCCCGGTCGGTGCGCGATGCCGGCCAGCTTGTCGCGCGCCCGGCCGCTCACGAACCCGAGGCGGTGGATCAGCTCGAACTGATCGTCGCGCAGCAGGTGCAGCACGAAGCGACCGGTCTCGAAGATCAGGTCGTGGCTGAAGTTGAACTTGTGGATGTAGACCGACAGCCGCGGCACGGTGGGAGCGATCGAAGCGCGCACGGCCGAGTCCGAGATCATGCCGTTGCGCTTGCCGTCACGCTGGCACGTGATCGCCACGACGGGCGAGGTCAGCTGGCGCAGCAGCTGGTAAACCTGGTCGGGCTCGAGCTTTGGCATGGCCCTATTCTCGGGGCCGTGGAGGCGCGCGGCAAGACGCCGCACCGCCGCCCCGCCTATCATTTATACTACTGTATGACCCCGTTGCTCTCCCGCGTGCGCGAGCACATCGCCCGCCGCCGCCTCTTCGCCGGCGGGGGGACCGCGGTGGTGGCGGTGTCGGGGGGCCCGGATTCGGTCGCGCTGCTCGACCTGCTGCAGGGACTCGCTTTGGAGCTCGGTCTCGCGCTGGTCGTCGCGCACGCGGACCACGGGATGCAGGCGGACAGTTCGAGCGTGGGACAGGCGGTCGCCGCCCTGGCGCGCCGCTACGGGTTGCCGTTCGAGCTGGGAGAGCTGCAGCTCGGTCCGGACGCGACCGAAACCACGGCGCGGCGTGCGCGCTACGCGTGGCTCGGCGAGGTGCAGCGCCGCCGTGCGGCGCGCTACGTGGTCACGGCCCATCACCGCGACGACCAGATCGAGACGATCGTGTTGCGGCTGCTGCGCGGGAGCGGGCCCGCCGGGCTGGCCGGCATGCCGGCGCGAGCCCGCGGCGGACTGGTGCGCCCGCTGCTGGCGTTCACGCACCGCGATCTGGTCGAGCACGTCGCCGCGCGTGGCCTGCCGGTGCACCACGATCCCGCGAACCGCGATCCCCGGCACTTGCGGAGCTGGGTCCGCACGGTGCTGCTGCCGCTCGTGTCCGCGCGCCTGGGCGCGGGCGCGCGCGACGATCT
>DATDFC010000158.1:0-6223 GCA_036522815.1 Gemmatimonadales bacterium | reverse complement strand
TGTGCAGGGACAGAGTTTCGTGGGCGTGGCGTTTCACGGAGTGGACGACACGACCTACGACGCCGTGTACCTTCGCCCGTTCAACTTCAGGACCGACGACTCCGCGCGACACGCGCACGCCGTGCAGTATGTCTCCCACCCGACGTATCCATGGCAGAAGCTCAGAGCCGAGCACCCCGGGGAGTACGAGAAGTCGGTCACGCCCGCGCCCGATCCGAGCGGCTGGTTCCACGTGCGCATCGTGGTGGCGAGCCCGAAGGTGAGCGTGTTCGTCGCGGATGCCACGGAGCCCAGTCTGGTGGTGAGCCAGCTGAGTAATCGGCACAAGGGACGGGTGGGCCTATGGGTGGGAAACGGGTCCGACGGCGACTTTGCGAATCTCAGGATCGTGCGATAGTTCTCACCCCCTGACCCCTCTCCGGTCCTCACCCCCTGTCCCCCTCTCCGCATACGCGGAGAGGGGGGACTATAAACCCGCGTCGTGGGTGAGGGCCCCTCGCAGGACTGCTTCGAGCCCGACTCGCGTAACCTGGCAGTTGGGCACCCGGACCAGGTGAAAGCCGGCGGCCTGCAGCACTTCCGCGCGAGCGGCGTCGTAGGCTCGTTGGTCAGGCCCGTCGTGCGCGTCGCCCTCCAGCTCCAACACCAGCCGCTCGGCGGCGCAATAGAAGTCGACGATGAAGCCACGCAGAACGTGCTGGCGGCGGAATTTCAAGCCGAGTACGCCGCGCTGACGTAGCAGGGACCACGCGTGGCGCTCGATGGGGGTCGCGCTGCGGCGCAGCTTGGCGGCGAGGGAATTCTTCTGGGCGGGCGTGACGCGCCTGAGCGGATCCATCGCTGCAATACTGACGTCGCCCAGGTCGCGACCCTAACCGAAACAACGCCGCTGGGAGCATAACGTTGCGCGGTCCTCAGCCCGTTGCCGAGGGGTCTCCCGAGTTCTTGCACCCCGACGCACGTTTACCGTCCCCCCTCTCCGCGTATGCGGAGAGGGGGACAGGGGGTGAGGACCGGGAGAGGCGGACAGGGGGTGAAGACCCGAGAGGGGGACAGGGGATGAAGACCCGAGAGGGGACAGGGGGTGAGGACCGGGAGAGGCGGACAGGGGGTGAAGACCCGAGAGGCGGACAGGGGGTGAAGACCCGAGAGGGGACAGGGGGTGAGGACCGGAGAGGGGTCAGGGGTCAGAGCACCGCGCGGGAAGTCACAGGAGATCACAGCATGGTCGATCCAATCGAGCAGGGCCTGGTGGTCGTGCGCGGCGGCGCGCAGGGATTCGTCCAGGAGATCACCATCGGGCGCCACCGGCTCACGGCCGACGAGCCGGTCTCCGCTGGTGGGGCCGACCGCGGGCCCGGTCCCTACGATCTGTTGCTGGCGGCGCTCGGCGCCTGAACGTCCATGACTATCGCGCTGTATGCGCGACGGAAAGGATGGCCCCTCAGGGGCGTCACCGTGCGGCTCCGCCACTCGCGAATCCACGCCGATGACTGCGCCGAATGCGAGACGAAGCAGGGCCTGCTCGACCGGATCGAGAGCGAGATCGCTCTGGACGGGGCGCTCGACGAGGAGCAGCGTACCAGGGCAGTGGAGATCGCCGAGAAGTGTCCGGTGCATCGGACGCTCACGTCGGAGATCAACATTCGGACCAGACTGGTGTGAGGAGGGCCCGCTATGACCGGTACGCCGCCCGCCGTAACGGTGAGTTTGCTCATCAGGATGCTGCGTGAAGCGTTCGAGGGGCCGCCCGGTCCCTGGACCTACTTCATCGACACATCCCGGGGGACCGGGGTGTTCGCCACCATCGGCGGGTTGAGCGCCGCCGCGGCGTCGCGGCCGGGGGGACCGGGCGGCACTACGATCGCTGGCCACGTGCACCACCTGAGCTCGAGCGTGGCTCTCTCGACCAAGGGCCTGCGGGGAGAGCCGACGTCGCGCGACCGCAGTCACAGCTGGACCGTGTCCGTGGTCGACGACGCCGCGTGGGCTGCGCTGCGGACGCGGCTGCGCGAGGAATACGACCGGCTGGTGGTCGCGGTGGAGATGCACGCGCGCTGGGACGAGGACGCGCTGGGCGTGGCGCTCGGCGCCGTCGCACACACGGCGTACCATCTCGGCGCCATCCGCCAGCGGCTCGCACCAGCCTAGCGCCGCTCCGCCGCCCGTAACCCCAGCGCGCCGTTGATCCATCGCACCAGCGGCAGCATGAGGCGGAAGTCGGCCTCCAGCAGCGCCGGCAGCCGGGCGCTCACCACCTGAGCGTCCGTCAACGCCCGGCCCATCACGAACGACTGAAACTTGAGCCACCGCGCCGCCGGGTGATCGGGGGCGAAGCCGCGCGGCACCCGGCGGAGCACCGCCTCCTCGGACAGGCCGCCGAACCGCCGCAGCAGTCGCCGGTCTGTCGCGATTCGCGTGAATCGTTTGAGATCCTCGGCGATCGACTCGCGCAGCGTGAGCAGCGCCTCTCGGGGCGGCATCCACATGCCGCCGCCCAGAAACGAGTCGCCCGGCGCGATCTGGAAGTAGAACCCGGCGCCGCCGCCGGTGGCCTCGCGTCCCACTGCGCGCGAGCCGTCGCGATGGTACAACCAGCAGGCGGCGTGGGTCTTGTACGGGGACTTGTCGGCGGAAAACCGGATGTCGCGGTAGATGCGGAACATCGATCGTTTGGGGTCGCCGATGATCTCGGGCGCGAGCCGCGCCAGCCTGACGTCCAGCTCTTCGATCAGCTGGCGCATCGGCTGTTGCACGACCGCTTCGTATTCGGCGCGATGGCCCTCGAACCACACCCGCTCGTTGTGACGCTTGAGGCCGCGCAGGAACGTCAGTGTCGCCGTCGAAAAGAGCATTGTGTCCTCCGCCTTTCGAATCTATCGAGCGCGGCGTAGACTGCCTGCGTGCGCATCGGCATCGACCTCGGCGGAACGAAGATCGAAGGGATCGCGCTGTCGCCCGTCGGCGGGGAGATCGCCCGGCGACGGGTGACCACGCCGCCCGACTACCTGGCGTTGGTCGACGCCATCACGGGACTGGTGCGGGAGCTCGACCGCGCCGGCGGCGAAGTGGGCACGGTGGGCGTCGGCATTCCGGGGGCGGTCGTGCCCCACACGGGGCTCGTGAAGAACGCCAACTCCGTCTGGCTCAATGGCCGGCCGCTGGGACGCGATCTCGAGGCGCGCCTCGACCGCCCCGTGAGACTCATGAACGACGCGAACTGCTTCGCGATCTCCGAGGCCACGGACGGCGCCGCCGCGGGCGCGCACGTCGTGTTCGGCGTCATCCTGGGCACGGGAGTCGGCGGAGGGATCGTCGTCGACGGTCAGGTGCTGTTGGGCGCGAACTTGATCGCCGGTGAATGGGGGCACAACCCGCTTCCCTGGCCCCGGTCGGACGAGTGGCCCGGTCCGCCCTGCTACTGCGCCAAGCGCGGCTGCGTCGAAGCCTGGCTGTCAGGCCCCGGGTTCGAGCGCGACCACGCCGAGCATACCGGCCGGGCGCTGCCGAGCCGCGAGATCGTGCGCGCCGCGGCGAGCGGCGACGCGGACGCCGCCGCGTCGCTGGCCCGCTACCACGATCGTCTTGCCCGCGCCCTCGTGTCGCTCATCCACGTGCTCGATCCCGACGTCGTGGTCCTGGGGGGCGGGATGTCGAACATCACCGGACTGCCGGAGGCGGCGTACGCCATGCTGCCACGTTACTTGTTCGCGGCGGGCGCGGGCTCCGAGCCCGTCGCCACGCGCGTGGTACGCGCCGCTCACGGCGATGCGAGCGGCGTGCGAGGGGCGGCGTGGCTCTGGCCTAGCGTAGGCGCTGACTCACCGCCATGATGTTGCCCTCGGAGTCCTTGAACCAGGCGGTCTTGGCGCCGCCTCCCGTGGCGATGCTGTTCTTCGTCTTGAGCCCCGGCATGTCATATTCCTCGAACACGACGCCGCGGGCCTTGAGCTGGGTCACCTCTCGCTCCACATCGGCGACCTGCCAGAACGCCTGGCTCGCCCGCGACGTGCCCGCATTGGGGGTCGGATACATGAAGACCTCGGCGCCGCCACATGTGTAGATCACACCGCCGCCGTACTCCTCGCCGGGCTCGAGCCCCAGGGTCTGCTCGTAGAATCGCCTCGCCCGCTGCAGGTTGGAAACGGGGATGTAGGCGCGGATCGGCGCTGCGGTGAGCATGGAGCGACTCCTGGTTTACCTGAGATCTTAGCTTCCCGAGGACGGCTATGCCACGCTATGCCGCGTTGCTGCGCGGCGTGATGCCGACGAACGCGAAGATGCCCGATCTCAAGAACGCGTTCCAGTCGGCCGGCTTCACGGATGTGAGAACCGTGCTGTCGAGCGGCAACGTCGCGTTCACGGCGCGCGCCGCGTCGGAGGCGACGCTCGAGCGCCGGGCCGAGGCGGCGATGGCGCGCCGGCTGGGCCAGGCCTTTCTGTGCCTCGTGCGCTCGATGGACGCGCTGCGCGACCTGCTCGCAGCGGACCCGTACCGAGCGTTTCGCGTGGATCCCGGAGCGAAGCGCATCGTCACGTTCCTGCGCGCCAAGCCACCCTCCCCTCCCGAGCTGCCGATCGAACGGGACGGCGCCCGCATTCTCGTGATGAAAGGGCGGGAGGTGTTCGGTGCCTACCTGCCGACACCCAAGGGTCCTGTGTTCATGACCCTGATCGAAAAGACCTTCGGCAAGGACGTGACGACGCGCACCTGGGACACCGTCGCCAAGTTGGCGCGCGCGTAGCAGCGCTCAAGCCGCGGATTGCACCGCCGTTTCGGTTCTGGCCCAGAGCTCCTGTGCCAGGGCCGCGTCTTCCGCGAGCGGACTCGGCCTGGCCTCGTGCATGCGGTCGTAGTACCGGCCGGTGGTCGCCGCCAGCTCGGGCGCGGTGGCGCAGTAGAGCGGGCTCTCCGCGCCCTGCTCGTTCGAGATCATGAACAGCTTGCCGAGCCATTGCAGCGGGAGCGGGAGGGCGCGCCAGATGTTGGACGCGACTACGCCGGGGTGGAGCGCGTAGGTCGTCACCCGGGTGCCGGTCAGGCGGCGCGCCAGCTCCTTGGCGTGCAGCACGTTCATCAGCTTGGTGACGCCGTAGTCGCGGTAGCCGCTGCGCCGCGGCGTCGCGCGGCGCTCGAGCCCCGACCAATCGATCTGTCGGACCGTCATGTGGGCGGCGCTCGCCACATTGACCACCCGCCCTTGCGGCGCCTCGCGCAGCCGCGGCAGCAGCAGGCTGGTGAGCAGAAACGGCCCGATGTGGTTGGTCGCATACGTCAAGTCGAAGCCGTCCTTGCTCAGGGCACGCGTCCCCGCGATGCCGGCATTGTTGACCAGCACGTCGATCGGATGACCGGACGCGAGGTACGCCTGGGCGGCGCGCCGCACCGAGCCGAGATCCGAGACATCGAGGGATACCCACTGCGGCTGCGCGGCCGGGTAGCGGCTCTGGATCGCGCTCAACACGGGCCTGGTCCGCTCTTCGGAGCGGGTCGCGAGCACCACCCGGGTGCCGCGGGCCGCGAGCGCCTCGACCAGGGCGCGGCCGATACCGGAGTTGGCGCCGGTGACGAAGCAGGTGGCGGGCATCACCCCCCGTCGACCGGGTGATCCTCGGGATTCCATTTCTGCACGACCTTCACCACGCCCTCGATGTGATTGCGCATGCGCTCCACGGCGAGCGTCGCGTCGCGCCGCTCCAGGGCCTCGAGGATGCCGAGGTGCTCCTTGTGGTCCCGCTCGCGCGACGCGACGATGGCGAGGATGAGGCGCTGCTCGGCGGTAAACAGCTCCCGCAACACGTCGAGCGTCTGCAGCATCACCGTGTTCCCCGACGCGATCGAGATTTGCCGATGGAACTCCATGTTGACCCGGTTCAGCACGTCGTCGTCGTCGAAGTTCTGCTCCGCGGTGGTGAGCAGGCGGCGCATCTCCTTCAAGTGCGCGGCGGTCGCGTGCTCGACGGCGGCCGCGATCGCGCCGACCTCGAGCGGCTGACGGGTGCGGAGCAGATCGAGCAGCAGCCGCTTGGTGAACGCGCCCGCATGGTGCGGGCTCGCGAGCACCAAGACTTCGTCGGTGCGGTTGACGTACACGCCGGAGCCGTGGCGGATCGACACCAACCCGATGGTCTCGAGGCTCTTGAGCGCCTCGCGCACCGTCGGATGCCCCACCCGGAAGCGGCGTGCCATCTCCATGATGGGAGGCAGCTTGTCGCCTTGGCG
>DATDFC010000157.1:0-8646 GCA_036522815.1 Gemmatimonadales bacterium | reverse complement strand
CCCCTTGCCGCCCGTCGGTCCGGGTGCTAATTCACCCCCGCCCTTTGCGCACCACCCTCCCGGAGATCCTAGGCATGACGTGCGGCATCCGCTCCCTCTCGCGCCGGCTCGCCGTGCTGGTCGGCGCGGTGCTCGCCCTGCTGGGCACCCCCGCGGTGCTCGGCGCCCAGTCGCAGGCCACCACCGGCATCATCCGCGGCGTAGTCGCGGATCCGAGCGGCAGTCCCGTGGCCAACGCCCAGGTCGTTCTGCACGAGACGCAGACCAACTTCACGCGCACGCTCACGACGGACGCGGCGGGCAACTTCGCCGGCACGCTGCTGCCGCTCGGCACCTACGACGTGACGGCGCAGGCGGTGGGCTTCGCGGAGGTGAAGCAGACGGGCATCGCGCTGGGCGTCGGCGAGACCGTGGACCTGCGACTCGCGCTGGCAGCGGTCACGCTGCCGGCGGTCACGGTCGAGGCCCGGCAACCGGTGGTAGACGTGACCAAGTCCGCGTCGTCCACGCCGCTGGCGGCGCAGGTGGTGACGGGCCTGCCGAACAACGGGCGCAACTACATCAACTTGACGCTGCTCACACCCAACGTGGCCCTCGTGCAGGGTCCGGACGGCGACGAGCTGACGGTGGCGGGTCAGCGCGGCATTCACAACAACGTGTCGGTGGACGGCGCGGACTTCAACAACCCGTTCTTTGGCGAGCAGCGGGGCGGCCAGCGGCCGGCGTTCACCTTCAACCTCGACGCCGTGCGGGAGCTGGTGGTGGTCGCGGGTGGCGCCAACGCCGAGTTCGGGCGCTCGTCCGGCGGTTTTGTGAACGTGATCACCAAGTCCGGGACGAACGATCTCAAAGGAACGCTGCACTATTTCGGCAAGTTCGATGCCGTCTCCGGCACTCCCGAGCACACGCTCCCGAGCGGCGCCGTGGAAAAATTCGAGCCCGACTTCTCCCAGAACCAGTTCGGGTTCACACTCGGCGGCCCGATCAAGCGTGACCGGGCGTTCTTCTTCCTGGCGTATGACCAGCAGGTCTACAACGAGGTGAAGCAGAAGAACCGGCTCCACACTCCCGCGTACGACTCCCTGGTAACGTTTCTCGCGACGCGCTATCCGGAGCTGGCGACCGATTTCAATTCGATCGCGCGGACCAACGACGCGCGGGCGGGACTCGCCAAGTTCGACTTCCGGCTTTCCGATCGGCACAACCTGTCGCTCAAGTACAACTACACGTGGTCGCAGCAGGAGAATGGGACGTTCGACGTGGATACCTGGGGGCGCAGCGCCAACGGCCTGGAGAAGGACTACTCCAATGCGGTGAACGGCAGTCTCGTCTCCTTCCTGTCCTCGCGCACCTCCAACGAGCTGCGGTTCCAGTTCTCCCGGGAAGACCGGCCGCGTCCCTACACGGGGCCGACCAATCACCTCGGCGATACGACAGGAGTGTCGTCCATCTTCGGGTCGGCCGTTCCGTTCCACGACACCGACGTGGACACGGCCAGCGCCTTCCGGTTCGGGATGCCGTTCTTCCTTCCGATCCGGGACGATCACGACACGCGCTACCAGGTGCTCGACAACGTCTCCATCTCGCGCGGCAACCACCTCTTCAAGCTCGGCGGCGAGTGGAACCGCACGGCGACCACACAGGTCTTTGTCGGGTTTGCCAACGGGCGGATCGCGTTCAACAGCGTCACGGGATTCATCAACTACGTGACCCTGGGGTCGGGGTACCGGGAGTGCGCCAACGGTACGACGAGCACGACCGGAAGCTGTCCTGGCAGTTCGGTCGTGGGTCCGGTGAACCTCTACCTGCAACAGGCGGGGGTCGGGTCGACCACCGTGGAACAAGCCGGCACCCAGACGATCGTGCAGAACGAGTTCGCCCTCTTCCTCCAGGATACCTGGAAGCCTTCGCCGAAACTGACGCTGAATTACGGGTTGCGGTGGGAATCGCAGATCGAGCCCGATCCGATCACACCTCCCTCGCAGGTGTACTTCGCGCGCTGGATCGATTCGACCGTGACCAATGCGAACGGAAGCTTCGCGTTCCCGTCCGACGGAACGATCCCATCCGACAAGAAGATGTGGCAGCCGCGGCTCGGCATCGCGTGGGACCCGAAGGCCGACGGCCGTCAGGTACTGCGGCTCAACGCCGGGATCTACTACGCCCGCATACCGGGCTTGAACCTCGCCAGTGCCCGCAGCACCAACGGCTCGCTCGGCCAGACGCGGTTCGGCTCGAACGTGTTCGGGATTCCGGTCCCGGCCTACGACAGCCTATTGCCGCCCACGACCGGCACACCGTTTGTCCCCGACGTGTACGTGTTCGATCGTCACTTCCAGAACCCGCGTACCATCAATCTCACCGTGGGATATGAGCGTCAGCTCGCGAGTGACCTGGCCGCGTCCATCAGCTACACGCACGCACGGGGAGATCATCTGACGCGGTTCATCAACCGTAACGATGCGGCGTTCGGCAACCCCTTCGGGTCGATTGCCAATGGCGGGCCGTTCGACATCGGCACGCTGTGGACCGTGGAGAGCAGCGCCAAGTCGCGCTACAACGGCGTCACCGTCGGCCTGAAGCGGGTGCTCGACCCCACCTTCGAGTTCGACCTGAACTACACACTGTCGTTCGACAAGTCGGACGACGACAACGAGCGCGATCCGTTCACGCTGCGCTACGCCCAGGTCGACTCGCTGGCCAAGGAATACAACTGGAGCGACCGCGACCAGCGCCACCGGTTCAACGGCTGGCTGCTGGCCAAGGTTCACGGGTTCTACCTCAACAACCGCGTCAGTTATTACTCGGCCCAGCCGGTGTCGGAGACATGTGTGGGTAACCAGCCGAGCGGCGTGCGGGCGGTGAGCCCGCAGCAGCGCATTTGTGCCGACCGACACATTCTGTTGCGGAACACCATCCGCAAGGACAACGCGTACTTCTCGTGGGACATCCGGATCTCGCGGCCCTTCCCGGCCGGCGCGCGCGGCCAGCTCGAGGCCATGATCGAGATATTCAACCTCACCAATGCCGACAATTTCCGCGATCCCGCGACGGGCACGCCGTACAAGGATTTCGACGGGACCATCCGCTCGGGGTTGGGCGACCCGCGGCAGCTGCAGGCGGGGCTGAGATGGCTGTTTTGAAGAGACAGGTTGTGGAGGTTGTGAAGGTTGTGAAGGTTGTGAAGGCTGTGGAGGTTCTGTAGATCTTAACCTCCACAACCTCCAGAACCTCCCCAACCTCCACCACCTAGCCTATCCGGATCTCCTTCCCCATCCCATGCATGATGTGCGGCTTGCCGTCCTTGGCATCGGGCCAGAAGCACAACAGGAGATAGCTCCCCGGCGCGAGCGTCGTCGCGAACTGGGAATGCCCACCGGCGTCGAGCGTGGTGACGCCGCCGAGCCATTGTCCCGTCGGCAGCGGGCCCTTCTCCCCCCCCTGCTCCCAGGCGATGAAGTCGTGGAGCGTCTTCCCCGGGGCCAGGGCGGCGATCACGACCTCGTGCCCCTGCGCGCCGGCGTTGTCGACGCGCACCACGTGATGTCCCGCGGTGAGCGGGTGGGAGAGCAGGAAGTCGTAATCGGTGAGCGTGATCGTGACATCGGCCGCCGGCGCGGGCGCGACCGGCGCCCGGGACGCCGTGACCACCAGCGGGTGCAGCATCCCCTTCATCACGTGCGGCGTGCCGTCGAGGCTCGGAATCCAGCACACCAGCACGTACGAACCGGGCTCGACCACTTGCGTGGCGGTCGCCGTGTCGCCGACCGTGACGGCGTTGGGTCCCCCGACGAACGCCATCCACGCGGGCGGCGGCGCGTGGCGCTGCATCGCGGCCGCCAGCCCGGCCTGGAAGTCCGCCGCGCTCTTGCCGGCCCCCAGTCGCACCAGCGAAGCGTGGTGCAGCTCCTTCCCCTGGTTCACCAGACGGAAGGTGGTGAGCCCCGCGGGAATCGTGTCGGGCAGGGCAAACGCGTAGTCGGTCGCCGTGATCGTGACGACGTTGGGTCCGGCGGGGCGCGGCGGCTGTCGCGTGCACGCGGCGGCTGCGACCAGGCCGGCGAGCGCCAGGCGGCGCAGGGTCATGCCCACTCCCTTCGGTTCAGGTTCGCTCGAGCAGGACGATTCCCGACATGCGGCGGAACTCGTCCCGTTTGGACTTGGGATACAGCTTCCCGACCAGATTCCACAGCCAGGCGAGCGGCATCGTCCGCTGCAACCGCAACGACTCTTCCCACATCGACCGGAACTCCGCCTCGCGCCAGCCGTGCGGCTCGAACACCCGGGTCCCCGCGGCGGGCGCGAATTGGAACGGTGCGTTGCCCTGGGCCACCGCCCGTCCCCACGTCCGCTCCATCATTTTGAGCAGGCGGGGCGACGCCAGGTCGATCAGCCACCAGCGGAACGAGGCAGGGACGGCGAGGTCCGCGGCGAGCGACGCGACGGCTTCGGGCGTGAGATAGATGAGCAGTCCCTCGCTCACGACCAGCACGCGTCGCGCCGCCCGGCCGATCCGGTCGAACAGCGCCCGGCGGCGCGCTACGTCCGTCAGGTCGATCCCCACCTGCTCCAAGGCGCACGCCGCGCGCTCGCCGGCGAGCTGTGCCTGCTTGTAGGCGATCACGTCGGGAAAATCGACCTCCACCCAGCGCAATGACGGCGACAGGGGCAGCCGGTACGGCCGGGTGTCGAGCCCGGCGGCGAGATTGAGCACCGCCTCCACTTGGTCGCGCTCGATCGCCCGCAGGATCAGCTCGTCCATCACCGCGGTGCGGACGACCATCGGCCACGCCCACGCCCGACCCTTCTTCATCGAGGCGAGAATGCGTTCGCCGCGCTCCCCCGCCAGCCGGCGCGCGTAGGGATCGCGAAACAGCGCGTCGGGCCGCTCGGACTCCATCGCGCGATACAACGCGACCCAGCGGGCCGTGTCGGAGACGTGCTCGATCGCGGTGGTCACGGGCGGGAAACCTAACGCTCGTTCCCCCTCTCCGCTGTCCTCACCTCCTGTCCCCCTCTCCCTCCGGGAGAGGGGGAACGACGGGCGTGGTGAGTCTCCCTTCTCCCGAAGGGAGAGGGGATAAAAGGGGTGAGGACTCACGGAGAGGGGAAAGGGGAATCAACGTGCGGCGTCCAACGCCGCCCGCAGGCCCGCCAGCACCTCGGGGAGCGGGCCGTCGGCCCAGAAATGCATGTAGTAGAGGTGCGGCGACTCGTCGATCAGATGCGTGTGCACCGCCGTCGCCGCAATGCCATGCGCCGCGAGCGCCGCCAGCATGCCGCTCACCTTGCCGCCCTCGACGGCGAAATCCCCGGTGGCGACCGCGCGCGTGCCGTCCACCATCTGGATGTTCACCGGGCTGCCGTACGCCATCGCGGGCACCAGCGCCCGGCCGTGCAGGGTCACCGTTCCCGGGACGAGCACGAACCCGACCTGCGCCACGTTGCCCCGGGCCGTGCCGGACTTGCCGAGTGCCCGGAATACCAATGCCGTGTCGATCGTGGCGGGCGCGGGCGTCGGGGCCGTCACCGGGCGCGGCGTCGCGGTGCGCGCGAGCACACGGTCGAGGCGGGTGGCGAGCTCGGTCGCTCTCCCCTGGCCATGAAAGTGCACGTAGGTGAGCTCGGGCTCCTCTCCCGCGAGATGGTTGTGCACCGCGGTGACGTCGAGCCGCTGGCCCGCGAGCTCGGCGAGCACCGGCTTCACCTCGCTTGCGAGCAGCACCAGGTCTCCCATCACGGTCGCGTCGCCCGACGCTCCGCTGAACCCCGCCCAGCCGCCGAGGGCGAGCGCGGGGGAGACCGTCACGTCGCCGATCTTGAGCGTGATGTCGCGGCGCGGCAGGCCATACCGGTAGTAGCCGCCCGTGGCGCTCGCGGGCGCCTGGAGGATCTGTGCGACGGAATCCCAGGTAGCAACCGGGGTCTGCGCCGGGGCTGTCGCAGCGACGGCGACCAGGAGGGCAGGGCACAAGAGCAGGGTTGGCGAGTGCATGACGGGGCTCCGTTTCAGTGGTGGCGGTAACAAACTTCTGCAGCAATGATCGTGGCGCTGGGGGTCGGGGCTAGGGGCGCCTACACGCGAGGGCACTCCGAAGCACTCCACGGGGACGAGTGCCTGCCCGGGCCTGCTCCGCGCCCCCGAGTCCGCTTTCGTGGCGCCCTCGCGAGTAAGCGCCCTCCGCCCCGACCCCCAGCGCCACGTACCGAGTTGCGCAGACGTTCCTGAAGGATACCCAGGCGGCCGGGGCGACCCGTACATTGTCGGCGTGGCCGAGTCTCCCATCCACCTGTCGGTCGTCGTGCCGGTGCGGAACGGCGCGGACCGCTTGCCCGTGCACCTCGAAACGCTGCGCCGCTACGTGTGCGCCCAGCCCCGGCCCACCGAGCTGGTGCTGGTGGACGACCACAGCGAGCCGGGCGCCGCCCGGCTGCTCGCCGACTTCGCCGGCACGCTCTCGGGCGCCACGCTGCTGCGGAACGATGCCAACCGGGGCAAGGGCTTTTCGGTGGCGCGAGGAATGACCGCGGCGCGGGGTGCCAGGCGCGTATTCACCGACGCCGACCTCGCCTATCCGGTCGACGAGATCGACGCCATGGTGCGCGAGCTGGACGGCGGCGCCGACGTGGCGATCGCCTGCCGCGTGCTCCCCGAGTCGCGCTACCTCATGAGCCCGTCGTTCTTTCATTACCTGTACACCCGGCACCTGATGAGCCGGCTGTTCAACCGGGTGGTGCGGATCGCGCTGCTGCCCGGAATTTTGGACACACAGGCCGGCCTCAAGGCCTTCACCGCCCGCGCCGCCCAGCTGATCTTCCCGCGCCTCACCGTGGCCGGGTTCGGGTTCGATGTCGAGCTGTTGTACATCGCGCGCAAACACGGGCTGCGGGTGCGGCAGACGGCGGTACAGTATCGCTACGACGACGAGCCGAGCACCGTGCGCTTCGCGGCCGACGCGGCTGCCATGCTGCGCGACCTGGCGCGCATCCGCTGGAACGACTGGCGGGGGCGCTACGCCTGACGTCCGGCACCTGGTCGTGAACGCCGACGACTTCGGGCTGTCGCCGGGCGTGACCGACGGCATTCTCGAAGCGCACGCCGCGGGCGTCGTATCGTCCGTCTCGGTGCTGGTGAACGCGCCCGGGTGGGACCACGCGGTCGCGGCGCTGCGTGGCGCGAAGTCGCTGGGCGTCGGGTTGCACCTGAACCTCACCGCCGGGGAGCCGGTGAGCGAGGGCCGGGGCCTGGTCCATCCTCACACTGGTCGGTTCCATGGCCTCGCCGGCCTCGTGACGCGCGCACTCGCCGGGCGGATCGATCCCGAGCACGTGGCGGAGGAGTGCAGCGCGCAGTTCGCCCGGCTGCGCGCGGCCGGCGTGCGCGTCACGCACATCGACAGCCATCGCCACGTGCATGCCCTGCCCGGCGTGTGGGCGAGCGTAGTGGCCACCGCCCGCGCGCACGGCGTGCCGTTCGTGCGGGTGCCGGTGGAGAACGGAGCCGGGCGGGCCTGGGTCAAGCGCTGGACCATCCGAGCGGCGTGGCGCGTGGCGGCGCGCCGCGGCCCGCTGCCGCGCCATGCGGACCGCTTCCACGGCATCGGGCTCGAGGGCGACCCCCGGTTCTCGGACCGGTTGCTCGCCCTGATCGACCGGCTCGCACCAGGGGTGACGGAGCTCATGGTTCACCCGGGCCGTCCCGATCGGGCTCTGGCCGCCTGGGACGGCTACGTGGCGCCGCGGGCCACCGAGCTGGCGGCGCTCGCCTCGTCAGCGCTGCGCGAGCGGCTCGGGCGGGGGGATGTCTGCCTCACGCACTTCGGGGCCGTGTAAGCGGGGCGACCAGCGCCGCCATCCCAGCAGCTCCGTTTGCATCACGATCCAGGCGGCGAGGCAGGGAATCGCCTTGACGCGGTAGCGGCCCAGCGCGTCGTGGACGCCCCACGGCACGATCTGCACGTCCTGCAGCACCAGCGCGACCACGGCCACGAGCGCGATCGCGTTACGCACCGGGTCGGGCTCGCTGGCCGCGTACCAGATCGCCAGCCCCGCGTAGGCGATGACGAACGACGCGCGCTCCGACTGGTGGTTGAAGAGCACGAGGTAGACGAGCAGCGAGCACAGGAACCGCAGCCGAAAGGCCCGGTCGGCCCAGTGCCCGCGCTGGAGCGCGAGCGGAGCCAAGAGCAGCAGCGTGCCCCCGAGCTGCACGGGCCAGTTGGGCCAGTCGGCCCCGACCCAGCGGTAGAGGAATTGCATGACCGAGTCCCCCCGGTTCACGCGACTCGCGTCAGCCATTTCTATGGTCCACCAGGAGCGGTATTGGGCGACCAGCTCGTGCGGCGGAATCACGACCAGCGGCAGCAGCGCGAGGCCCGCGCCCACGGCGGCAAGCAGCAGCGCGAAGCGCCAGCGGCGGGGATAGAGCAGCGCCAGCACGGCGGCGCCAAGCGGGAAGATTTTGACGAATGTATCGATGCCGATCAGGAGCGCCGCCCGCAGCTCGCGTCCCTGCTCGAGCGCCAGGAAGGCGAGCAGGATCAGCGCCGTGACGAGCCCGTTGCTCTGGGTGTACTGCATCGCGAACAGCACTTCCAGATAGACGAGCGCCAGGGCCAGTGTCGCCTGGCGGTCGGGGAGCAGGCG
>DATDFC010000156.1:0-8085 GCA_036522815.1 Gemmatimonadales bacterium | reverse complement strand
GGGCGGCGGCGTGCCGCAGCCGCAGCACACGCCGCACGGCGGCGCCGTGCTCGCCGCCGAGCCGACCGCCGATTCGCTGGTGGAGCACTTCGAGCTGCTGGAGGAGCCCGTGCCCGCGCGGCGCTCCGGCCCGCACGGCCTCCCCGCGGTCAAGGTGCTGCTGGTCGACGACGAGGACAGCCTGCGCAAGGTGATGCGCGATCTGCTGGAGCGCGACGGCTACGACGTGGCCGAGGCACGCGACGGCGTGCAGGCGCTGGACCAGATCGACCGGGTCGGACCCGACATCATCGTGCTGGACCTGAATCTCCCCGGGCTCGACGGGTATGGCGTGCTGTCGCATCTGCGCTCGCGCCCGGCGACCGCGTCGATCCCGGTCATCGTGCTCACCGCGAAGGGCGACGAAGACAACGAGGTGCGCGTGTTCGAGCTCGGCGCGGACGACTTCCTCACGAAGCCGTTCCGCGCGCGCGCTCTCTCGGCCCGGCTCGAGGCGGTGCTCGGCCGGCGTCGCTGACCTCTCCCCTCTCTCTTCTGTGTGACGTCCATTCAGGTCTCGTTCGTCGACGTCTACGTGGTGCGTCCGAACGGCCCGGCACTCGATGTGCTCGCGCTGCGACGCGCACCGGGTGGCCGCTCCCCGGGCTCATGGGAGACGGTGCACGGGCACATCGAGGCCGGTGAGACGCCGGTCGAGGCGGCGCTGCGCGAGCTGCGCGAAGAGACGGGACTCGAGCCCGCGCGGCTGTACAACCTGTCGCGGGTGGAGGCGTTTTACCGTCACTCGAGCGACGAGATCGCGCTGATTCCCGTGTTCGCAGGCGTCGTGCACACCGGTGCGGAGGCGCGGCCGTCGTCCGAGCACGATCGCGTGGAGTGGCTGGCGCCGGCGGCGGCCGCCGCGCGCTTTGCCTGGCCGCGGGAGCGCAGAGCACTGGACGACGTTTTGTCAATCCTCCGGTCCGGGGACGCGGGCTTGCTGGAAGACGTGCTGCGGGTATGCTAGGGGCGGATCGGGCGGACCGACTGGAGACCTGGACGAGCGCCGACAGCACGTGAATCCGTTCTATCACCGCATCTATCGAGTAGTGCGCCACATTCCCAAAGGCCGCGTCGCCACGTACGGCCTCGTGGCCCGGCTCGCCGGTCGGCCCGGCGCCGCGCGCACCGTCGGCTGGGCCCTCTCCGCGCTTCCCGAAGATGCCGATGTTCCCTGGTGGCGCGTGCTCAACGCGGCGGGTCGCATCTCGCTCTCGGGAGCCGATCACGGCGCCGTGGTGCAGCGCGCCCTGTTGCTGCGGGAAGGCGTGAAGTTCGCCCCGGGCGGGGCGGTGAATCTCGCCGTGTTCGGGTGGCCCGCCGAGGCTTACGACAGCGCGCCCGCCGCCCACACGCGCGCCGCCTCGTCCCGCAGATCGCGCAGGTTGAAAGGCTTGCGGACGTAGCGCAGGCCGAGCCGCGCCAGCGCGTCGTCCGATCCGGGCCGCACGTCCCCCGTCGCCACCAGCACCCGGCCCTTGAGGGCCGGCAGGGTTTCCACCAGACGCGTCACGAACAGATGATCGCGCGCCCGCGCCTGGGCGTCCGCGAGGATCAAGTCGTAGGCGCGGGCGCCGGCGAGGTCGAGCGCGTGCTGGGCGTTCCGCGCCACGTCGACCGTGTGGCCTTCCCGCCCGAACAGCGCTTTCACCATACGGCGTACCGCCGGATCGTCGTCGACCAGCAGAATCGCCCGCTTCGCCGACGGGGGCGCGGGCGCCGGCTCGGGCACGGGGGTGAGGTGCAGCGCCACGCCGGCCGGCGCCGGGGGCAGGTCCACCAGAAACACCGCCCCGCCTTCCGCCGGCCGCTCCACGGCGATGCGCCCGCCGTGCGCTTCCACGATCGAATACGTGATCGAGAGCCCCAGCCCCGTCCCCTGACCAGGCTCCTTGGTGGTGAAGAACGGGGTGAAGAGATGCGGCAAGTTGGCGTCCGCGATGCCCCCACCAGAGTCCGCGACACTCATGCGCACCCGGTCGTCGAACCAGGTGGCGATCCGGATCACGCGCGGCCGATCCGGTGGATTCTCCGTCACGGCCTGCGCCGCGTTGGTGAGCAGGTTCAAAAGCACCTGCTGCAGCGCGTGTCGGTCACCCAGCACCGGCGGGACCGTGCGCAGGTCCTTCTCGACCGCGATGTCCTTGAGGGTCAGGTCGTAGCTCATGAGCAGCAGCGTCCGCTGGATCACGTCGTTCAGATCCACGGGCGCCTGCTCGGCGGGACCCTTGCGCGCGAACGTGAGCAGGTTGCGCACGATCCGCCCGGCGCGGTCGGCCTGCTCGTGAATCACCCGCAGGTGGCCGCGGTCCTTGGCACCGAGCTCCTTCTGCTCGAGCAGGAACTCGGAGAGGCCGGCGATCGAGGTGAGCGGATTGTTGAGCTCGTGCGCGACGCCGGAGACGAGCTGACCGACGGCGGCGAGCTTCTCGCTCTGGATCAGATGGGACTCCATGGCCTGCTGGTCCGTCACGTCCTCGACCAGAACGACCAGGCTCTGATCGTGCGCCCCCGCGCCGCCAGGCGCCGGGATGCGGGCCGCGGTCACGCGGATCGCGCGCCCCAGGGTAGTCGAGCGCACGACCACCGGCTGCACCCGTCCGCCCGCGCGCGCCGTCGTGAGCAGCTCCGCCAGGGGCGGCGACCCACCCACCAGAGCTTCGACGAGATCGCACCCGATGACATTGGCGATCGGAGCCCGCAGCATCTCGGCGAAGGAGCGGTTCGCCCGGCGCACCCGTCCCAGGTCGTCCACGACGGCGATGCCCTCGCTGAGCGAATCGAATGCCGTCTCCCACTGCTCCTTCGCGTGCCGCACCATCTCGAAGAAGCGGGCATTGGCGATCACGATGGCCGCGTGCGTGGCCACCGTGGAGAGCAGGCGGATGTCTTCCGCCGCGAACGCACCGCCCCGCGGGTTCGCGATCACCAGGGTGCCCACCACCACGCCGTGCGCGCGCAACGGGACCGCGGCCGCGGACTCGGCCTGCACGCCTTCCACCAGCCGCGTGGGCTCCCCGCCCGAATCGCGCACCAGCTCGAGCCGCTCGCGGCCCAGCGATCGAACCACCAGACCCGTATCGTCGGCGCCGATGGAGCGGCCCGCCAGGGCCGCGAGCGTGCCGTCGGCGGCGGTGACCCGCAGCAGGGGGCGGTCCTCCTGTCCTGCTCCGGCTCCCCCCGCCGCCTCGCCGTCCAGCGCCAGGGCGACAAGGGCTCCCTGGGCGTCGAGAAACCGCATCGCGTAGCGCACCACCTGCTCGACGATGCGGTCGAGCTGCAGCGATCCCGACAGGATGAACGACAGCTCCTGGAGGGAGAACAGCTCCGACAGGCGGCGGTTCAGCTCGTCCGCCGCCCGGCGGCGGTCGCGCTCGCTGTGATGTAAACGGCGACTCAGCCGGTAGGACCAGCCGAGCAAGCCGACCGCGGCTAGCCCCAGCAGCGCGACCAGGATGCGCATGAGGGACAACAATAACGTTTGCTTGACCGTGTGAATCCCGAGTGATACATTCGGCTATCCCGTTGTCGATACCAAATCTCAACTTGGCTTACGGAGCAGCCGTGATGCGGAGCCTGCTCGTGTGGGCGCTGTGCGCTAGCCTCATGTGCGCGGGGGAGCGCCGCCTGGTCGCCCAGGAGCGCACCACGCTCGGGGGATACGGGGAAGTGCAGTACGCCAACGCTACCGGCCCCAACACCCCCGGTCGGGCGACGCTGCGTCGCTTCGTGGTGTACCTGGCCCACAGCTTCGACGAGCGCCTCAGCTTTCGGTCCGAGCTCGAGGTGGAGGACGCGAGGGTCGAGCCCGGCGGGACGGCCGGCGAGGTCGAGGTCGAGCAGGCATTCCTCGACTACCGGCTGGAGGACTGGCTCACGCTGCGCACGGGGCTGGTGCTGATACCGGTCGGGATCATCAACGAGACACACGAGCCGCCCACGTTCAACGGCGTCGCGCGGCCGGGGTTCGACAACGACGTGCTGCCGACGACGTGGCGTGAGATCGGCGTCGGGGCCGCGGGGACCATTCCGGGGGGGAGCGGCCTCAGCTATCGGGTGTACCTCGTGAACGGGCTGCGCGCCGAGGGCTTCGCGTCGGCCGAGGGAATCCGGGAGGGACGTCAGGAGGGACAGGACGCCACGTTTGCGAACCCGTCCCTCACCGGTCGTGTCGAATGGGCGCGGCCCGGCGTGAAGATCGGCGGCTCGTTCTGGTATGGAGGCAGCGCGAGCGCCGACAGCGTCCTCGGGACCGGCACGTTCGCCGCGCCGGTCGCGCTGGTATCGGCCGACGTGCGTTACGACGTGGGCGCGGCGAGCTTTCGCGCGGTGGTGGCGAACGTCAGCGTCAAGGACGCCGGCGCCATCGACGCACGCTACGGGTCGGCGGTGGGCAGCCGCATCGCGGGCGGGTATGTCGAAGGGGCGTACAACCTGCTCCATCTGCTCGCGCCCGCGTCGTCGCAGAAGCTCACCGCTTTCGTGCGCCACGAGCGCTACGACACCCAGGCCGCCGCGCCCCAGGGCGTCACGCGGGACGCCTCCCTGGCGCGCCGCATCACCACCCTCGGCCTCACGTACAAGCCCACCTGGAACACGGCGTTCAAGGGCGATTACCAGCTGGTCCGCAACGCGGCCGGCGTCGGCGAGCACGAGGTGCTGAGCCTCGGCCTCGGCTACCAGTTCTGACGTGCGCGCCGGGCTCGCGGTTCTCCTGCTCGCGACGCAGCAGCCGGCCGCGCCACCGGCCAAACTCGCGGCCTCGCTGGCGCGCATCTTCGGCTCAGGCGTGCGCAGCGACACGATCCGCGTCGATACCACCACCGTGCTGCGGGTCTCGCGCGACGACTCGTTGCTCGGGTTCGCGGCGGTCGGCAACGTGATCGGCAAGGACCAGCCGATCACGTTCCTCGTGGCGGTCGGTCCTGACGACCGTCTCAAGGACGTCGACATTCTCGTGTATCGGGAGCCCTACGGCGGCGAGGTGGCTTACGAGCCATGGCGCCGGCAGTTCCGCGGGGCCCGGGCCACCGACTCGCTGCGCGTGGGGAAGGAGATCCGCAGCATCTCGGGGGCGACGATCAGCGTCCACGCGGTGACGCTCGGGGTCAGACGGCTGCTCGCCGATCTCACCGCCTGGCATGCGAGCGGAGCGATCCGGTGAGCCTCACCTGGCGCGACGTGCCCGCGCCGCTGCGCACGCTGGCGCGCTGGGTCGCGATCGTCCAGGTCGTGGGGTACACCACCTCGCTCGTGTTCGTGTGGCACACCACGCACCTCGTCCCTCCCGGTGTGGCGGCCCGCTACCGCGGGGCCGACCCGGAGGCCGCGCCCCCCGGGGCCGCCCTGCAGTTTCCCAAGTCGCTCGCGGAGATGCTGACGATCACGCACACCCATCTGCTCAGCATGGCGGTGATCTTCACACTCACGGGACTCGGGCTCGCGTTGTGTGCGCGCCTGTCGGAGCGGCGCAAGCGGTTGCTCATCGCCGAGCCGTTCGTGGCGCTGCTGGTGTCGTTCTCGGCCATGTGGCTGATGCGGTACGTGGACGCGCGCTTCGCGTGGCTGCTCGAGGCCTCGAGCGCGCTGCTCGCGGCGACGTTCTACCTCCAGTCGTATCTCATCCTCAGGGACCTCGGCCAGGTGGCGGGGAACACATCATGAAGGTCGCCCCGAGGTGTTCCCACCCTGAAGGGTGGGCCCGGCCGATCACTGCCCTTAAGGGCAGTGCCGCACCGGGCCCAGGCTTCAGCCTGGGGACTCGAGCCGCCATGGGCCGACGCAAGTTCATCGGGACCGTCGGCGCCGGACTCGGGGCGGTCTTCGTCCGCCGCTGGCCCGCGCGCGGCGACGTGTTCGTCGAGCGCTGGTCATGGGCCATGGGGCAGGCGGTGCACCTGATGGTGTACGCCGAGTCCGAGCAGGCGGGGCTCGATGCCTGCGCGGCCGCCCTCGCGGAGCTGCGGCGGGTGGAGGCCCGCCTGACGCTGTTCGACGACGCGAGCGATGTGTGCGAGCTGAACCGCCGGGCGGGGAAGGGCGCCCTGCGGGTCGATCGCGATCTCGCCGCCGTGCTCGGGCTCGCGGAGGGCTTCCGGCGCGCGACGGGCGGGGCGTTCAACGTCGCGGTCGAGCCGTTGATGCGGGCCTGGGGTTTCCATCGGCCCCGCACCACCGCCCCCAGCCCAGCGGAGCTCGCCGAGGCGCGCGCGGCGGTCGCCAGCGCCGTGGTGGAGGTCGCCGGAGCCGTCGCGCGGTTGCCGAGCGCCCACACGCAGCTCGATTTCGGCTCGATCGGCGTCGGGTACGGGATCGACCGCGCGCTCGCCGTGCTGCGCGCGCGCGGGATCGGCCGCGCCTTCCTGGACGTGAGCGGTGACGTCGCCGCGAGCGGCGCTCCCCCCGGCGAGTCGGGCTGGCTGGTGGGCATCGCGGATCCGGACCGCCCGGGCGCCACGCGGGAGACGGTGCGCTTGCGCGACGCCGCGCTCGCCACGGCGGCCAACACCGTTTCGCTGGTGCGCTACGGAGCGCTCGTCGCGGGACACGTGATGGACCCCGCCACCGGATGGCCGGCCCACGCCCTCACGCAGGCTTCGGTCGCGACGCGGGCGGCGGTGGCGGCGGACGCGCTGTCGACGGCGATGCTCGTATCGGGCAAGCGCCCGGCCGGCGTCCTCGAGGTCCACAGGATCGCGTGATGACCCTCCGGACACCGCCCGGCGTGACGCGCAGGGAGTTTCTGCGGATGACCGCTGTCGCCAGCTCCCAGCTCCTGGCCGGAGGCCGCTCCGGAGCCTGGGAAAGACCCGAAACACCTGCCGAGGTGACGATCCGCATCGCGCCGGTGCGGGTGGAGGTCGCACCCGACCGGATGGTGAGCACCGTGGGGTACAACGGCAGTGTGCCGGCGCCCGTACTGCGCCTGCGCGAAGGTCGACCCGTGAGCGTCGAGCTGGTGAACGAGACCGACATGCCGGAGCTGGTCCATTGGCATGGTCAACTCGTCCCGTCCGCGATCGACGGCGTCGCCGAGGAGGGCTCGCCCTCCGTGCCACCGCACGGCCGGCGGCGCTACACCCTGACTCCCACGCCGGCGGGGACGCGCTGGCTGCACACCCACGCCCGCGCCGGCGTCGATCTCGAGCGCGGCATGTACAGCGGGCAGTTCGGGTTCGTCTACGTCGAGCCGCGCAGCGAGCCGGGGCGCTTTGATCGCGAGGTGTTCCTCGCGAGCCACGAGTGGCTGCCGTTCTTCTCGGGCGATCCGATGGCGGGCGACGGGGGAGAGGGGCTCGGGCTGGAGGGCGGGCTGGAGATCGGCTATCGCGTGTACTCGATCAACGGCAAGGCCCTGGGCCACGGCGACCCCGTGCGCGTGCAGCGCGGCGAGCGAGTCATGTTTCGCATCCTCAACGCCAGCGCAACGGAGAACATCGAGCTCGCGCTCCCCGGGCACGAGTTTCTCGTGGTCGCGCTCGACGGCAACCCGGTGCCGGCGCCGCACGCGGTGCGCCTCCTCTCACTCGGCGCGGCCGAGCGCGTCGACGCCGTGGTCGAGATGAACACTCCCGGCGTCTGGATCCTCGGCACGCCGAACGACGCGAAGCGCCGCAGCGGCCTGGGGATCGTCGTCGAGTACGCCGGTGCAAACGGCCCGCCGCAGTGGATCGCGCCGGCGCCCGCACGCTGGGACTACACGCTGTTCGGGACCCGCGGCCCGCACGCGGCGCCGGATGAGACGATTCCGATGGTGTTCCAGATCATGGCGGCCGGGCACGGGCATGTGGACCGGTGGACGATCAATGGCGCGACGTTCGAGGAGAGTGCGCCCATTCCCGTCCACCGGGGCCGTCGCTACCGCCTGGCGCTCCAAAACCGCGGCGACGACTCGCATCCGTTGCACCTCCACCGCCACCAATTCGAGCTCGTGCGAGTACAGGAGAGCACGGGAGAATGGAAGCCCACGGCCGGCGTGCTGAAGGACACGGTGCTGGTGCGCCCCAATCAGCGCATGGACGTCGATTTCGTCGCCGACAACCCCGG
>DATDFC010000155.1:0-10964 GCA_036522815.1 Gemmatimonadales bacterium | reverse complement strand
CATCCTGGTCGGGTTGTCGTCGATTCTCGGGTCGCTCAACTACATCACGACGATCATCAACAACCGCGCCCCCGGCATGACGTGGTTCCGCCTGCCGCTGTCGGTGTGGTCGCTGTTCATCACCGCGATCCTCGGCCTGCTGGCGCTGCCCGTGCTCTCGGGGGCGGCGATCATGCTGTTGTTCGACCAGATCATCGGCACGCACTTCTTCGATCCCGCGGCGGGCGGCCAGGCACTGTTGTGGCAGCACCTGTTCTGGTTCTTCGGCCATCCCGAGGTGTACATCCTGATCCTGCCGGCGATGGGGATGGTCTCGGACATCATCGCCAACGGCAGCCGCAAGCCGATCTTCGGGTACCACTCGATGGTGTTCGCGATCGTCGCGATCGCGTTCCTGGGCTGGATCGTCTGGGGCCACCACATGTTCATGAGCGGGATGAACCCGACGCTCGGGTCGTCGTTCATGGTGTCGACGCTCGTGATCGCCGTCCCCTCGGCGGTGAAAACGTTCAACTGGATGGGGACGATGTGGCGCGGCAACCTCAAGTTCACGGTGCCGATGCTCAACGCGGTCGCGTTCGTCGCGATGTTCGTGATCGGCGGGTTGTCGGGGATCTACATGGCGGCGACGCCGGTGGACATGTTCATCCACGACACCTACTTCATCGTGGCCCACCTGCACTACGTGCTGTTCGGCGGCAGCCTGTTCGCGCTGTTCGCCGCGATCCCGTACTGGTACCCCAAGATGTTCGGCCGGTTGATGCACGAGGGCTGGGGCAAGGTGCACTTCTGGCTCACGTTCCTGTTCTACAACCTGACCTTCTTCCCGATGCACATCCTCGGCATGGCCGGGCACATGCGGCGCATCTACGATCCGTCGCAGTACGACTTCCTCAAGCCCTACCAGCCGATGAACGAGTTCATCTCGATCAGCGCGTTCCTCCTGTTCGCGACGCAGATCATCTTCTTCGTGAACTTCTGGTGGAGCCTGAAGAAGGGGAAACCGGCGGGGCTCAATCCCTGGCAGGACAACGGCCTCGAGTGGACGCTGCCCAGTCCGGCGCCGCACGGCAACTGGGAGCGCGTGCCGACGGTGTACCGCGGGCCGTACGAGTTCAGCTCGCCGCAGGTACCGGAGGATTTCTTGCCGCAGACCCGCAAGCTGCCGAGCGATCGTGAGCCGGCGGCGGCCACGACCACCCGTCACTGACCGAGGAGAAGGAACGACCGATGACGCACGCAGCGGCGACCATCGACCAGATGCGGCCCCCCTTCCCGGCCGAGCGGGGGCTCGACGTCTACAACAAGAAGCTGGGGATGTGGGTGTTCCTCGCGTCCGAGGTGATGTTCTTCGCGGCGCTGATCGGCACCTACATCATCCTGCGGTTCGGCGCCCCGGGCGAATGGGCCAGGCCGGGGATCGTCTTGAACATCAAGATCACCGCCTTCAACACGTTTCTGCTGATCTGCTCGAGCGTGTCGATGGTCAAGGCCTACGCCGCCATCCAGGACGGCGACCCCAAGAACATGCGCTTCTGGCTGCTGCTGACGATCCTAGGCGGCGCCACGTTCGTGGGGATTCAGGTGTACGAGTACATCCACCTGATCGAGCACGGCTTCGTGCCGAGCGGCGTGCGCGAGGGAAGCGAGCTGGCCACGCTGGTGGCGAACGGAACGCTGCCCGCCGCGACGATGGGCCTGTACGGCTCCACGTTCTTCACGATGACGGGGTTCCACGGCTTTCACGTCACCTGCGGCGTGATCTCGATGACGTACCTGTACCTCACGAAGGCACTGCCGGGCAAGTATTCGAAAAACGACTACGGCGGGATCGAAACGGTGGGTCTGTACTGGCACTTCGTCGACCTGGTGTGGATCATCCTGTTCACGATCGTCTACCTCATTTGAGGGCGGGGGCCCATGGAGACCGCGCACAAGCGTCCCAACTACATCCTGATCTGGGTGTACCTGGCGGTGCTCACGGCCGCCGAGCTGGGGCTCGCGTTCGAGCTGCCGATATCGCGGAACTGGAAGCTGATCCTGCTCATGTTCCTGGCGATCTGGAAGGCGGCCCTGGTCGGGCTGTTCTTCATGCACTTGAAGTTCGAGCGCTGGAACCTGCGGATCATGGCGGTGATCCCGTTGCCGCTCGCCGTGATCTTCATCCTGGCCGGCATGTCGGAGCACATCTGGTAGCGCTGCTCGAGCTGACGAAGCCCCGCATCACGCAGCTGGTGGTGCTCACCGCCGCGGCCGGGTTCTACCTCGGCTCGGGAGCGGGGGTGGACCTCGGGCTGCTGCTGCGCACCCTGATCGGGGTCGCGCTGGTCGCCGCGGGCACCAACGCGTTCAACCAGTGGCGCGAGCGCGACGTCGACGCGCGCATGCGGCGCACGCGTGAGCGCCCGCTGCCGTCGGGGCGGGTGACCCCGCGGGCGGCCGCCGCGTTCGCGGCGGTCATCTCGGTGACCGGCGTGGCGTATCTCGCCCTGCGCGTGAATCTGCTCACGGCCGGGCTCGCCGCGCTCACGCTCACGAGCTACGTGCTGCTGTACACGCCGCTCAAGCGTACCACGACGCTCAACACTCTCATTGGTGCCGTGCCGGGCGCCCTGCCGATCGTGGGGGGATGGACCGCCGCTGGCGGGGCCCTGGGGCCGGCCGTGGCGGCGCTGTTCTGGATCCTGTTCCTGTGGCAGCTGCCCCACTTCCTCGCGCTCGCCTGGATCTACCGGGAGGACTACCGGCGCGGCGGCCTGGCGATGCTGTCGGTCGCGGACGCGGACGGACGGCACACCGGTCGCATGGTGCTGCTGTACGCGACGGCGCTCCTCCCCGTGAGCCTGTTGCCCACGCTGCTGGGCGTCACCGGGGGATTGTATTTCTTCGGGGCGCTGGCGCTGGGGCTCGCGTACGCGGGGGCGTCGGTCGCGATGACGCGCGCCGCCACGGCGCCGCGCGCCTGGCGCCTCTTCTACGTCTCCATCGTCTACCTGCCCGCGCTGCTCACGCTCATGGTGGTGGACAAGGTCGCCGCGTAGGTCCCGCCATGATCCCCTTTCACCGCCTGCTCATCTCCACCGCGGTTCTTTTCTGCGCGGGCTTCGCATTGTGGGCGGGCTGGAGCTATCGGGAATCGGGCGACGGCGTGACGCTGGTCATGGCCGTCGCGTCCGCGGCGGCGGCCGCGGCGCTCAGCTACTACCTGCGCCACCTGAAGCGCTTCCTCGGCCGATGACGCTCGCCACACTGCTCCTGCTGCACGGGGGAGACGACCCGCAGATGGAGCTGCTCTACTTCTGGGCGGCCGTGATCCTCGCCCTCACGCCGGTGCTGATCTTCGGCGGCCTCGGGGTGTGGATCGCACGCAAGATCTGGCAAGAGCAACGCGGAGCGCGGAACGCGGAACGCGGAACAGAGGGCCCGGCCTGACGTTCCGCGTTCCGCCTTCCGCGTTCCGCGTTAGATTCGTGGCATGAGCCAGAAGCCCTCCGAGAAGCGCCAGGTCGTCCGCTTCGCCTTCTACAAGCTGGACAGCGCGTGGCGCCGGCTCCCGGCGGAGCGACAGGCGAGTGCCAAGCTCGAGTTCGGCGAGACGATCGAGAGCTTCGCGGGCCGGCTGCTGCTGCGTCCCTACGGGCTCGTCGGCATCCGCGGCGACTGCGACTTCCTGCTGTGGCAGGTGGCGGAGGACCTGGATTCGCTGGTGGCGCTGCAGACCGCGCTCAATCGCACCGACCTGGGGGCGTACCTCGCGGTCCCGTACAGCTACCTCGCGATGACGCGCCGGTCGATCTACGAGTTTCCCGAGCCCCCCGGTGGGGGACAGCCGTCCCGGCTCGTGATCCGGCCGAGCGATGCCCGCTACCTGTTCGTGTACCCGTTCATCAAGACGCGCGCGTGGTACATGCTGCCCAAGGCGGAGCGGCAGGTCATGATGGACGAGCACGTGCGCGTCGGGCGGCAGTACCCTTCGATCCGGCTCAACACGACCTATTCCTACGGGCTCGACGACCAGGAGTTCATCGTCGCCTTCGAGGGCGACAACCCCGCCGACTTCCTCGACCTGGTGATGGAGCTGCGTGAGAGCAAGGCGTCGTCCTACACGCTGCGTGACACCCCGACGTTCACCTGCGTCCAGATGTCGCTGTGGGACATGCTGGACACGCTGGGGGGCGCCGGTGCAGCGCAGGCGGTGTCGCGCCGACCCACGCGGGCGGACGGCTATACGCCGGTGGCCACGCTCGCCGATCTGCCCACCGGCACGAGCCGGCGGGTGTACGTGGGCGGCGATGCCGTCGCGCTCTTCAACGTGAACGGCACGGTGCACGCCATCGCCAACCGCTGCACCCACGCGCGCGCCAGTCTCTCCGAGGGCACGGTGGACCCGGCGGGCTGCGCCGTGACGTGCCCCTGGCACGAAGGCGTGTTCTCGCTCGAGACCGGACAGGTGCTGGGCGGGCCGCCGTCGCTCCCGGTCGCCACCTATCGCGTGAAGGTCGAGGGCGACACGGTCCTCGTCGCTCCCCCCGGTTTGATCGACGCGGGCGAGCCGACCGTTGCCCGCCGCTCCTGACGACAGCCGCTTCCTCAAGGCGTGCCGCTCGGAGCCCACCGATGTGACGCCGGTGTGGTTCATGCGGCAGGCGGGGCGCTACCTGCCCGAATACCGCGCGCTGCGGCAGAAGCACTCGCTGCTGGAGCTGTGCCACAAGCCGGAGCTCGCGACCCAGGTGACCCTGCAGCCCGTCGAGCGTCTCGGCGTCGACGCCGCCATCCTGTTCGCCGACATCCTGCTGCCGTTCGAGCCGCTGGGGCTGGGCCTCACGTTTTCCGCGGGCGAGGGCCCGCAGATCACCCGGCCGGTGCGCGAGGCGGGCCAGGTGCTCGCGCTGCCGCCGGTGGACCCCGCGACCGACCTCGCCTACGTGCTGGAGGCGGTGCGGCTGGCGGCGCGGGCCCTGCCCCCGCACGTCCCGCTCATCGGCTTCGCCGGCGCGCCGTTCACACTCGCGAGCTACGCGATCGAAGGCGGGGCGACGCGCAGCTTCACCCTCACCAAGCGGTTCATGTATTCGGAGCCGCGCGGGTGGCACCAGCTGCTGGAACGACTGGCAGAGCTGGTGGGGGCGTACCTGGCGGCCCAGGCGGGCGCCGGCGCGCGCGCGCTGCAGCTGTTCGACAGCTGGGTGGGGTGTCTCTCGCCCGCCGATTACGCCACCTACGTGTTTCCCCACAGCCAGCGGACGCTCGAGCTGGCGGCCGCGTCGGGTGTGCCGGTGATCCACTTCGGAACCGATACCGCCGGACTGCTCGTAGACTTCGCCCGGGCGGGCGGCGACGTGATCGGCGTCGACTGGCGCATCCCGCTGGACGCGGCGTGGCAGCGGGTCGCTCCCGCCGCCATTCAGGGGAACCTCGACCCCGTGGCGCTCCTGGCGCCGCGGCCGGAGCTCGAGCGGCAGGTGCGAGACGTGCTCGCCCGCGCCGGCGGGCGCCCGGGACACATCTTCAACCTGGGGCACGGGGTGCTCCCCGAGACCCCGATCGAAGCGCTCCAGGCCGTGGTGGAGTGGGTGCATGGCGGCTGATCCGGGCGGGGGAGCCATCGCCGTCCTCCTCATGGCGTACGGCGGCCCCGACAGCCTGGACGACGTCGAGCCCTATCTGCTCGACGTACGCGGCGGCCGACCGGTGACCCCGGAGTTCACCGCCGAGATCAAGGCACGCTACGCGCGGATCGGCGGTCGCTCGCCGATTCGCGCGCTCACCGAAGCGCAGGCGGCGGGGGTGCAGCGACTGCTGGGCGACGGCTTCGCCGTCTCCGTGGGAATGCGTCACTGGCATCCCTACATCGCCGACGCGGTGGAGGGGATGGTTGCAGCGGGCCTGCGGCGCCTGGTGGGCATCGTGTTGGCGCCCCATTACTCCGCCATGTCGGTCGGCGCCTACCAGAAAAAGCTGCTCGCCGCCACCGCCGGCCGGCTCGACGTCGCACTGGTGCGGAGCTGGGGCGAGCACCCGAAATTCCTCACGGTTGTCGCCGATCGCGTGACGCAGGCGCTGTCGCGGTTCCCTTCACCCGCCAAGGTGCAGGTGCTGTTCACCGCTCACAGCCTTCCCGAGCGGATCCTCGCAACCGGTGATCCCTATCCCTCCGAATTGCAGGCCAGCGCCGCGGCGGTGGCGCAGCGGACCGGACTCAGGGCGTGGCATTTCGCCTACCAGAGCGCCGGCGCTACCGCGGAGCCCTGGCTCGGGCCGGAGGCGGGTGCCCTGATGACGAATCTCGCGGGCAAGGGCCACCGGGCGTTCTTGCTCGTTCCCATCGGATTCGTGTCCGACCACGTCGAAGTACTCTACGACGTGGACATCGTCTACCAGGAGCTCGCCCGGAAGCTGGGCGTGCAGCTCGAGCGCACGGCGTCGCTCAACGACGATCCGCTGCTCGTGGCGGCGATCGCGGAGCTCGCCCACGACGCGGCCGCGGGCCGGGGATGGCTGTGAGCGCCACGGTGGCCGTGGCGGGAGCCGGCTTCGCGGGCCTCTCGGCCGCTTGGGAGCTGTCGCGGGGGGGAGCGACGGTCGTGGTGCTCGACGCTGCTCGCCGCCCGGGTGGAGTGGTCGTGACCGAGCGGCCCGGTGGGAAAGAGGGTTTCGTGGTCGAGGGGGGGCCCGATGGATTCCTCGCGGCCGAGCCCGATATCCAGGAGCTGGCACGCGAGATCGGCAGCGGCGGCCGGCTGGTCGATCAGCTCGCCAGCGGGTCGTCGCTCTGGACTGGTCGGCGGCTCGAGCCCCTGGCCGAGGGGCAGGCGGCGGCGCTGCTCGGCATCCAGCTTCCGTCGGGCGTAGGGGCGCAGCATGCTGCGCCCCTGCAATGCGGATTCCGCAGCTTCGCCACCGGGATGGCGGACCTCGTGGAGGCGCTCGTCGCCCGGGTGGGTCCCCCTATAGGATCGATCCGACCCGCCCAAGGTGTCACCGGCCTCGGGCCCGCGGCCCGCGGTTGGCGGTTGTCGCTCAGCGGCGGCTCCACGCTCGAAGCGGAGGCGGTCATCCTCGCGCTCCCGGCGTGGATCGCGGCGCGACTGGTAGCGGCGGCCGGCGTGCCCGCCGCCCGACACCTGGACGAGGTGATCTATTATCCGACAACGACCGTCTCGCTCGCCTATCGCGAGGATCAGCTCGCGGCGCCGCTCGCCGGGACGGGGTTCGTATCGGCGCCCGAGCTGGCGGAGAGTGGGGCCGCCCTGCGCGCCTGCTCGTACTCATGGCTCAAGTATCCGGGCCGCGCGCCGCCCGGTCACGCGCTGCTGCGGGCGTTCGTCGGTCCGGTGGACGGCGATCCCGCCGGGGCCGCTCACGGCGAGCTGGCTCGCATCCTCGGGATCAGCGGGAGTCCGCTGTGGAGTCGCGCGTTCCACTGGCCGCGGGGCTTACCGCGCTACAAGCCGGGGCACGCCGCGCACGTGGCCGCGGTGCGCGAGCGCCTGGCCCGGTTACCACCGCTGGCGATCGCGGGCGCCGGGTTCGATGGGGCGGGAGTGTCGGCGTGCGTCAAGTCGGGGAGAGCGGCGGCGCGGGGGATACTGGAGCGGTTGGGGCGATAACGCGGAACTCGGAACAGCTGTTCCGCGTTCCGCCTTCCCACTTCCGCGTTCAGCCGTTCAGCAGCTCTGTCGCCTTCCGTACCACTTCGTCCACCGTCAACCCAAACTCCTGATAGATCCGCTGATACGGTGCGGATGCCCCGAACCGCTCGATGCCGAGCACGGCCCCGCGGTCGCCGACCCAGCGATACCATGGTTGCGGGCTCGCGGCTTCGACAGCGAGGCGCGCGCCCACGCCCGGCGGGAGCACGGCGTCGCGGTATGCCTGCGGCTGTTGTGCGAACAGCTCCATGGACGGCATGCTCACGGCGCGCGTGGCGATTCCCGCCGCGCTGAGCCGCTCGTAGGCTCCCAGCACCAGCTCGACCTCCGACCCGCTGCCGATGAGCACCACCGCGGGCTTGCCGGCCGGCGCGTCCGCTAGCACGTACGCGCCCAGTCTCAGCCCGTTGGCGGGGGCGTAGCGGGTGCGGTCGATGACCCCGACCTTCTGGCGGGTGAGCACGAGCGCTACCGGGCCGCTCTGGTGGCCGATCGCCGCGCGCCAGGCTTCGACGGTCTCGGTCGCGTCCGCCGGCCGGAGCACTACGAGATCCGGGATGGCACGCAGCGCGGCGAGCTGCTCGATCGGCTGGTGAGTCGGGCCGTCTTCGCCGAGTCCGATCGAATCGTGGCTGAAGGCGTAAATCACCGGGAGCCGGCACAGCGCCGCGAGGCGGATCGGCGGTCGCATGTAGTCGGAGAAGATCAGGAAGGTCGATCCCACCGGTCGCACGCCGCCGTGCAGCGCCAGCCCGTTCAGCATCGCGCCCATGGCGTGCTCGCGGATGCCGAAGTGCACATTGCGCGCGCCCCAGCTTCCCGCGGCCACGTCGCCGCCGTTCTTGATGGCGACGTTCGTCGAGGTCGTGAGATCGGCCGACCCGGCCACCAGCTCGGGCAGCTTCGCCGCCAGGACGTTCAGCACCTTGCCCGACGCGGCGCGCGTGGCTTGGGCGTCCTTGAGCGCGAACTCGGGGAGGCCGTCGTCCCAGCCCCCCGGCAGGCGACCCGCGAGGCGTCGCTCGAGCTCGGCGGCGAGCTGGGGATGCACCTTGCGGTAGGCGTTGTACCTGCCTTGCCACTCGGCCTCGAGCCGGGTCCCCCGCTCCCCGGCGCGGCGCCATTGCGCCAGCGCCGCCTCCGGCACATGAAACGGCTCGAGGCTGGGCCAGCCCAAGTGTTGCTTGGTGAGCCGCACCTCCTCCTCGCCGAGCGGGGCGCCGTGGGCCTCTGCGGTGTCCTGCTTGTGCGGGCTGCCGTAGGCGATGTGGGTGCGCACGATCACGAGCGACGGCCGGTCGGTGACGCGCCGCGCCGCGGCGAGCGCCGCGTCCAGGGCGCCGAGATCGTTACCGTCCGCCACGCGCTCCACGTGCCAGCCGTAGCTCTCGAACCGCTTGGCGGTGTCGTCCGAGAACGTGAGATCGGTCTTGCCGTCGATGGTGATGCGATTGTCGTCGTAGATCCCGATCAGGCGGCCCAGCTTCAGGTGACCGGCGAGCGAGCACGCCTCGTGCGAGACGCCCTCCATCAGGTCGCCGTCGGACGCGAGGAAGTAGGTGCAGTGATCGACGATCGCGTGGCCCGGCCGGTTGAACAGCTGAGCGAGATGGGCCTCCGCGAGCGCCATGCCCACCGCGTTGCCGACGCCCTGGCCGAGCGGGCCGGTGGTGGCCTCGACGCCGGGCGTGAGCCCGTGCTCGGAGTGTCCCGGCGTGCGGCTGCCCCATTGGCGGAACCGTTTGATGTCGTCCAACGACAGGTCGTACCCGGTGAGATACAGCACCGCATAGAGCAGCATGCAGGCGTGCCCCGCCGACAGCACGAAGCGATCGCGCCCGAACCAGTCGGGGTGGGCGGGACGATAGCGCAGGTGGCGTTGCCACAGCACGTAGGCGAGCGGTGCCAGCGCCATGGCGGTCCCCGCGTGGCCGGAGTCCGCCTGCTGCACCGCATCCATGGCGAGGGTGCGGACGGTGTTGATGCACAGCTGGTCGAGGGAGGTACTGCGCGCGGCGGGCGGCGGAGCGGCGCCGCTCGGGGACTCGGTCACAACAGGCCCGACTTCGCGGCCTGCCACAGGCTCATGAGTCGATCGAAACCGTTCACCAGCAGGTCCACCTGCTGCGGGCTGGGCGTCGCCTTGGCGGCGGTCTTGAGCTCCGCGCAGATGCGCGGCATCTCCTTGCGCCCCTGTCTGGTTCCCTCGGCGGCGATCTGGTCCAGGATCGCGACGACGCGCTCCCGCGCCGCCTCGTCCTTGGGGACCTGCCACAGGTAGTCCGCGAGCTGTTTGCCCTCGCTGCACAGCTTACCGAGGGCGTCGAGCAGGGGCGGCGCGCGGCGCGGCGCGTTGGCATCGCTCATGGGAGTTCAATTATACCAAGAAAGCGCCGGAACGTGCGGTTGCCCGAACTTCGAGCGGCCTCTAGCTTGCGGTCTCCATGAACCGATTGCGCGAGCTGTGGCGGGCCTTCCACACGTGGGCCAAGGGATGGGACACGTCGGTCGTGGTGGCGGTGCTCATCTGGATCGTGCTGCGCTCCTACCTGATCGAGGCGTTCCGCATTCCCTCGGCGAGCATGGAGAACACGCTGCTGGTCGGCGACTTCCTGTTCGTCAACAAGGCGATCTACGGCGGCGAGCTGGAGATTCCCGGCACGGGGTTGCGGTTCCTGCGCGTGCCGGGATACGCCGAGCCCGAGCGCGGCGGCATCGTCGTGTTCCGCTCGGTCGAAGACTCGACACCCAACCTGAACATCGTGAAACGGGTGGTCGGCGCCGGTGGCGACACGCTGCGTATGGTGCACGACACGCTGTACCGCAACGGCCAGCGGCTGGACGAGCCGTACGCGCTGCATCTCGCGGGCGGGAGCGAGGTCGATCCCGATTTCCGGCTGCAGCAGATGCGCGCCTGGCAGCTGCGCTATTACATCGGTCGCGATTCCGCGCACTACCACCCCACGACGCACGATTGGGGCCCGGTGGTCGTGACGCCGGGCCACTTCTTCGTCATGGGCGACAACCGCGACGAGTCCTACGACAGCCGCTTCTGGGGCTTCCTGCCGCGGGCGCACATCGTGGGCAAACCGCTCGTCATCTATCTGAGCATCGCGACCGACCCGCTGCGGATCCGCTGGAACCGGATGTTGCGCCAGCCGCGCTAGCTGTAATTGATGAAGACGTTGTTCACAGCCGCTCCGTGAGGCGCTGAGCTGGGGTCCGATATCCCAGCGCGCTATGCGGGCGCGCCTGGTTGTAGTACCGCAGAAAGTCGGTCAGCGCACTGGCCCGCGCCAGGGACGTCCG
>DATDFC010000154.1:0-6873 GCA_036522815.1 Gemmatimonadales bacterium | reverse complement strand
CCGCCGCTATCTCGGCACGATCTCCGACCGCGACATCGTGACGCAGTGTGTGGCCGCGGGCCACGATCCCACCGACTGCAACGCGCTCGAGCACGCGCGCACCGACACGACGGTCGTGAGCCCGGAGACGGAGCTGACGGGATTCAAGATCGAGCAGCTGGACGAGGCGGATACCCATATACGCTCGACGATCGTCGTAGTGAATCAGGACAAACGGGTAGTCGGTTTCATTCCGCATCCGGAATTCATTCAGGGCATAGTGATAGTCCGGGAATAGGAACTCCAAAGACTAGACGCACAGACGCGCAGCGGTGAACAGTTTGAGTGAGCAGGTTGTCCCGTTGACTCATACTGTTTCCCGCTGCGCGCCTGTGCGTCTAGCCTTTGCCTTTCCGCGTATATTATCGCGTGCCCCGAAAGTACTTCACCCTCGCCGAAGCCAATCGTACTCTGCCGCTCGTGAAGCGCATCGTCGCCGATCTGGTGACGCTGCATCCCGAATGGCGCGACCTGGTGAGCAAGTACGAGCTGGTGGCGGCGCAGGCGCGGCCCGAATGGGGCGAGTCGGCCGAGCAGCTGGGGCTGCGCGCCCGCATCGACGAGGTGGCGGGGCGGATCAACGATTTCCTGGGCGAGCTCGAGCAGATCGGGTGTGTATTCAAAGGCTTCGAGCAGGGGCTGGTGGACTTCTACGGCAAGCTCGACGGCAAGGAAATCTTCTGGTGCTGGAAGCAAGGTGAAGAAAAAATCGAGCACTGGCATGAGCTCGAGACGGGATACGCCGGACGGCAACCGATACCCGAGGTAGTGAGCAGTCAGTAGGCGGACAGCGTACCCCGGAGCTTGCAAATGCGCGGCTTTTGGCTCTTAGTGCATGTCCTCGGCTTTACTCTGTGGCTCGGCGGGGGGATCGCGACGATGGTCGCGGGTGTGACGGCGAAACGATTGGGGACAGCCGAGCGGCTCACGGCCTACAAGCTGATCGGGGCGGTGCAGCGGCTGCTGGTAGCGCCGGGGGCGATAGCCGTCGTGCTCTCGGGGTTCATCCTCGCGGGGCCGTACATGAAATCGGGGCAGGTGCCCGGATGGCTCGGCACCATGATGGGCGCGGGGTTCCTGGGGGCGATCGGGGCCGTGGTGTTCAGCGTCCCCACGGCGGCCAACCTGGCGCGGCTCGAGCCGGGGCCGGGCGGCCAGCTCCCCGAGGCGTTTCAGCGACTGCGCAAACGCCAGATTCTCGCGGCCTCGATCGCGGGAGGTTTGGGACTGATCGCCATGTTCGCCGTGACGCTGGGCCGCTGGTAGGTCAGCTCCTGGGCTCCGCGGTCAGTTTGACCAACCGCTGTCTCACGTCCTTGACGATCGGTTGTAACGCAGGGTCCGCGTCCTTCCATAGGTCGATGAAGCGTCCGTAGTAGTCGCGCGCCTTGTCGAGCTGGCCGCGCTCCTCGTATAGCTCGGCCAGGCGCCGGTAGGTCGGTCCCAACGTGGCGTCTTCCTCGAACGCGCGCAGGTAGCCGGGCGTGGCGACGGCGCGCTCGTACACCGCGAGCGCCGAGTCGGGTTGGCCCGCTTTCTCGTAGGCACGGCCCAGCAGGAACAGCCCGCACACGGCGCACGAGTCTTCGTCGTACCAGGCGCGGTAGCCCCGGATCGCGTCCTGGAAGCGACCCTCGGCGAACGCGATCTGGGCCGCCGCGCCGTGCCGGAACGGCTGGCCGCGGCGTACACCCTCGGGCACTGCGGCTTGATACTCGGCGAGCAGTTGGCGGGCGCGGTCGGGATGGCCCGCATCCGCGTACAGCCACGCGAGGTCGAGATAGGGACGATCCTCCGCGGGGATGGAGGCGAGCGGGAACCGACGCAGCGCCTCTTCCACCTCGCGCCGCCCGGCGTCGGGTGCGTTGCGGTAGTGCACGTCCATCACCGCGATCGCGATGGCGTCGTCGATAGCCCTCCCCGGGACGCCGCGCTGCTCGTCGACCACCATCGCCCGGCGGAACTGCGCCTCGGCCGCGCCGAGCCGGCCGCGCACCAGGTTGAGCGCAGCGAGCGCGCCCGCCGCGCTCGACTGCCACGTGGGGTCCCGCGAGCTCTCCGCCAGGGCCCGCGCCGCGACCTCCGCGCTGTCGTAGTGACGCTGCGCCAGCGCCAGGAAGCCGCGCAGAACGGGCCGCAACGGATTATTCGGCGACCGCTGTTCCATCACCCCCACTGTCCGCCCGGCGGCGGCGTACTTGCCCTGGCCGATCTGCGCCTGCACCGCATTCACGTACAGCGCCCACTGAGTGGGCGCCACGACCAGCCCCCGCACCGTGAGCGATTCCGCCTCGGCAAAGCGCCGCTGGCTGTTGAACAGCAGCGCCAGGTTGTTCAGGGGCACGCCGTTCTCCGGCTGCTGCTCGAGCGCGGCGCGGTATGCCGCCTCGGTCTTGACCGGATCGTAGTCGACGCGCGTGTAGTAGTACGCCTCGGCCAGGTCGCGCTCGACGGGGGTCAGGTGGTCGCGGTGACGAAACGCCGCGCTCGCGGCCGCGGCGATGCGCGACTGCGCGGCGCCCGAGTTGCTCAACACCACGGCGAGCTTGCGGTACGCCATGGCGAACGTGGAGTCCAGGGCGATCGCTTGTTCCAACAGCGTCACGGCGCGGTTCATATCGGCCGCGTCGCTCGCCCGCACGCCCTGCGAGTACTTGCGCAGCGCCTCGAGCGAGCGGGTGGTGACCTCCTCCAGCGGGTCGCTCGCGCGGATCGTTTTCAGGGACTCGCCGATGCGCTCGCGCAGCTTGTGGGAGAGGCGATCCACCGCCGCGATGATCGCGCCGTCGTCCTGCGCGGTTTCGCGCAGCGCCACGAGCGCCGAGCCGTCGGCGGCCGAGACCAGCTCGGCCGACACCACGTAGCCCCGGCCCAGCGGATCGATCTGCCCGTGCACGACTGCTTTGGCGCCCTCGCGCTGCGCCAGCTCGCGCGCCAGCGCCGGGTCGAGCGGCGTGCCGGGCGCGCGGCCCATGCGCATGAGCGCCTGGCCCACCGCCGCCGCGTCGAGCAGCCGGATCACGCCCGACTGCGCCAGGTCGACCCGCAAGGCCTCGGTGAGCGACGGTCCCAGGGTCGAGTCCCTGGTGCGGTTCTCGAAATCGGCCAGCACCAGCCGGTCGCGCTCGGCGAGCACCCCGCTCGCCACCAGCGTGCCCACGGGTCCGATGCCGAGCAGCCGCATCGCCATGTAGACAGCGGTGCCGAGTCCGAGGAGCCCGAAGGCGCTGGCCCCGGAAAGGAGCGCCCGGCGCCACGTGAACCAGTGGTGCACGCCGCTCCCCCCCGCGGCTGGCGAGCGGCCGCTGTGGCGCGCCAGCGCCCGGCGTCGCTCGAGCACGCCGGTCCACAGCATCACGGGCAGGCCGGCCGCGGCGAGTCCCACGGCGCCCGCGAACGCCCAGTCCGGCAGGCCGAGCAGCCGCACCAGCAGGTGGGCCAGCGCCAGCACGCCCACGGCGGCGAGCGCGAACAGCGTGGCGACGCGTACCGGATGCGCCCGGCGGATCGCTGCCGCCGTGCCCGAGGAAATCGGCGAGAGCTCCGACAGCGTGGCGCCCGTCGGCGTGGCCATCGCCTCGAGCTGGCCCAACAGATCGTCCGCGGTCTGGGGCCGATCGGCCGGGTGCTTGGCGAGGCAGCGCATGATCAGCGCGGCGAGCGCTGGCGGCACGCTGTCGCGGTGCTGGGTGACGGGGTCGGGCGTGGCGGTGACCTGGGCCGCGAGCATGCCCTGGGGCGACAAGCCGCCGAAGGGAGTGCGGCCGGCGAGCAGCTCGTAGCCCAGCGCCCCGACGGCGTACAGATCGGCGCGCTGGTCCACGTTGGGGTCGCCCGCGGCCTGCTCGGGCGCCATGTAGGCGGGCGTGCCGAGCGCCATGCCGAGGGAGGTGAGCGTGCCGCTGCCGCCGCTCGAGCTCGCGACCGCCTTGGCGACGCCGAAATCCGTGACCAGCGCGTGCTTGCCCGAGAGCAGCACGTTGTCGGGCTTCACGTCGCGATGCACCACGCCGTGCGCGTGCGCGTAGGCGAGTGCGTCGCACACGTCTCTCAAGATCCGCACCGTTTCACCCACCGGCAGGGCGCGCTCGTGCGCGATGCGGGCGCGCAGCGACTCGCCCGCGATGTGCGGCATGACGTAGTACAGCAGGTCGCCCTTGGCACCGGCGGTGAGCACCGGCACGATGTGGGGATGCTGCAGCTTGGCGGCGAGCTGGATCTCGCGCTCGAATCGCTCGGCGCTCACGCCCGCGGCCAGCTCGGGCGGCAGCAGCTTCACCACCACACGGCGGCCGAGGCGGACCTCTTCCGCGAGGAACACGCGGCTCATGCCGCCGCCGCCGAGCTCCTTTTCGACGCGATACGCGGAACCCAGGGCGGCTTGGAGTCGGTCCTTTAGCTCGGTCACGAATGCAAAGCTAAGGCGCTTTCCCCGTTTTGCAGACGGGTCGAACAGGGCACACCGGGCACGTGGGTTTTCTCGCCACGCACACCAGCGCTCCCAGCTCCATGATCGCCTGATTGAACTTCCAAGCTTGGCGGCCGTTCTTGGGCACCAATGCGGCCGCTAGCTCCCAGAGAGCACGGTGCGCGGTGCGCTGTGCGCGGTTGCCTCCGATGAACACCCGGTGCAGCACCCGGGCGACGTTGGTGTCGACTGCCGGGACCGGCTTTTCGTACGCGAAGGTGGCCACGGCTCCGGCCGTGTAGGGGCCGATTCCCGGCAGCTTAATCAGCTCTTCAGGCCTGTCGGGCAGTGTGCCATCGAGGTCTTTACTGACCACGCGCGCAAGCGCGTGGAGATTCGAAGCCCGCGCATAGTATCCCAGCCCGTCCCATTGCTCTCGAACGGCTCGCGGCTTGGCTCGCGCCAATGTCTCGAGATCCGGAAACCGCTCGATGAACCGCGGATAGTACTCCGCCACGCGACTCACTTGCGTCTGCTGCAGCATGAACTCGGACACGAGCACGCGATAGGGATCGCGCGTGCGGCGCCAGGGCAAGTCCCGCGCGGCGCGTGACCACCAAGCCAACAGCTTGCGCTTAAACGCCGTCCGCACCGCCTGTTGACCCGATCTTCCCTTGCTTTTCCGCCCCATGGCTCCCCAAGATACTGCACATGGCAAACGGGACGGAGCTCACGCTTGACCCGCTACGACTGGTCGCGCGCTCGAGTCTCCGCTCGCTCGACCACGTGGGACGCTTCAGCTTCCTCGTGGTCGACCTGTTCCGCGGGCTCGCCGAGTGGCGCATCTGGGTCTCCCGCACGCTGGAGCAGGCGGTCGCGGTGGGCTACGGCTCGCTCTTCATCGTGCTGCTCGTATCCGCGTTCGCCGGCGCCGTCACGAGCCTCCAGACCGGCTACCAGTTCACCGGCACGCTGCCGCTCTACTACGCCGGCGCGGTCATTTCCGAGTCGATGATCCTCGAGCTGGGGCCGGTGCTCACCGCGCTGATCCTCGCGGGCCGCATCGGCGCGCGCTACGCCGCCGAACTGGGCACGATGCGGGTCACGGAGCAGATCGACGCACTCGAGAGCCTGGGCCGCTCCCCCGTGTCCCACCTGCTGTTACCGCGGGTACTGGCGGGGCTCCTGGTGGTGCCGGCGCTCACCATGCTCGCCAATGCCACGGGCATCGTGGTGGGCTACATGGTCGCCAAGGGCTCGCTCGGCCTCACCTATGGCGACTTCGAGTACGGGGCGCGCTACTTTTTCCGGCCGCTCGATCTGTGGTACTCGCTCATCAAGAGCTACTGCTTCGCGTCCGCGGTGACCCTGATTCCCTGCTACATCGGGTTCAACACGCAGCAGGGCGCCGAGGGCGTGGGCCGGGCCACCACCACGGCGGTGGTGTCGGCGTCGGTGGCGATTCTCCTGCTCGACGCGCTCACGACGCGGCTGCTCCTGGTCGCGAAATGATCGAGCTCATCAACGTCTCCAAGCGCTTCGTGGACAACGTGGTGCTGGACGGCGTGTCGCTCGCGGTCAAGGAGGGCGAGACCGTGGCGCTGCTCGGCCCCTCGGGGGTGGGCAAGAGCGTCACCTTGAAGACCATCAACGGCCTGCTGCGCCCCGACACGGGCGACGTGATCGTGGACGGGCTGCACGTGCCCAAGCTCAAGCGCAAGGAGCTTTCTGAGTTACGGGCGAAAATCGGCTACGTGTTCCAGTACGGCGCGCTGTTCGACTCCATGACCGTGCAGGAGAACATCCGGCTCGGCATCACCGACGAGACGTGCTACGCCGACGACCACTATTGTGAAAACCGCGTGCAGGAATGCCTGAAGCTCGTGAACCTGGCGCTCGACGTGGCAGTCAAGTATCCGGCCGAGCTGTCGGGCGGCATGAAGAAGCGCGTGGGCATCGCGCGCGCCATCGCGGGGAAGCCCAAGTACCTGTTGTACGACGAGCCGACTTCGGGACTCGACCCCGTGAACGCCGACGTGATCGACGGCTTGATCGAGCGGCTGCGCGACGAGCTGGGCGTCACCAGCGTCGTGGTCTCCCACGACGTGCGCGGCTCGTTCCGCGTGGCGGACCGGGTGGCCCTGTTGTGGCAGGCGAAGATCCGCGCCGTGGGCCGGCCGGAGGAGATCCTCGCGTCACAAGATTCGGCGGTGCAGCAGTTCCTGGAGCGGGATCTCGAGATGGCGCTGATCCAATCCGAGCAGCCGGCCAAGGGGGGAGAGCGCGACACGCGTGGACATCACGTATAAGCAGGAAGTCCGGGTCGGCCTGCTGGTGCTGGTCGGGTTCGTCGTCTTCACGGGCTTCATGTTCTGGCTCACCGGCCGCTCGCTCGTGTCCAAGTCCGTCCCCGTCAACGTCGTCTT
>DATDFC010000153.1:0-34158 GCA_036522815.1 Gemmatimonadales bacterium | reverse complement strand
CGCGTGCCCGCTCCATCCGGCCGCGGCCCTCGCCGCGCTCGCGTGCCCGCTCCATCCGGTCGGGTGCGGCCACGCCTGCCGGCTGCGCCGCGGCGCCGGGCACGTCCCGACCGAGGGCGATCTCGTACTGGCCGTTGTCGAGCTTGGTGAGGTTGATGAGGCCCTTATGGGCCGCCTCGATCACGAACTTCGAGAAGCGCGAGAATCCCACGTCCTTCTCGTTGAAGGCCGGGTCGATCTCCTGCATCACCTGCTTCAACCGGTCGGAGCGCATCACGTCGTTGTGCGCGGTCATCTGCTTCACGGCTTCCACCACGAGCTCCCAGGGGTCGTGGCGCTCGTGCGTGACGTCGGACTCTTTGGTGAAGCCGGCCAGCTCGTTGTACGAGTAGTACTCGTCGCAGTTCTGGATCAGCAAGTCGCTCGACGACTCGCGGATGCCCACGCCGATGACGTACTTGCCGTACTCCTTGAGCTTGAGCACGAGCGAGGAAAAATCCGAATCGCCCGACAGCAGGATGAACGTCCCGATCTCGGGCCGGGTGAATACCAGCTCGAGCGCGTCGATCGCGAGCCGGATGTCGGTCGCGTTTTTCTTGTTGGAGCCGTAGGCGGGCGCGAAGATCAGGTCGATCGACGACTCGGAGAGGGGGACGATGTACTGCGGGTAGCGACGCCAATCGGCGTAGGCTCGCTGCACGGCGACCTTCCCGCGGATGATCTCCGATTGCAGCAAGCGTTTCAGCTCCGACTGGAGGTCCGAGCGGATCCCCATCGTGACGTTGTCGAAGTCGATCAGCAGCGCGGCATTGGGCGCGTGGGCGGGCGGTTCCTTGTGCGGTCGTGCGAGATGGGCATGTGGCTGAGTCATCATGTGGTTGTGTCTTGCTCCCGTTGCCCACGCCGCGCGCGCCCCCCACGTCGGACGCTCATACGGCCGCACGCATGGGGGTGGCAGGGGCGAGGACGGTGATCGCCGCGGTGCCCGGATGCGGGCGCCTCGGCTGAGGCGACAGGTGTGTACTGCGGAATCGTGTTATAGGTCGCCGGTCAAGGTCGTGCGCGGCGGTGTTTCTCTCGGGAGGCCGGTCCAGATCGATCTCGGCGCGCCTGCTGCGAGTCCCGGCTGTCGGCCAGGCTGGCCAGGCGCTGCCGGATTGACTGGACGCCGTCCCTCCCCGGCCGCGCGATTCAGTGGCTTGAAAATAAACAACTTGCGCGAAAAGGAACAGTGTCGGGTTAGTGCGGGGCATCGCTTGCAGCCGCGTAACATCCGGCGTGGCAACGGCATTGGGTATGAGAGGGATGAGCGTGGGAGTGGCGAGGAGAGACACGAGAGCGTCGATCAACGCGGTCGAGACGATTCGGGCGGGCAGCCCGGACGCTCTGGCCGCGCTGTACCGGGAATACGGCCGTGCCCTGTATCGCCTCGCCTATCGCCTCACCGGCACACGAGAGGATGCCGAAGACGTGGTACACGACGTGTTCGTGGGCCTGCCGGAGGCGCTGGGGCGATACCAAGAGCGGGGCAGCTTCGCGGGCTGGCTGAAGCGCGTGACCGCCCGACTGGCGCTCATGCGACTGCGCACTCGCACACGCCGGCTCGTGCTCCTGGAAAGATGAGCTCCGCACGCTGCCGGCCCCGGAGCCGTCGGGCGAGCTGTTGCCGCGTATTCTTGCGAGCCGGGCGGCGGGGGTGCGGGTGGTGCTGCCGGTCGTCGTTCCGGCTCGGACCGCGTGGCCGATGACCTACGCGGCCGCGGCCGTGGCGCTCTTACTCGGCTGGCTGGTCATTGGCGTCGTCGTACCTGGCGCGCGGCGCACGATTGCAGACGGCGCGGGCGAAAACGATTTCCTCAGTCGAATGCCGCTGTTCCCTCCTGTCGGCTTCGCTCAAGCGGTCTCGGACACCCTGCGGCGAGCCAGTTATCCACTGCTGGATCGACTTCCGGAAACTCATCCCAGCGCTGGCTCCTGGCGCTACGAAGCGACCCTAACGGTGGACGGTCGTGTCACGACTCCTCAGGGAACCCGGACATTTACAATCGACTCCGCTGTCTACAGGTCCGAACCGGTGTGGATCATCGTGACGGAAGGGCGCGGGACGTACGCGCGCTCCCCATTCCGAGACACGCTCATTGTGGCGCAGCGGGACCTCCGGGTGCTACGCCGTGCCGCTCCCGCCTGGGTGCCCTTCACGTTGAACGCGGCTACAGACACGGTCGCGCCCTTCCTGTCCTGGCGGTACGCTGATGTCGGGTGGTTGGGGACGGTCTATCGAGCGCTGTTTCAGCTCCAGCCTCTCGAGCGCGCCTGGCGCGGCAGCGTCTACCTGCCCTGGCGGACGGGCACCCACGGCGAACGAGTGAGCTACTACCCTCTCGATCTGCACGTCGACGGCGAGGAGCGCGTGAGCGTTCCCGCGGGGTCCTTCGACGCGTGGCGCGTGGCGGTGCACGGTCGCCGCAGCACGATGACCGTGTGGGTATCCAAGAGTTCGCACTGGGTCCTCAAGATCGCGATCCCAAGCGGCGCGGACGCCGTGTGGGAGCAGGCACTGGCTTCCGCGACATCCCCTCCTTGACAGCCGCGGTCGGTTGTATCACTGTATCGCTACAATGATACAGCCGCCGACCGGTGTTTGAACATCTCAACCCGCGCAGCCCGATGCCGCTGTACGAGCAGATCGCGAATCGCGTGCGGGTTGCGATTGCGTCGGGTGAGCTGCGCCCGGCCGCGGCGCTGCCGTCGGTGCGCCTGCTGGCGACTCAGCTGCGCGTGAATCCGGCGACCGTCGTGCAAGCCTATCGCGACCTCGAGAGCGAGGGGTTCGTGGAGATGCGCCAGGGCGCGGGGACGTTTGTGCGCGAGGTCGCGCCCCACGCGCGCGCACGCGAGCGGGCACGGCAGGCGGCTGGACTGGTCCGCGAGATGCTCGCTCACGCGGCACGCCTCGGCGTGTCTCGGCAGGAGCTGCAGGCCGCCATCGCCGAAGAGATCGGAGTAGGCACGTCATGACCAACGCCATTGAGATCCAGCGACTGGGCTATCGCGCCGGCCGGACGTTCGAGATCAAGGATCTGGACCTGCACGTCCCGCAAGGGGCCATTTACGGCTTCCTCGGCCCCAACGGCTGCGGCAAGACCACGACCATCCGGCTGATGCTGGGATTGCTCCGACCGCTCGCGGGGCGCATCACCGTACTGGGCGATGCCGTGCCACGTGACGTCGCCCGCGTCCTGGCACGGGTAGGGTTTGTTCCCGAGCAGCCTCACCTCGACCCGATGCTGACCGTGCGCGAGACGCTGGCGTTTCACGCGGCGTTCTTCCCGACGTGGGATTGCTCGTGGGCGGAGCGGCTGCGTGCCCAGTTCGAGCTGCACGACGACCAGCTGTTTGGGCGGCTCTCCAAAGGGCAAAAAGGCAAGCTCATGATGCTGCTCGCGCTGGCGCAGCGACCGGAGCTGCTCGTGCTCGACGAGCCGACCGATGGGCTCGACCCGGTCGTGCGGCGCGACGTGCTGTCGGCCTTGCTCGAGTACGTCTCACAGCGACAGGCGACGGTCTTCATCTCCAGTCACCTCGTGCACGAGCTAGAGCGGTTTTGTGATTGGATCGGCGTGATGGACGACGGCCGGCTGATCATCGAGGTGCCGATGGAGCGCCTGAAGAACGGCATCAAGCGGCTCCGCATCGGCGGCGCGCCGGCGACGGCGGACAACGCTCCCTTTGTCCTGTTGGCGCGCGAGCCGGCCAACGGCAGCGGCGAGACCTGGCTGGTGCGCGAGTGGGAGCCGCAGATGACGTCGTTCTTCGACGCCGGCGGAGTATCGCTCCACGAGGTGATCGACCTCGATCTCGAAGAAGGGTTCGTGGAGCTGCTGCGCACCTTCCGCAGCCCACGCGCTTAGGAGGTGGACATGTTCCGCGTGATGCTCTACAGCCAGTGGAAGTGGTCCCGGCTGGTCGTGCTGTTGGGGAGTGTGGCGGGCTTCGCCCTGCCGCTCATCTCGGTGCACGGTGCCGCGCGTGCGGATTCGAGCCCGCTCCAGGCGCCCGAGCTGCTGCACGCCGTGCAGGCGTGGGGCGTGCTGTATCCCGTGCTCGCCGCGACCTTGGGGTTGCTCGTCGCGATAGCGAGCTGGACCCCCGATCACCGCGGGCGACACGTATACGCGTTGGCGCTGCCGCTGCCGCGCTGGCGCTATGTCCTGCTCCGGTTCGGAGCCGGGGCACTCCTCCTGGCCGCCCCGATCACTGCGGTGTTGGTCGGCGCCCTGCTGGCCACCTGGAGCGCGGCGATCCCCGCGGGCCTCCAGGGATACCCCGTAGCGCTGGGCGTCCGGTTCGCTCTCGCCGTGCTCGTCGCGTTCGCAGTCTTCTTCGCGGTCTCCGCCGGCACCGCTCGGACCGCGGGGATCATCCTGTCCCTGATCGGTGGCGTGATGCTCGTGCAGGTGATCGCGAGCGTCGCCAGGGTCGACGTCGATCTCGTGGGAAAACTGCAGCTATTGGTTCTCAATTGGCCCGGCCCGCTCGCGATCTTCACCGGCCGATGGATGCTGATCGATGTGTAGGAAGCGCTGGGTGCTCCTGGTGCTCGGGCTGTCCTGCGCACGGGCCTTGACCGGGCAAGAACTCCCGCGGCTCGAGGCTCGCGCCGACAGCCTGGCGCGGGAGTGGCGTCGCGCGACGGCCGTGGCGGACGCGATCGACAGCCTGGAGCGCGCACGGGTGTTCGCCGGACACGATACGATCCGCGTCGGCGCGCTCACCATCGTGACCAATGCGTCACCCCTCCCGCTGCGTGAGGCCGCGGCGCGCGCGTGGCCGTTGATCGACAGCCTGTACGGGGACGTCGCGCGACAGCTCGAGGAGCGGCCCTACGTCATCGTCCCCGTCAACCCCGATACCACCGTCGAGCGACCGGTGTGGCACAACGGTACCGAGATTCCCTGGGATCAAGACGTCGTGTCCCTCACGCTGCTGCTCCTCTCCACCGTGCCCATCGCACCGGCCGATACCGCTCTGCAAGACTGGCTGGGCGGACCGGTGCGGCCCATTATCCGCGCCGACCTGGAGCGGGCGGACGTCTACGTGCGACTGGTGACGGCGCCCTCCGAGGCGTCACGCCGTTGCCTGATCGGGGAGATCGGCGGGTGTCGCGATGCGCTCGATCTCTTCGGGCGCGGCGATCGGCTGGCGCGCTGGTATCCGAGCGCGCGAGAGCGGCGCTCTCTCCTGAAGACCTTCATCCCGTATTACTTCGATCGCGCCGCGCAGCAGCCACTGCTCCGAGCGTGCGCCCAGGGCGGCGACTCCGCGTGTACCGAGCTGCTGCGGTCGCTCCCACCAGACGCCCTGCCGCGGCCCCTGACGGATGATGCGCGCGCGACGCTGGTCGGCGATGCCTTGCGGCTGGGCGGCCGAGCCGCGTATCGCCGTCTGATGGCGAGTGCCGGGTTGCCGATCGCCGCTCGTCTGGCAGCCGCGGGAGGGATGGGGATCGACTCGCTGCTCGCTCGCTGGCGAGCGGAGATCCTCGCGGCGCGGCCCGTGCCCGTTTCGCTGCCTCCGCGGGGAGTCTGGATCGCCCTCGGCTGGACGATACTGTTCGCTGTCTGCGGCCTGCGGAGCTCAAGATGGCGCGTGAGCTGAGGTGGTGGCTCGCGGGGGCGTTCGTCGCGTGCGCCGTCCTCGCCGTAGGCTACTTGTCGCCCCGCGGTGCCGCACCGGCGGCCACGGCACAGAGCCGACAGCGGGAACCGACGGCGCCGCGTCTGCGCGCCCGCAGGCTCGCCGAGCGATGGCGCGCCGCCGACCTGGCCGTGCGCCTGGCGGTGTACCGGCGGCGACTCGAGCCGGAGCTCGCGCGGCGGCGTGAGACCGATCAGCCTGGCCCCGCTCTCCTCGTGGAGGCACCCGACACGGTCCCGGCGTTCACGAAGGCGCTCGTCGCACCGGCACTGGACACGGTGTGGCGCGAGCTCGGGCTGGGCGTGAGCAAGGTCGCGGTCGGAGTCGTCGTGGATTTCTGGCGAATCCCCCGGACCGGCACGGACTCCACCCCCAAGGTGCCGGCTGGGTCGGTTGGCTACCTCCTGCCCGATTCGATCGATCGCGCAACTTGCATTGCCCTGATCCCGGCTTGGTTCTGGATGCGCGGGCGCACCCGCCAACTCGAAGACTGGTTGCGGCGCGGGCTCGGACCGTGCGCGTTCTTCGCCCGGTGGGGCGTGCCAGGCAAGCCCGTGCGCCTGTGGATGGCACGGCGACACTACGACCTGGCCAGCGTGCCGAGTTGGGGCCCACAGCGGTCGGAGCCGCCTGAAGCGTCGTGGATGATGAATCGCAACACCGGCTGGTTCTGGGCGGCCGTATACGGGCACCCGATCGCAGCGATCGGCTGTCTGGCCGGCCGGGCACCGAGCTGCCGGACGGCCGTGCTGGCAGGTGCCGGCGACGCGTTCGCTGACTCCCTACCCCGACTGCTTGACGCAACGGTGCAGTGGTGGCGCGAAGAGCGCCTGGTACAGGGCCGGCAGTACCTCGGAGACGTGGCGCGCGAGGTCGGATACGATCGGTTCCTGCGCTTCTGGAATTCGACCGAGCCGGTCGATACGGCGCTCGCTGCTGCCCTGAGAATGCCGGTGGGAAAGTGGACCGCGCGCTGGCAGCGACGTTTCCTGCCCCGGCTGCCGCTCGGGGCGGCTGCGCCCCTCAGCGCCGCCGTGCTCGGAATCCTGCTGGGCGGAGCCGCGGTCGCCCTGGTTGCGCGCGGCGCCATGCGCCGTCAAGTCGGATGAAGACGCGCGTGGTCCTCGGAGTCACACTCGCGTGCACCGCGCTCCCGGCGATTCCGGCTCGGGCTCAAGGAGACCGCTGGGAGCGAGAGGTGCGCGCGCAGCTCCGGCGGGCGGCCGGGTCTTTCGATCGAGGGGTGCGGGGCAGCTTCGTGGCGACCCGGATCGGAATGCTGAACGCCGCGGAGTCAGACTCGTTGGTTCTGCCGCTGCACGCGCAGACCGCCTACGTCGTGGTCGCGGCCTGCGACGAGGATTGCTCAAGCCTGAGCCTCACGTTATCCGATCTCAAGAGTCACGACCTCGCCGTGGACCGCGCGACTGACCACGCGCCCGCCGTTCGCTTGACGCCGGTCGAGACGGCGTCGTACCGCGTGAGGGTCGTCATGGAGACGTGCCAAAAGAATCCCTGCCGTTATGGCGTCGCCGTCCTCACTCCCCCAACACCTTGACGATCACCCGCTTCTTGCGCTGCCCGTCCCACTCGCCGTAGAACACGCGCTGCCACGGGCCTAGGTCGAGCTTCCCGGCGGTGATCGGCACGATCACCTCGTGGCCGATCGTGAGGCTGCGCAGGTGGGCCGCGGCGTTGTCCTCCCCCGTCTCGTTGTGGCGATAGCGCTTGGGGTCCCACGGCGCGACCGTCGACTCCAGCCACTTGAGGATGTCCGCCCACAGGCCCGACTCGTGATCGTTCACAAACACCGACGCCGTGATGTGCATGGCGCTCACCAGCACGAGGCCTTCCTTGACGCCGCTCTCCGCCACCTGCTGCGCCACCTGCTCGGTGACGTCGATGATCTCCTGGCGGGATGTGGTATTGAACCAGAGGTAGTGCGTATGGGCTTTCATCGGACCCCCTGGGAATTGCGGATTTCGGATTGTGGATTGCGGATTTGACGGGCGTGCTTCCAATCCGCAATCCGCAATCGCCAATCCGCAATCTCTGTGTGTCGAATTGTCACACGGGAACCAAATGCCTAGATTGCCCCCACAAATATGGCGCTCCCGTTCCGGCAGCGGATTTTCGTCGTCCTCGTGGCGCTGACCGCCGTGCCGACCGCCCTGGCGGTGGTGGGATGGGCACTCGCCGTCCGGACCGTCGGGCCATCGGCGGGTGCGCGCGTGGCGCTCGAGGAGATGGCGGCGTCGGCGCGCCAGATGGTCGACCGCATGGATACCACGCACCTCGCTCCGCGCGAGCGGGCGGCCGTGCGCGAGCATCTGGAGCGACTGTCCAACTCGGTCACGCTGGCGCGCCGGGCGGAGACCTATCTGCGCTATTACGCGGGTGGGTTCGCCCTGGTGGTGATCGTGTTCGGCGGCCTGGCCCTGACCACCGCCGTACGGCTGGCCGGGCACCTGTCGCGTCAGCTGTCGCGGCCGATCGACGAGCTGGTGGGGTGGACCCGCTTGATCCGGCGGCGGGTGCCGCTGCCCGCGGGGCCGGCGAGCCGCGGGGCACCCGAGTTCGAGGCGCTGCGCCAGGCGCTGCGCGAGCTGGCGACCGCGCTCGAGGCGGCGCGCGAGCGCGAGCTCGAGGCCGAGCGGCTGCGGGCGTTCCGGGAGGTGGCCCGCCGCGTGGCCCACGAGATCAAGAACCCGCTCACCTCGATGCGGATCGCGGTCGATCAACTGCGGCGCTCCGGCGGTCAGGCGGACGGGCGGACGGGGATGGCAGTCGATGTGATGCAATCCGAGACCGAGCGCCTGGAGCGGCTCGCCCGGGAATTCGCCGATTTCGGCCGCCTGCCCGAAGGCCCGAAGAGCGAGGTCGATCTGGTGGACCTGCTGATGGACCTGGGGAAGAGCGCCGTGCCGCCCGAGGTCGCCGTTCAGGTGAAGGCCAACGGCGAGCCCTGCAAGGTGCTGGGGCACTACGATCCATTACGGCGGGCCTTCGCGAACCTGTTACGCAATGCGTCGGAAGCGATGCATGGCTGCGGCGCGATTGACGTAGCCGTCACACGGGATGGCGACGGTCTGGTAGTGACTATCGCCGATCACGGTCCCGGGGTTCCGGACGAGCTGCGCCAGGACGTGTTCGAGCCCTATTTCACGACCAAGCAGGACGGAACGGGGTTGGGGCTCGCGCTGGTGCGGCAGACGATCGAGGCGCACCACGGGACGATCACGGTCAGCGATACGCCGGGCGGCGGCGCCACCTTCTCCATCGTGCTCTCCGCCACATGAGCCCGCGCATCCTGCTGGTCGACGACGAGACCAACATCCGCAAGATGGTAGGCGCGCTGCTCGAGTCCGAGGGATTCGAGACGGCGGAGGCCGCGAACGGCAGCGCCGCGCTCGCCACGGTCGAGCGCGGCGCGCCCGACGCCGTGCTGCTCGACCTGATGATGCCCGGCGGGCCGGACGGGCTCGCGACGCTGGAGCAGCTCAAGCGCCTCGCACCGGACGTGCCGGTGGTGATGATGAGCGGCAAGGCGAGCCTCACCGACGCGGTGCGGGCGACCAAGCTCGGCGCGTTTCAGTTCCTCGAGAAGCCGCTGACGCCCGAGGGCGTGTTGACCACGTTGCGCGCGGCCCTGGAGCTGTCGCGCACGCAGGCCGAGAACCGCCGGCTGCACGAGGCGCTCGGGCACGCGGATCCGCTGGTGGGCTCGAGCGCCGCGATGCAAGAGCTGCGCGACCTGATCGCGCGGGTCGCGCCGACGGAGGTCCGGGTGCTGATCACGGGAGAGTCGGGCACGGGCAAGGAGCTCGTCGCCTCGGCGATCCACCGGCAGAGCGCACGGGCGGGCAAGCCGTTCGTGTGCGTCAATAGCGCCGCGATTCCCAAGGACCTCGTAGAGTCGGAGATGTTCGGTCACGAGCGTGGCGCCTTCACGGGCGCCACGGAGCGGCGGGTCGGGCGCTTCGAGCTGGCCGACGGGGGGACGCTGTTCCTCGACGAAGTGGGCGATCTGGGACTCGAGGCGCAGGCCAAGCTGCTGCGGGTGCTCGAGAGCGGCGTGATCGAACGGCTGGGGGGCGAAAAGCCGATCACAGTGGATGTGCGCGTGATCGCCGCGACCAACAAGGACCTCGGGCGGGCGTCGCAACAGGGGCAGTTCCGCGAGGATCTGCTGTTCCGCCTCAACGTGCTCCCAATCCGCATCGCGCCGTTGCGCGACCGGCCGGACGACGTCGCTCCGCTGGTCGAGCATTTCGCGACGCGCCAGATGGCGCGCCTCGGGCGACCGGTGCGCTTCGACGCCGGCGCCGTCCAGCTGCTGGGCGGCTACGCCTGGCCGGGGAACGTGCGTGAGCTGGCGAACATCGTGGAACGGCTGGCGATCCTCGCGACCGGCGATACGGTCACCGCCGACGACGTGGCGCGGGTGGTCCCGCAGGACGGCGCCCCGGCTGCGGCTTCCGAGGCGTGGAGCGATGTGGCGCTGTCGGAAGCGCTGGACGGCTTCGAGCGCACGCTCATCGCCCGCGCACTGTCGGCCGCCCGGGGCAATGTGGCCGAGGCGGCGCGCCGCCTCGCCACCGACCGCGCCAACCTGTATCGCCGCATGCGCCGGCTCGGGCTCGAGCCGCCGCGCACCGTGGCCGGCTGACGGTGCGCAGCGTCGCGCTCGCCGCCCTCTGTCTGCTCGGTCCCGCGGTCGCCGCGGCGCAGGACACGGCGATCGTGATCCAACCGGAGAGCGCCGGCGCGATGGTCCAGCCGCCGGAGCTGCCCCGCGCGGTCGCCGAGGAAGTGGTCCACCGCTACAACGCCGCGACGACCACACGGCTCGTCGGGCACTCGCGCCTCCCCGCCGGCAACGCCTGGCGCGGCGACGTCGCGGTGCGGGGCGGACCCGTCACCGTGGGCGGCCGGGTCGATGGCACGTTGCTCGTGATCAATGGCGACGCGGTGCTCGACACGACGGCGGTGATCACGGGCGACCTCATCGTGGTCGGCGGCACGGTGGCGCGCGCGCGGGGGGCCACGGTCTCGGGCGAGGTGCGCATTTACCAGGAGCCGCTCGCCTTCCGCGCGAAGGGCGACGAGATCGCCCTCGTCCCCTCGGACCTGCGGCGCTGGTTCCGCAACCTCGGCGTGGAGAAGTCGTGGGGCACCGCGGATTCGCGCTCGTCGCTCACCCTCGCCACGGGGGGCACCTACAACCGGGTGGAAGGGCTGCCCGTGGTGTTCGGGCCGCTGTTCGACTGGAAGCTGCACCCCAATCTGCGGCTCCGGATGGACGCACTGGGGGTGTTCCGGACCGCCGGGGAGTTCACCGACAAGCGGAACGATCTGGGCTACATCTTCCGTGCGGAGCTGCGCTCCGGCGAAGTGCCGGCGTACGGCATACAGTTTCGCGCCTTCGACAACGTGGTCCCGGTCGAAGACTGGGGGCTGCGCAACGCCGAAGTGGGGTGGTCGGCGTTCTTGTTCCAGCGGGACTATCGCGATTACTACCTCAGCAAAGGCCTGGCGGGGCGCGTGTTCGTGCAGCCCGAGCGGGGCCTGCAGCTCGAGCTCGAGCTGCGGCACGACTGGCAACAGAGCGTCACGGCGCGCGACCCGTGGACCGTGTTCCGCAACGACCAGGCGTGGCGTCCCAACCCGCCGATCGACGACGGGCACTATACCGCGCTCAGCGGCAGTGTGAGCTTCGACACCCGCAACGACCGCGCCGACCCAACGGCCGGGTGGTGGCTGCGCGCCCGGCTCGAGCACGCGCACTCGCGGGACGTGACGCCGCAGGCCGGCGTCCCCGCCGCCGTGCGCAGCCCGATCGCAACGGACGGCTCGTACGCGTTCAGCCGCCTGTTCCTCGACTTCCGGCGCTACACGCGCGTGAGCCCGTCGGGGCGCCTCAACCTCCGACTCCTCGCCGGCGGCTGGATCGGCGGGGACGCGCTCCCGCTGCAACAGCGCCTGTCGATGGGCGGGCCCGATCCGCTGGCCGGCTACGGGTTCAACCACAGCGCGTGCAACCAGGACATCGCCGACCACGCGTTCGCCGGGACCATGGTGGCGGCGTGCGACCGGGTGATCCTGGCGCAGGCCGAGTATCGTGGTCACCTCTCGTTGCACTGGTCGTACGGCTCGTCGGCACCCGAGGACGAAGCGGTCAAGTCGTTGTTCACCCTGCAAGGGCCCGATCTGGTGGTGCTGGGGGACGCCGGGCAGGCGTGGCTGGTCGGCGGGGGACCGGGCCGCCTCCCCGCCGATCGACTGCCGACGCCCGGCAGCTGGCTGGCCGATCTGGGCCTCGGGGTCGATTGGGGCGGATTCGGCGTGTATGTGGCCAAGGCGGTGACCGCCGGCGAGCCCCTGCGATTCACCCTGCGACTCGACCACCGCTTTTGAGGTGAGGTCGGGCCTGGCGGTCTTCGCCCTGCTCGGTGCCGCGGCCGCCTCCCCGGCCGGCGCGCAGTCGCCGGCGTTGACGGTCATCCTGCAAAACGGCGTTCCCCGCGTGCAGGCCACGGCACTGCTCGCCGACGGCAAGTTCGTGGCCCTCATGCGCTCGGGCTTCCCGCTGCGGCTGCACTATCGTCTGGAGCTGTGGCGGTCGCGCTCGGGGTGGTTCGACCAGTTCGTGAGCGACTGGTCGTGGGACGCCGTGGCGCGCCACGACCCGCTCGCCGACGACTTCGTCCTGCTGCGCAGCAACGGAACGGTCACGCGCGACGGAACGGCCGACGATCTCGAGCGCGCCCTCGAGATCCCCTACCGATACAACGTCAAAGTGAAGGGGACGGGAAACTTCTATTTCCTGTGCCGGCTGGACGTGTCGGTGCTGAACGACGCCGACCTCGAAGAGCTGATGCGCTACCTCAAGGGCGATGTCGGCCCGACGGTCTCGGGCGGCGGCAACGTGGGCGGTGCGCTGGCGCGCGGCGCGCAACAACTGCTGGTCCGGATCGCAGGTCTGCCGCGCCTCACCCTGGAGGCGCGGTCGGAGACCCTCTACAACGCCTCGAGCGCCGCCAGTACCTCGCCGCCGTAGAACAGCCGGATGTACTTGGACTGGATCGACGTGAGGCGGCGGACCGCCCAGGCGAGGTGCACGAAGTGCGGCTCCACCGGCGGCCGCAGGGGGTGCATCCCGGCCTCTTCCGGCAAGAGGTTGCCCTTGCGCGTGTTGCACGAGGAACAGGCGGTCAACACGTTGGTCCAGGCGTTCGTGCCTCCGCGCGACAGCGGCACCAGGTGATCCCGGGTCAGGCACTCTCGGTGGCGCAGCTCCGGCTGGCTCCGCCCGCAGAATTGGCAGCGGTAATTGTCGCGGGCGAACAGGAACGTGTTGGTGACCTGGCGGCGGAACCGGCGGGGCACGTGCACGAACTTGACCAGGCGAATCACTGCCGGGCGCGGAATAGCGAGGCGCTCGCTCCGCATCACGGGACCGTCGGCTTCGACGATCTCCGCCTTGCGGTCGATCACGAGCCGCAGCGCCCGCCGTACGGGCACCATGGTGAGCGGCTCGAAGGACGCGTTGAGCGCCAGGCAACGCAAGCGGATACTCCCCGGTGAGAAACGTGGCCGCCCTGTCGGGGGGCGGCCACGTATGCTACCTAACCGGCTAACGTACGGCAAGACCTTGGGTTAAGGGCCTCCGCCCGGCGCGAATGCAAGTTGCAGTGCCGCAAGCTGCTCGTCCACCGACGCCCGCGAAGCGCCCCCCGGAGTGGCACGCCCTTCGATCGAATCCTCCCACGTGCCCAGTTGCGCGAGGGCCGCGCCCAGCGCGGGGTGGAGGGCTGCAGCCGACGGGATCGGAACCTGGTCGAGCGGCACACCGGACCGCTCCGCCTCGCGCACCAGCCGCCCCACCAGTCCGTGGCTCTCGCGGAACGGCACGCCCGACTCGACCAGCAGGTCTGCCAGGTCCGTGGCGCGCAGCGAGGCGTCGAGCGCGCCGCGCATGCGCTCCACGTCAACGGTGAGCGCCGCAACCGCCCCGGTCACGGCGGGCAGGACGAGGCCCAGCGTATCGAACGCGTCGAACAGCAGCGGTTTGTCCTCCTGCAGATCCTTGCTGTAGCCCGCGGGAAGGCCCTTGAGGGTCGTGAGCAGGGCGACCAGGTCGCCCAGCACCCGTCCCGACTTCGCCCGGGCCAGCTCGAGCACGTCCGGGTTGCGCTTTTGCGGCAGCAGACTCGAGCCGGTGCTGAAGTCGTCCGACAGCCGGACGAAACCGAACTCGGCGCTCGAATAGAGCACCAGCTCGGCGGCGAGGCGCGACAGGTGGGTGCCCACGAGCGACAGCGCGAACAGAACCTCCGCGACGAAGTCGCGGTCCCCGGTGGCGTCGAGCGCGTTGGCGCAGAGGGCACGGAACCCCAGCGCTTCTTTCAGGAGCACGCGGTCCACGGGGAATCCCGAGCCGGCGAGCGCCCCGGAGCCGAGCGGCAGCTCGGCCACGCGACGGCGGGCGTCTGCCAGGCGCTGGCGATCGCGCACCAGCGGCCAGGCGTGCGCCAGCAGCACGTACGCCCAACGCACCGGCTGCGCGCGCTGGCCGTGCGTGTAGCCGGGAAGGAGGGCGTCGACGCCGTCCTGCGCCCGCGCGACGAGCGTGCGACCGAGCGCGGCGAGGTCGCCGTCGACCTGGTCGATCGCCTCGAGCGTCCACAGCCGCAGGTCGGTCGCCACCTGATCGTTGCGCGACCGGCCGGTATGGAGCTTGCCCGCGACCGCGCCGACTTCAGCGTACAGCAGCCGCTCGACCAGGGTGTGGACATCCTCGTCCGGCGCGCCCACGGCCGCCCCGTCGGCGAGTCGCTCGGCGACGCGATCGAGACCGTCGAGCAGCTGCGTCTCCTCGCCTGGGGTCACGACCCCGACCCGGCCGAGCGCATGCACCCAGGCTTTGCTCGCGGTGACGTCCTGGGGCCAGAGGCGGTGATCGACGGGGAGACTGCGATTGAGTGCATCGAGCGCTTCGCTGGGTCCGACACTGAAACGACCGCCCCACATCTGATGGGGGGCGGTGGCAGGCGGTGGAGGCGGCGCAGGCTCCGTCGGCCGGGCGGCCATCAGTCCGCCGCCGCGCCGACTTCGGGCTGCTGGCGCGCGGCGTCGAGGCCCGCGCCGATCCGCACCGAGAGGCCGTACAGGTGGATGAATCCCTCGGCGTCGTGCTGGTCGTACACGTTGTCCTTGCCGAACGTGGCGTACGACGGCTGGTACAGCGCGAACGGACTCTCGCGCCCGGCGACGGCGAGGCCACCCTTGTAGAGCTTGAGGCGCACGCTGCCGGTCACGCGTTTCTGGGTGCTCAGGACCGCGGCGTCGAGCGCCTCCCGCTCCGGGGTCCACCAGCGCCCGTCGTATACCAGGTCGGCGTAGCGCAGCGCCAGCTCGTCCTTGAGCCGCAGGGTGCGGCGATCGAGCACCAGCTGCTCCAGCTCGCGATGGGCCGCGTGCAGCAGCGTCCCACCCGGTGTCTCGTACACGCCCCGGGATTTCATGCCGACCAGTCGGTCTTCGACGACGTCGGCGCGCCCGACGCCGTGCTCGCCGGCGACGGCGTTGAGCGTCTCGAGCAGCTCGACGGGACCGAGCGGCACGCGATCCACGGCGACGGGCGTTCCGTCCTCGAACCCGATCTCGACCACGGCGGGCAGCTCCGGCGCCTCGAGCGGGTCGCGTGTCATGACGAAGATGTGCTCGGGGGGTTGTTTGGAGGGATCTTCCAGGATGCCGCCTTCATGGGAGCAGTGCCACAAATTGCGGTCGGTGGAATACGGCTTCTCGAGCGTGGCCTGCACCGGGATCCCTTTTGCTTTCACGTACGCGATCAAGTCTTCCCGACCCTGGAACTGCCATTCGCGCCACGGCGCGATCACGCGCAGCTCCGGCGCGAGCGCCGCGTAGGTGAGCTCGAACCGCACCTGATCGTTGCCCTTGCCGGTACAGCCGTGCGCGACGGCCTGGGCGCCGGCGCGCTGGGCGAGGGCCACCTGATGCGCCGCCATCACGGGACGGGCCATGCCCGTGCCGAGCAGATAGGTGCGGGCATACACCGCGCCGGCGCGCAGCGTGGGGAACACGAAGTCGCGCACGAATTCTTCGCGCAGATCTTCGACGACGCAATCGACCGCGCCGGACCGCTTGGCCTTTTCCACCAGGCCGCCCAGCTCCCCCGCGCCCTGTCCCACGTCCGCCGCGAAACACAGCACGCGCGCGCCGTATTGCTCGCGCAGCCAGGGAACGATCGCGGAGGTGTCGAGTCCGCCCGAGTATGCGAGGACGACCAACGGCCCCATGGGTACCCGCCTCACTGTTTATGCAGGAAGATGCATAAACATACAATGCCGGCGGCGCCTGTCAACGCCCCGAGACGGCAGGGCGCCCTGGCGGCCGTGCCGGCGCGGGTGGATCTTGTGCCTTCCCCGCCCCGAGGAGCCCATGAACCGCCGTGAGCTGTGCCGCGTCGTCGCTGCCGCGGTCGCCGGTCCGGCCCTGACGCGCCTCTCGGGCGACGAGCTGTGGGCGGTGGGCCGGCGGGCGCACGCCCGAGCCCCCGGCCTCGGCTTTCGGGTGCTCGACGCGCATCAGGCCGAGACGGTCGAGATGATCGCCGAGCTGATCATCCCCGAAACGGACACGCCCGGCGCACGGGCGGCGCGGCTGCCCGAGTTCATCGACCTGCTGCTCGCGGAGTGGGCGCCGGACGACGACCGCAAGCTGTTTCTCGACGGCCTGGCGGACGTGGACGCGCGGGCCCGCGCCGTGTCGGCCGCGGACTTCCGGAGCGCCTCAGAGGCGCAGCGCGTAGCGATCCTTACCGCGCTCGACGCCGAGGCACAGGAGGCTCGCAAGGCGAAGGCCGACGGCAAGCCGCACTTCTTCGACCACATGAAGTTCGTCACGGTGTACGGCTACTGCACGTCCGAAGCGGGAGCCACGGCCGAGCTGCACTACGAGGCGATCCCGGGCGCGTTCGAGCCATGCGCCCCAATGGACCGCTGGCGCGCGGCGCCGGGGGACTTCTGATGGCCGCCCCCAGCTTCGACGCCATCGTCGTCGGCTCCGGGATCACCGGCGGGTGGGCGGCCAAGGAGTTGTGCGAGCGCGGACTCAAGACGCTGGTGCTCGAGGCGGGCCGACCGATCGACCCCGCCCGGGATTACGTCGAGCACGTGCCGCCCTGGGAGATGAAGTTCCGCGGCTTCGGCGACCGCAAGGCGCTCGAGCGTGATCAGTTCATCCAGCGTCATTGCTACGCCTGCAACGAGTACAGCGGCAAGTTCTTCGTGAACGACCGCGACAACCCCTACAGCTTCGATCCCGACAAGCCGTTCCACTGGATCCGCGGCCGGCAGGTGGGCGGCAAGTCCATCATGTGGGGCCGGCAGGTGTACCGCTGGAGCGACCTCGACTTCGCGGCGAACGCGCGCGACGGGTTCGGTGTCGATTGGCCCATCCGCTATGCCGACATCGCGCCCTGGTACGACCACGTGGAGGAGTTCATCGGGATCACCGGCGAAGCGCTCGGCCTGCCGCAGCTCCCGGACGGCAAGTTCCTGCCGCCGATGGCGCTGAACTGCGCGGAGCAGGTGGTCAAAGACGGCATCGCGAAGCGTTTCGCCGGAGAGCGCGTGCTCACGATCGGCCGCGCCGCGATCCTCACGCAGCCGCACCGGGGGCGCGCCGCGTGCCATTACTGCGGCCCGTGCGAGCGCGGTTGCATCACGCATTCCTACTTCAACAGCGTCGGGGTGACGCTGCCGGCGGCCCGCGCCACCGGGCGTCTGACGCTGCGGCCCTACAGCGTCGTCCACAGCGTGATCTACGACGAGCAGCGCGACCGCGCCGCAGGGGTGCGCGTCATCGACGGGCAGACCCGCGAGCCGCTCGAGTTCCGCGCCCGCATCGTGTTCCTGTGCGGCTCGACCCTCGAGTCGACCCGCATCCTGCTCAACTCCAAGACGCGGCGCTTCCCCACCGGGCTCGGCAACGCGAGCGGCGTGCTGGGTCACAACCTGATGGACCACGCGATGGGCGGCGGGGCCAACGGCATGATCCCGGGCATGGAAGACCGCACGGTGCACGGCAACCGCCCCAACGGGATCTACGTGCCGCGGTTTCGCAACGTGAAGACGCCGCATCCCGACTTCCTGCGCGGCTACGGGTTCCAGGGGGGCGGCGGGCGCTCGGGCTGGGGTCGGGCGGCGTCGCAGCCGGGCTTCGGCGTGGAGCTGAAGCGCGCGCTGCGGACGCAGGGGCCCTGGGGCTTTTCGTTGTACGGCTTCGGCGAGTGCCTCCCGCGGCCGACCAACTACGTGGAGATCGATCCCGAGAAGGTGGACGCATGGGGCGTCCCCACACTGCGGATCCACTGCCAGTGGAGCGACAACGAGCGCAAGCTGCTAAAGGACATGTCGGTCAGCGCGGCGGAGATGCTCGAGGCGGCGGGGGCCAAGGACGTCACGCCGTTCGTAGATGACAACCCGCCCGGCCTCACGATCCACGAGATGGGGACCGCCCGCATGGGACGCGATCCCAAGACATCGGTGTTGAACGCCCACAACCAGTGCCACGACGTGAAGAATCTGTTCGTCACCGACGGCGCGTGCATGGCGTCGTCGGCCTGTCAGAACCCTTCCATCACCTACATGGCGCTCACGGCTCGCGCGGCGGCGTATGCGGTGGAAGCGATGAAGCGAAATGAGATCTAGGGGCTAGGGGTTAGGGGCTAGGGACTCGACAAAAAACAGCGGAGGAGCGACATGACCGATCGACGCGACTTTATCCAGTTAATGGGCGCTGCGGCGCTGGGGGCGGTGTTTCCCCCCCGAGCCCCTAGCCCCTATCCCCTAGCCCCTCTCCACAAGATCGACCGTATCGGCCTGCAGCTCTACACCGTGCGGGACGAGATGAAGAAGGACGTCGAGGGCACGCTGGCACGGGTGGCCGAGGCCGGGTACGGCGAGGTCGAATTCGCGGGCTACTTCGGGAAGAGCGCGGCCGAGATCCGCGCGATGCTCGATCATCACGGCCTCACCGCTCCCTCCACGCACGTCGGCCTGACGACACCCGAGGCCTGGCACGAGGCGCTCGACGCGGCGCACGTGATCGGTCACCAGTACATCGTGGTGCCCTGGATCCCCGTGGAGCAACGCACCGGGATCAATGGCTTCAAGAAGATCGCCGCCGAGTTCAACAAGGCGGCTGAGCAGGCGCGCGCGGCTGGACTGCAGTTCGCCTATCACAACCACGACTTCGAGTTCGCCCCGACGGACGGCAAGCTGCCCTACGATGTGCTGCTCGCGGAAACCGATCCCAAGCTGGTACAAATGGAGATGGACCTCTACTGGATCACCAAGGGGGGCCAGGATCCGCTGGCCTACTTCGCGCGCTGGCCCGGCCGGTTCCCGCTGGTGCACGTGAAGGACTCGATGGGGCCGCCCGACAACAAGATGGCCGACGTGGGCGCCGGCAAGATCGATTGGAAGCGGATCTTCGCCCGCGAGGAGCAGGCGGGGATCAAGCATTTCTTCGTGGAGCACGATCAGCCGGCGGAGCCGTTCGCGTCCATCAAGGCGAGTTGTGAGTATCTCAAGCGGTTGGAGTTCTGATGGGGCGGGGGGGCGGACGGGCCGATGGGCAGACGGGCGGACGGGCGGACGGGCGGACGGTCAGTCGGCGCGAGGCGCTGCTTGCGTCGGCGGGGGCGGTCGCGGGTATGGCAATCGGCGGCCGCCCAGCGACGGCGCCGCCCATCCGCCCGACCGCCCAACCGCCCGCCCGCCTCAAGCAATCCGTCTCCCGCTGGCCTTATCGCGACATCCCCCTGCCCGACTTCTGCAAGGCGGCGGCGGGGATGGGGCTCGCCGCGATCGACCTGTTGAACCCGGAGGAGTGGGACATCGTACACGACTGCGGGCTGGTGTGCTCCATGGGCTATCCCGCGAGCCGCCGAGACTTCATCCCGACCGGCTTCAACGACCGGGCGAACCACGCGTTGCTGCTCAAGGAGCTCGAGCAGACGATCCCGCTCGCCGCCAAGCACGGAGTCCCCAATGTGATCACGATGTTCGGCAACCGCCGCGGCAAGAGCGACGCCGAGGGGATCGACAACTGCGTCGCCGGGCTCACGCAGATCAAGAGCCTCGCCGAAGAGCAACACGTCACCGTCTGTGTGGAGCTCCTGAACAGCAAAGTCGATCACAAGGACTACCAGGGAGACCACACGGCGTTCGGCGTGGCCGTGATGAAGGGTGTGGCGTCGCCGCGCGTGAAGCTGTTGTACGACATCTATCACATGCAGATCATGGAAGGCGACATCATCCGGACGATTCGCGACAACGCGGCCTTCATCGGACACTTCCACACCGGCGGCGTGCCCGGTCGCCACGAGCTGGACGGCACACAGGAGCTCAACTGGCACGCGGTCGCCGCCGCCATCGCCGACACCGGGTTCGGCGGATACATGGCGCACGAGTTCGTGCCGACGCGCGACCCCCTCACCTCATTGCGACAGGCCGTGGAGACTTGCACCGTATGACCGAGCCCCGAGCCCCGAGTCCCCAGTCCCGAGTATACGACGTATGCATCGTGGGCTCCGGCGCGGGCGGGGGCATGGCCGCCCACGCCCTCACTCGGGCGGGCGCGGACGTGATCGTGCTCGAGGCCGGCGTGCCGTGGGACAACCTCAAGGACTCGGCCATGCTCACCTGGCCGTACGAGTCGCCGCGGCGCGGCCGGTCGACCAAGGACCGTCCGTTCGGGGAGTTCGACGCCTGCATCGGCGGCTGGGAGATCGAGGGCGAGCCCTACACGCGCGCCGCGGGCACCGAGTTCAACTGGTGGCGGGCGCGCATGGTCGGGGGCCGCACCAACCACTGGGGCCGGATTTCACTGCGCTTCGGGCCGTACGACTTCAAACGCAAGAGTCGGGACGGGCTGGGCGACGACTGGCCGATTGCGTACGAGGATGTCGCCCCCTATTACGATAAGATCGACCGGCTGATCGGCGTGTTCGGCTCGAAGGAGAACCTTCCCAATGAGCCGGACGGCGTGTTCCAGCCACCGCCGCGCCCGCGCTGCCATGAGCTGCTGGTCAAGCAGGCCGCGGACAAACTGCACATCACCTGCATCCCGTCCCGGCTCTCGATCCTGACGCGACCGCTCAACGGCCGGGCGCCGTGCCACTACTGCGGCCAATGCAACCGCGGCTGCCGCGTGAACGCGAACTTCACCTCCACCAACGTGCTGATCGGCCCCGCCCTCACCACCGGGCGGCTCACGCTCGTCACCAACGCCATGGCCCGCGAGGTGACGGTAGACAAGACCGGTCGTGCCTCGGGTGTGGCCTACGTCGACAAGACGACCGGTTCGGACCAGCACGTGCGCGCCCGGGTCGTGGTGCTCGCGGCCAGCGCGCTCGAGACGGCGCGGCTGCTGCTCAACTCGAAGTCGTCCGCGTTCCCCAATGGGCTGGCGAACGGCAGCGGCACGGTGGGCAAGTACATCACCGATACCACCGGGACGGACGTGGGGGGCTTCATCCCCAAGATGATGGACCACGTGCCGCACAACCACGACGGCGTGGGGGGCATGCACCTGTACATGCCCTGGTGGCTCGAAAACCAGAAGCTCGACTTCACCCGCGGCTATCACATCGAGGTGTGGGGCGGGACGCACGTGCCCGACTACGGCATCATGGGAGGAATCCAGCGCTACCCCGCCGGTGGCGGGTACGGTAAGCAGCTCAAAGACGACTACCGCCGCTACTACGGCGCGACCATCGGGTTCTCGGGCCGCGGCGAGATGATTCCCAACGACGACACCTATTGCGAGATCGACCCCCGCACCGTCGACCGCTGGGGCATCCCGGTGCTGCGCTTCCATTGGAAGTGGTCGGACCACGAGTACAACCAGGTGAAGCACATGCAGGAGACGTTCCGGGCGATCATCGCCGAGATGGGCGGGGAGGTGTTTTCCCCGATGCCGACGCGGGAACGGGGGTACGGCATCGCCGCGGGGGGCGTCATCATTCACGAGCTGGGCGGCGCGCGCATGGGCGACGATCCCAAGACGTCGGTGACGAACCGCTGGTGCCAGGCGCACGAGTGCAAGAACCTGTTCGTGACCGACGGCGCGCCGTTCGTGTCGCAGGCCGACAAGAATCCGACGTGGACGATTCTGGCCCTGTCGCTCCGGACCAGTGAGCATATCACGGACCTGATGAAACGGGGGGAACTGTGAACGCGGAAGGTGGAACGCGGAACGCGGAACAGCGTGCCGAGCGTCGGAGCGTGGAGCGTCTGTTCCGCGTTCCGACTTCCGCGTTCCGCGTTCGGAGGGCTCATGGATAGACGCAACGCTCTGCAATTGCTGGCGTCCGCACCGCTTGCCACGGCCTTCCAGTGGGCCCCCGAGTCGGTGCGCGAGGCGGCGGCGCTGGCACGCGAGGCGCTCCAGCGGGGGGGGCCATACGAGCCGAAGCAGTTCACCGCCCACGAGTGGGAGACGGTGCGGCTGCTGGTCGATCTCATCCTCCCGAAGGACGAGCGCTCCGGCAGCGCGACCGAGGCGGGCGTCCCCGAGTTCATGGACTTCATGCTCGGCGACGACTCCAACCTCGCGACGCCGATCAAGGGCGGGCTGGCGTGGCTCGATCACGAGTGCGACGACCGCTACGGCAAGACTTTCACGGGCGCGACCGACGCCGAGCGCACGGCCGTGCTCGACGACATCGCGTGGCCCAAGAAGGCGAAGCCCGAGCACGCGGCCGGCGTCGCGTTCTTCAACGCCTTCCGCGACCTCACCGCAACGGGGTTTTTCTCGAGCAAGCTGGGCGTGCAAGACCTGCGCTATATCGGCAACAGCTTCGTCGCCGAATGGACAGGCTGCCCGCCGGAAGCGCTGGCCAAGCTGGGCGTCCGCTACGCTGATTGACGGGAACGAAACGGGAAACGGGACGGGCGCATGGCGGACAAGCGGCTGGGCATCGGGTTCGTGGGGAGCGGATTCAACGCGCGGTTCCACCTGCAGGGACTCCAGTCGGTGCGCGATGCCGACGTGCTCGGCGTGTGGAGCCCGAACCCCAAGCACGCCGACGACATGGCCGCGCTGGCACGCCGGCTCGACCTCGGGCCCGCCAAGGCGCATCGCTCGATCACCGAGATGGTGGCCGACCCCGGGATCGACGCGCTGTGGCTGTGCGGACCGAACCAGGCCCGCATCGAGAACGTGGAGGAGATCGTGGACGCCGTCACGCGCGGCAAAGGGGCGCTCAAGGGCATCGCCTGTGAGAAGCCCCTGGCTCGCAACGTCGCCGAAGCCACGCGGGTGACGGAGCTCGTGAAGAAAGCGGGGCTCACACACGGCTATCTCGAGAATCAGCTGTTCGCCCCGGCCGTGGCGCAGGGGCGGGCCATCGTCTGGGCGCGGGGCGCATCGCTCACCGGCCGGCCCTATCTCGCGCGCGCGGCGGAAGAGCACAGCGGGCCGCATATGCCGTGGTTCTGGCGCGGCGACCTCCAGGGCGGCGGCGTCCTGAACGACATGATGTGCCACTCGTCTTTGGTCGTGCGTCACCTCCTCACCAAGCCCGGTGCGCCGCTCTCGACGGTACGGCCGGTGCGCGTGACGGGTCACATCGGCAGCCTCAAGTGGAGCCAGCCGGCCTACGCGAAGCAGCTGCAGCAGCGTATGGGCAAGGAAGTGGACTACACCAAGCGGCCCTCGGAGGATTTCGCGAGCGTGATGATCGAGTTCACGACGGACGACGGCGCCACCGTACTGGGCGAAGCCACGACCTCGTGGAGCTTCGTGGGAGCGGGACTGCGCCTTTCCGCCGAGCTGCTCGGCCCGGAATACTCGATGACGTGGAACTCGCTCGACAGCCCGCTCCGGCTGTTCTTCAGCCGCGAGGTGAAGGGTCAATCCGGCGAAGACCTGGTCGAAAAGCAGAACGCCGAGATGGGGCTCATGCCCGTCATCTCGGGCGAGGCGGCAGTGTACGGCTACGAGGCCGAGGATCGGCACTTCGTACGCGTGTTCCTCGGGCGCGAGGCGCCGCAGCTGACGTTCGACGACGGCGTCGAGGTCGTGAAGGTCCTGATGACCGCCTACATGAGCGCCGAGCAGGGGAAGACGCTGGCATTCCCCCCCAAGGATCTCGAGACGTTCGTGCCGGCAGTGGCGAAAGGAACTTGGAGGCCCTAATGCGGAATGCGGAATGTGGAATGCGGAATTGCAGTGAAAGGTCGTTCGCCAAACGACGTTCGTCGCCGCATTCCGCATTCCGGATTCCGCATTCCGCATTGTGCTCGCTGGCGCTCCTGACGCTCGCCACACCTCGGTCTCTCCCAGGGCAGCAGTGGCCAGTCCATTCCATGGACCGCCCCCGCCCTCCCGTCGTCGATCCCGGCCCGGAGCGTCCACCGGTGGCGCCACCGTCGGATGCGATCGTGCTGTTCGACGGCAAGAACTTGGACCAGTGGCAGACGGAGAGCGGCGCGCCGGCGAAGTGGGTGGTGCGGGACGGCTACTTCGAGGTGGCGCCGCGCACGGGAGCGATTCAGACGAAACGCGGCTTCGGTGACGTGCAGCTGCACCTCGAGTGGGCGGCGCCCCTACCCGCCACAGGAGAAGGGCAAGACCGCGGCAACAGCGGCGTGTTCCTGATGACCCATTACGAAGTCCAGGTGCTCGATTCTTATCACAGCGACACATACGCGGACGGCCAGGCGGCCGCGGTGTACGGGCAGACCCCGCCGCTCGTCAATGGGAGCCGCCCGCCGGGTCAATGGCAGACCTACGACATCATCTTTCACCGGCCCCGCTTCACAGCGGACGGCGCGGTGCGCGACTCGGCGCGGGTGACCGTGCTGCACAACGGCGTGCTCGTCCAGGACAACACGATCATCACCGGCTGGACGGTGCACGGACAACGCGCCCATTACGCACCGCATGCCGACCGGCTGCCGCTGCAGCTGCAGGATCACGGCCATCCCGTGCGCTACCGCGACATCTGGATCCGCGAGCTACCCGAGCACCAGTGACCGCATGATGCGTCGAGCAGTGTGCGTCGTCGTCACGGCGGGCGGATTCGTGGCCGCACCCCTCACGGCGCAGGTTCCGGCCCAGACCGGGGACATGCTGCGGCGCCTGTTCGCCTCCCGCGACTTCGCACCGGAGCACTTTGGTCCCGCGCGCTGGATCGCCGGCGGGACGGCGTACACCACCGTCGAGCCGGTGTCCGACAACGGCGGATCCGACATCGTGCGCTACGAGACGGCGACGGGCGCGCGCAGCGTGGTAGTCGCCGCGCGGCAGCTCATCCCCCGGGGCGAGACCGCCCCCCTCGACATCGACGATTACGACTGGTCGAGCGATGCGTCGAAGGTCCTCATCTTCACCAACACGCAGCGCGTGTGGCGCCAGAACACCCGCGGGGACTACTGGGTGCTCGACCGCGCCGGTGGGGGAACGCTGAAAAAGCTGGGCGGCGACGCGCCGGCGTCGTCGCTCATGTACGCCAAGTTCTCCCCCGCCGGCGACCGGGTCGCCTACGTGCGGCAGGGGGACCTCTACGTCGAGCGCCTGGCCGACGGCCGCATCACGCGTCTCACCACCGGCGCCGACTCGCTGCACGTGAACGGCATGACCGACTGGGTCTACGAAGAGGAGTTCGACCTGCGCGACGGCTTCCGCTGGTCCCCGGACGGCGCCCGCATCGCCTACTGGCACTTCGACATGAGCGGCGTGGGCAGGTTCCTGCTCACGAACGACACCGACTCGCTCTACCCGTTCGTCACGCCGGTCCAATACCCGAAGGCGGGGACCACGAACTCCGCCGTCACCGCCGGCGTCGTGAGTGCGGATGGCGGTCCCACCACGTGGTTGCAGGTGCCCGATGATCCGCGCCAGAACTACCTCCCCCGCCTCGCATGGGCGGGGCCGCAAGAGCTGGTGCTGCAGCGGATCAACCGCGCCCAGAACACGGATCGCGTCATGCTCGCCGACGCCGGCAGCGGCGCCGTCCGCACCGTCCTGGTGGAGCGGGACAGCGCGTGGCTCGACGTCGTGGACGACCTGGAGTGGCTCGCCGGCGGGAAGGAGTTCACCTGGCTGAGCGAGCGCGACGGGTGGCGCCATGTGTATCGGGTCAGCCGCGACGGCAAGACCGTGCACCTCGTCACACCGGGCGCCTTCGACGTGATCGCGGTCGCCGCGCTGGACGAGCCGGGGGGCTGGCTGTATTACATCGCGTCGCCGGACAACGGGACCCAGCGCTACCTGTACCGCGTGGCGCTCGATGGCCGCGCGGCGGCGCAGCGCCTCTCGCCGGTCGATCAACCGGGCACGCACTCCTACGACATCTCGCCGGACGCCCGGTGGGCCTGGCACACCTATTCGACGTTCGACACCCCGCCCGTGACCGACCTGGTACGCCTGCCCTCCCACGCGACGGCCCGCACCGTGGTTGCGAACGAGCGACTGCGCGGGGCCGTCGCGCCGCTCACGTCACGGCGCGGCGAATTCTTCCGCGTGGCGCTGCCGGACAGCGCGACCCTCGACGGCTGGATGATCCGGCCCCGCGACTTCGATTCTACCAGGACCTACCCGCTGCTGATGTACGTGTACGGCGAGCCCGCCGGGCAGACCGTGCGCGACCAGTGGATGGGTGGCCTGGGGCTGTGGTTCCGGATGCTCGCGGACCAGGGCTACGTCGTCGCGAGCGTCGACAACCGCGGCACGCCGGCGCCGCGCGGCCGGGCGTGGCGCAAGGTGGTGTACGGTGCCATCGGGGTGCTGTCGAGCCGCGAGCAGGCCGACGCCGTGCGCGCCCTGACACGGTCCCGGCGTTACCTCGATGCGACCCGGGTGGGCATCTGGGGGTGGAGCGGCGGCGGGTCGAGCACGCTGCAGGCGATGTTCCGCTACCCCGATGTGTACCAGGTGGGAATGAGCGTGGCTCCGGTGCCCGACGAGCGGCTGTACGACACGATCTATCAGGAGCGCTACATGGGCTTGCCGCAGGAGAACGCGGGGTACGAGACCGCGTCGGCCATCAATCACGCGGCGGGGCTGCGCGGTCGCCTGCTCGTGGTGCACGGCTCCGGCGACGACAACGTCCACTATCAGGGCACCGAGCGGCTGCTGAATCGGCTGATCGCGCTCGGCAAGCCGGTCGACTTCATGGAGTATCCCAATCGCAGCCATTGCATCTGCGAGGGCCAGGGCACCACGCTGCACGTGTACTCCCTGCTGACGCGCTACTTGCTCGAGCACCTGCCCGCAGGTCCGCGCACTCGGGGAGGAGCCTGATGCTCGCCGCCCTGCTCGTGGCACTCGCGCTCGACTCCGGGTTCGCCGTCGTGCCGCGCCCGGTGCACCTCATGCCCAAGTCCGGCTCGTTCACGCTCAGCGGCAGCACGGTGATCACGACGGACCCGGCGAGCCGCGCGCTCGGCTTCATGCTCGCCGATTACCTGTTTCCCGCAACGGGCTTCCGCCTGGCCGTGCGTGCCTCAGCTCCGGCCGGTGGGCCGGCGATCTCCATCCGGCTCGACACCGCTCTCCATGCGCTGGGTGACGAGGGATATCGGCTGGACGTGAGCCGCGCGGCCGTCACGATCCGTGCCGCCCGACCGGCGGGCGCGTTCTACGCCATTCAGACGCTGCGCCAGCTCTTCCCGGCCGCGATCCTGCGACAGGCGAAGGTGACCGGAACCGCGTGGACCATTCCTGCCGTGTCGATCGAGGACTACCCGCGCTTCAGCTGGCGCGGGATGCACCTGGACGTCGGGCGCCATTTCATGCCGAAGGAGTTCGTGAAGAAGTACATCGATCTCCTGGCGTTCCAGAAGATGAATCGCTTCCACTGGCACCTCACCGAGGATCAGGGATGGCGCATCGAGATCAAGCAGTACCCGCGGCTCACGCAGGTGGGTGCGTGGCGCCGGGAGACGATCGTGGGCCGGCCGGACCGGCGGGACTCGACCACATGGCGCTTCGACGGACAGCCGCACGGCGGCTTCTACACCCAGGACGACATCCGTGAGATCGTGGCGTACGCCCAGGCGCGGTTCGTCACGATCGTCCCCGAGATCGAGATGCCGGGGCATTCGCAGGCCGCGATCGCCGCGTATCCCGAGCTGGGGAACACGGGCGACACGCTGTCCCCCTGGACCAGGTGGGGCGTGGACGAGAACATCCTCAACCCCGGCGAACAGACGATCCGGTTCTACCAGAACGTGCTCACGGAAGTGATGGGGTTGTTTCCGGGCCATTGGATCCACATCGGCGGCGATGAGGCCCCCAAGGCCCAGTGGAAGGCGAGCCCCCTGGCCCAGGAGCGCATCCACGAGCTCGGCCTGAAAGACGAGGACGAGCTGCAGAGCTGGTTCACGCGCCGCATGGACGAGTTTCTCACCGCCCATGGCCGCTCGCTCATCGGCTGGGACGAGATTCTCCAGGGCGGGCTCGCGCCCAATGCGACCGTGATGTCGTGGCGCGGCATCGAGGGCGGCATCGCGGCGGCTCGGGCAGGGCACGACGTGGTGATGGCGCCGGGATCGCACACCTACTTCGACTATTATCAGTCCACCGATACGACGCGCGAGCCGCTGGCGATCGGCGGGTTTCTGCCGCTCGACACGGTGTACGCGTTCGAGCCCGTGCCCGCGGAGCTCACGGCGGACGAAGCGCGCCACGTGCTGGGGGCGCAGGGCCAGGTGTGGACCGAGTACATCCCGGACCCGAAACGAGTCGAGTACATGGCGTTCCCGCGGGCCTGCGCGCTCGCGGAAGTGCTGTGGACGCCGCGGGAGGCGAAGGACTACGCTGACTTCCAGCGGCGGCTCGCCACCCACCTCGCGCGGCTCGCCGTGCTGGACGTGAACTATCGAGCGCCCGGCATCGCCGCGACGCCACCCGTTCCGGACACACACCCGTCGCGCTAGCCGTGTAGCTTTGAACGAACCCGTCGATGCGAGAGGAAAGGCAATGCTCCGTCCGTCACTCACCCTGCTCGTGCCGCTCACCGCGGCCCTGGTCGCGTCCCCGACTGCCGCGCCGGCGCAGGAGGCGAAGCCGCCCGAGCCGCTGGCGGTGGGCGCCGCCGCACCGGACTTCACGCTCTCGGGCGCGACCCGTTACGGCGTGCTCCGGGCCCCGATCCATCTCAGCGATTTCAGAGGCAAGACCGTCGTGCTCGCGTTCTTCTACAAGGCGCGAACCAAAGGGTGAACGATTCAAATGCATGCGTACCGTGATCAGTACGCACAGCTCTTTCACGATGGACGGGGCGTGGTGCTCATCGGCATCAGCGTGGATCTCGCGGATACCTTGGCGGCGTGGGCGCATGATGACGAGTTCCCGTTCCTGTTCGCGAGCGACAGCGGAGGCGTGATCGGCAAGACGTACGGCGCCCGCAACGAGAAGTACGGGCTCGACAACCGCAACCTGTTCGTGGTGGGACCCGACGGCAAGATCGCGCACGTGATGGCGCCGTTCCGGGAGATCGACCCGCAGTCGTACAAGGAGCTGGCGGCGGCGATCGACCACGTCACGCCGAAGACGGGGGAGTAGCGCGTCGTAGCTAGTGGCCGCTCGGCGCGCGGGTCGACATCCAGAGATCGTCGCACTCACCGCGGAAGACCCGCGCGCTGCGGGTCATCGTCCGTCCCTGAGGGTTGTGTCTCGTTCGACGGACGGGAGAGGGGGAATTGCTCGGTGCGGGCTGCCGCTGGCAACATCAGGTAACCGCTCGCGTGAAAACGATGAGGGGCTTCCGCGCTTGTTCCCCCAGGTTTGGTCACGATGCCGGCCTCTTGTCCCCTGCACGCCGAGGAGCCGATAGTATGGCTATGGCCGCCCCGACTTATTGGACTGCGGACATGGTCCGGGCGCTTCCCGACGACGGCAAACGTTACGAGGTCGTCCACGGGGAGCTGCTCGTGACCCCCGCGCCCCGGCCACCGCACCAGGTGATCGTGACGCGGCTCGCGGTCGCCCTCGGCCGCTGTCTCGAACGCCATCCCGGCGGCGTGGTGCTGGTGTCGCCGGCCGACATCTCCTGGGGACGTCGGGACGTGCTGGTGCAGCCGGACGTCTTCGTCGTCGCCCGCGAGGAAGTCCGGACCGATGACTGGAGCCGGATGCGGACGTTGCTGCTCGTCGTCGAGGTGCTGAGCCCGTCAACCGCCCGGGCCGACCGCTTCGTCAAGCGGCGCCGCTACCAGGAGGCAGGTGTGCCGCTGTACTGGATCGTGGACGGGGATGCGCGCCAGGTAGAGGTGTGGACTCCGGAAGCCGAACTCCCGCAGATGGAGCGCCAGCGCTTGGTGTGGCAGCCGGCAGCGCGACCTGAGCTGTTTGAGCTCGAGCTGGAGGAGTTGTTCCGGCCGGTGTGAGGCCCCCGCTGACTTTCTCCGTGGCAGCGCAGGCTCACTCGCTACTTGTGGTGATGCCGCAGGTGTGAAACCGCGACAGGACTCGTGCTGGATGTCGTGGTACCATCGCCGAGTTGACCGTAACTATTCTGACGGCAGGCGCCGCTCAGTCGCTCGCAAGCCGTTGCAACACGGCCGCGATGTCCTGCTCCGCTCCCGTGCCGGTGTAGGTGACGGTGCCGCTCTTGTCCACCACGACGATGTACGATGTGGTGGGCGCGTCGTAGCCCCGCACCGCCGCGCCGCTCGCGTCGAACAGCACGGGGAACGGCAGCGGGTGCGCCGCGAGATGACGCTTGATCGAGGCCGCTGACTGGTTCACACCCACGCCGATGGCGACGAACCGCACCGTGCGGCCATAGCGCGCGTGGGCGGCTTTGAGCGATGGCTCGAGGGCCTTGCAGAGCGGGCACCAGGTCGCCCAGAACTCGAGCACCACCGGCTGGCGGCCGATGTACTGACCCAGGTCCACGGACTTGCCGTCGAGGTCCTCCACGGCCACGACCGGGGCCTTCGTGCCGACCGCGAGGCCGACGTCCTGGGCGCCGAGCGGCGCGACCGCAGCCGCCAGAACGGTGCCCACGAGCCACAGGTATCTCATCACCAGACCATCCCCGCTTGAATGAAGTAGTACTCCGCCATGATCAGCAGGATCACTCCGGCCGCCCGCTTTGTCCACGCCATCCATGCTCCCGCCCGCGGCAGCGCCGTCACCGAACCCGAGAACAGGCCCACCCCCACCAGCAACGCGGTCATCCCGAGCGAGAATACGAACAGATACACGAACCCCAGGAATCCGCTCCGCGTGGTGGCCACCCAGGTCAGCACGGCCGCGAACGCCGGAGCCCCGCATGGCGCCGCCACGATCCCCGACGTGGCGCCGAGCAGGAACACCGCCGCGTAGGATCCGCCCCCAAGTCCCGACGCCCATTGCACCAGGCGCGCCGGCACCACGACGGGGAACACATCCAGCATGGCAAGCGCGAACACGAGCAGCAGGTTCCCGATCACGAGCCGCGCCCAGGGACTCGCACTCACCGTCCCGAACAGCGACCCCGTGAGCCCGGCGACGAGCCCCAGCACGGCGTAGAACAGCGCCAGGCCCGTGACGTAGGCCAGCGTGAGTCCCGCCGTCCGGGCCCGGGACGCTCCTGGCGCGCTCGTGCCCGAGATGATCCCTGCGGTGATGGGAATCATGGGATAGATGCACGGGGTGAGGCTCGTGACGACGCCGGCGCCGAACAGCGTGGCGACGGCGAGCAGCGGATGGTGACTCAGGGCCTCGCCCAGGCCCGGCGTGTCCATGCCGCAATGTAGCACGGCATGAACCGCCGGTCGCCGGGCGGAGGCTACACGGTCCAGCCCGCGCGATACTCCGACCGCACGTACTCGGCCGGTACTTTGGTATTCGCGACCTCGCCGGTGTGCGAATCGATCTCGAGCACCTGGGCCGTGCGCAGCGCCAGGTTGCCGAGCAGTACCATCTCGGTGAGCGGCCCGGCGTGGTCGGGGAAGTTCGAGCCCGCGGGGGTCCCGCCCTTGCACGCCGCGATCCATTCGGCGTACACGCTCTCCAGCCGCGGATACTTCTGCGCCGGCGGGTGAGCGGTGATCTCCGCCTGCCGGGCCTCGTCGAGCAGGCGCGGGTCCTCCCCGTAGATCCCGGCCACGAGCTTGCCCTGGTCGCCGATCCACAGCTGGCCGCTCGTATCGAACGGCCACAGCGCCGGGTCGGTGACTTCTTTGGGGCGCGGCGGGTACAGGCTGCCGTCGCGCCACACCACCTTGACCTCGGGGCGATTGCCCTTGGCGGCAAAGGTGTACGTGATGCGCGAAACCGCCGGCGCGGTCTCGCTGAACAGCTTGGTCGACTCGGGCTCGATGCGCGTGGGGTAGCCCAGGCCGAGCGTCCAGAACGACGCGTCCATCGAGTGGCAGGCGATGTCGCCCAGGGCACCGGTGCCGAAATCCCACCAGCCGCGCCATTTGAACGGCGCGTACGCCGGGTTATACGGGCGTGCGGGGGCGGGACCGAGCCACAGGTCCCAGTCGATCCAGGGCGGCGTGTAGTACTCCTCGAGCGGCCGCTCGATCGCCTGCGGCCAGATCGGCCGATTGGTCCACAGCTGGATCTCGCGCACCGTGCCGATGGCGCCTGCCTCGACCCATTCCCGTATTTGGCGCGTGCCGTCGCCGGCGTGCCCCTGGTTCCCCATCTGGGTGGCGACCTTGGTCTTGCGCGCGGTCTCGACCAGCTGGCGCACCTCCCACAGCGTACGCGCCAGCGGCTTCTGGATGCGGGTGTGTTTGCCCAGCTTCATCGCCATCATCCCGGCCACCGCGTGCACGTGATCGGGCGTCGAGACGGTGACGGCGTCGATGTTCTTCGCTTCCTTCTCGAGCATCACGCGAAAATCTTTGAAGCGTTTGGCTTTGGGGAAGGCGGCGAAGGATTGCGCGGCCTGATGCTCGTCCACGTCGCACAGCGCGTAGATGTTCTCCGTCTTCCCCACGCCCTTCACGTCGTTCGCGCCCATGCCGCCCACGCCGATGCAGGCGATGTTGAGCTTGTCGCTCGGGGCGCGGTAGCCCCGACCCAGCACGTGCCGGGGGACGATGGTGAACGCGACGCCGGCGCCCACGTCGCCGACGAACTTGCGTCTCGAGATGCGTTTGCGTGCCATGAGGCGATCTCCTTAATCGGCCGCCACGGGCTGGGGCGCGCGCGCGCCTCCCGGGCGAAAGAGCAATGCGAACAGGAGCAATACCACCGCCGCGAAGCCGGCGGGCAGCACCCAGAAGCTGGGCCAACGGTCCAGCGTGAGGCTGGCAGCGCCGCCGAGCATCCGGTTGTACACGTTCCCCGCCACCTGCGCGCCGATGAGCATTCCGATGCCGTAGGTGACCAGCACGAGGAAGCCCTGCGCCTGGCCGCGCACCGCGGGGGTCGACTTCTTGTCCACGTAGATCTGCCCGGTGACGAAGAAGAAGTCGTAGCAGACGCCGTGGAGCAGGATGCCGAGGGCGATGAGCCAGAAGACCGCGCCAGGCGCCGCGATCGCGAACAGGGTGTAGCGCAGGACCCAGGCCGCCATGCCCGCCATGAGCATTCGCTTCACGCCCAGGCGCGCGAACATGAGGGGCATCAGCAGCATGAAGCCGGTCTCGGATATCTGACCGAGCGTCTGGGTCGCCGCGATCTTCGTGACGCCGGCGTTGCCCAGGAAAATCTGGGTGAAGTTGTAGTAGGCCGCGAGCGGGATGCACAACAGCAGCGACGCCGCGATGAAGACGTAGAAGGGGCGGTCGCCCAGCTGTCCCAGCGCATCGAGGCCGGCGATGCTCCGCAGGGAAACCCGTTGTCCGGCCCCGGGCGGCGGCGTATGGGGCAGCGTGAAACTGTACAGCCCGAGCAACACGCTGGCGATGGCGGTCGCGTAGATCGGCATCGCCGTCTGCTCCGGGATGAGGCCCGTCAGCGGACCGAGCACGAGACTGATGAACCATCCGGCCATGATCCAGCCAATGGTGCCGAATACCCGGATCAAGGGGAACTGCGTCTCCTGTGACTGGATGTGATGGAACGCCAGGCTGTTGGCGAGACCGAGCGTGGGCATGTAGCACAGGTTGTAGAACAGCAGCAGCAAGATGAACACGAGCGGTGCGCCCGTGGCCCGGGGCACGGCGAACATCACCACGCCCCCCACCAGGTGGAGCACGCCCAGCACTTTCTCGGTGGCGAAGTAACGGTCGGCGACGAGCCCCAGGAAAAACGGCGCCACGATGGCCGCGATCGGGTTCACCGTGTACGGCCAGTGCGTCAGCGTCTCCATCCCGTGATGGGTCATGTACACGGCGATCGTCGTGTACCAGGCGCCCCAGATGAAGAACTGGAGGAACATCATCGTCGACAGCTTGGCGCGGATGCTCACGGCAACACCCGGATCTTGATATTGCGGAACGCCACGCGGAACTCGTGCTCCTGCAG
>DATDFC010000152.1:0-22943 GCA_036522815.1 Gemmatimonadales bacterium | reverse complement strand
CGGCGGGGCTGCTGGAGCGCCGCCTCGCCGAGCTGCGGGACGTCGCAGCCGAGCTGCAGCGTGCCGACGCGACGGCGCGGCAGCTCGCCGAGCGGCTGCAGGCGGCGGAGCGCGTCGCGGAGGAGGAGCGCACGGCATGGGTGCAGGACCGGCAATACGCCGAGACCAAGCGCACCGAGCTGCTCAAGCTGTACGAAGAGGTGAAGGAGCAGCGCGACCAGATCGTCAAGCTCGGACCCCAGGGCACGTGCCCTACCTGTAAGCGCCCGCTCGGGGCCGAATACGCCGCGGTACTCGCGCTGCTCGACTCGCAGCTCGAGGTGATCACGGGCGACGGCAAGTACTTCCGGCAGCGGCTCGAGCAGCTGGCCCAGCGCCCCCCCAAGCTGGTCGAGGCCGAGACCGCGCGCGACCGCGTGCTGGAGGAGAGCCGTCGTGCCAGCGCGCGGGCGGGAGAGCTGCGGGCGCAGGTGGAAGAGGGAGAGCGGGCACGGGCGCAGCTGACTGTCGCGCGCGGCCGGGCGGCGCTGCTCGAGCGCCAGCTCGCGGGCCGGCCGGCGGGCTACGACGCCGCGCGGCACGACGCGGTGCGGGCCGAGCTCGCCAAACTCGAGCCGATCGCCCTGGAGGCCGCGGCGCTCGAGGAGCGGGCGCGCCGCGCCGAGACCCTGGTGCAGGAAGCGGAGCGGGCGGAGCAGCAGCTGTCGGCCGGGGAGCGGCGGGTGCGCGAGCTGACCGACGCGGTGCGCGCCGAGGGCTTCTCCGACCAGGGATATCGCAAGGCCAAGGATCGCTACGACCGTGCCGTGGGCGCGCTGCGCGAGGCCGAGCTCGCCGTGGTCGAAGCGCGGGGGGCGCTGACCCGGGCGGAGGACGACGTCCGCGAAGCGAAACGGCGCGAGGGTGAGCGCGCCGAGCGCGAGCGTCACATCGCCGAGCTGAAGGCCCGCCAGCGCCTCCACAACGAGCTGGACCGGGCGTTCTCGGATCTGCGCGCCGAATTGAACGCCCAGATGCGCCCCGAGATCGCGGAGCTCGCCTCGGGCTTCCTCGCCGACCTGACCGACGGGCGCTACGACGAGCTCGAGCTGACCGAAGACTACACCGTCACCATCCTCGAAGCGGGCGTGCCCAAGCCGGTGATCTCGGGTGGGGAAGAGGACGTGGCCAATCTCGTGCTGCGGCTCGCGATCTCACAAATGATCGCCGAGCGGGCGGGGCAGCCGCTGTCGCTGCTCGTGCTGGACGAGATCTTTGGCTCGCTCGACGAGGCCCGGCGCCTGCACGTGGTCGGACTGCTGCGCCGGTTGGCGGATCGCTTCCCGCAGGTCATCTTGATCACACACATCGAGCAGGTACGAGAGGGCCTCGATCGCGTGATCCGTGTGGACTTCGACCCCGCGCGCGGCACGAGCGTGGTGCGGGACGACACCGCCACCCTGGGAGCCGCCGATGCGGGCGTGGCTGCCTGAGCGCCAGGTTTACGGGCCGGAGCCCGCGGGCGAGCGGGACACCGACGCCCTGAACCGGGTGTTCGCGGATGCGTTCACCGACCGCTATCGCCGCGACGGCCTCGTGGGCGTGCGGGTGCCGCACCTCAATCCGCAGGTGTGGCGCTACGCGCTGCTCGACGCCGGCGCGGGCGCCATGCTGTGGCGCGACGAGGCGGGGCACGTGGTGGCGTTCAACGTGGCGCACCGCTCCGGCACGGAAGGATGGATGGGCCCGCTGGCGGTGCGTCCCGACCGCCAGGGGGCGGGCGTCGGCAAGGCGATCGTCCGGGCGGCGGTCGACTGGCTCATCGATCAGGGCGTCGCGACGCTGGGGCTCGAGACCATGCCCCGCACGGTCGAGAACATCGGCTTTTACGCGCGACTCGGCTTCGCGCCCGGACACCTCACGGTGACGCTCACGAACGACATCGCGACCCGCGGCCATGCCGCCCCGTCACTCCTGTCGCAACGCAAAGGGGACGCGGGCGGCGCGGCGCTCGCGGCGGCTCGTCGCCTCGTCGGCACGCTCACCTCCGGCTACGACTTCACGCGCGAGATCGTCCTCACGGCGGAGCTGGGGCTGGGCGACACATCGCTCGTGGACGGCGACGACGGGCTCGCGGCGTTCGTCCTGTGGCACTCCACGCCCCTCGCCGAAGGCCGGCCCAAGGACGAGGTGCGCGTGCTCAAGCTCGCGGCGCGCGACGACCGCGCCTTCGAGGCGAGCATCGCCGCGACGGAGGCCGCCGCCGCGCGGGCGGGGATCCGGCGCGTCGCGGTGCGCTGCCAGACGCGCTTCGACGACACGTTCCGCCGGCTCGTCGCCCGCGGCTATCGGGTCCGCTGGACCGACCTCCGGATGACCTACGAAGGCTACGGCGAGCCACACCCGCGGCGCGGCGTGCTGTTCTCGAATTGGGAGATATGAGGCCCCGCCGCCGGTGACGGTAGGTCTCGTCATCTTCGCCGTCACCTATCTCCTCATCGCCGTCCAGCGGCTTCCCTTCGTCCACCTCAATCGCCCCGCCGCGAGCCTGCTCGGCGCCGTCGCGATGGTGGTGTGCGGCGTGCTGTCGCTCCCCGATGCCTACGCGGCCATCGACCTCGACGTGCTCGTGTTTCTCCTCGGGCTGATGCTGATCGTCGGCTATCTCGAGGTCGGGAGATTCTTCGAATGGGCCGCCGAGTGGGTGCTGCGCCGTGCCCGCACGCCCGAGCGCCTGCTGCTCGGCGTCGTCGTGGGGGGCGGCCTCCTGTCCGCGCTGTTCGTCAACGACACCGTCTGCCTCGTCGTCACGCCGGTGCTGCTCGCCGCGCTCGGGCCGCTGCGCGTGCGGCCGACGCCCTACCTCATCGGCCTCGCGATGGGGGCGAATGTCGGCTCAGTAATGTCCATCACGGGCAACCCGCAGAACATGCTGGTCGGGATCTGGAGCGGCGCGAGCTTCGGCGGGTTCCTGCTCCGCATGCTGCCCGCCGGCCTCGGCGGCCTCGCGATCACGTACGGGTGCCTGCGCTGGGCGTACCGTGACGAGCTGCGGGAGCCGTTCCGCGAACGACTCGAGACCGTCCCGGTCACGCTCGACCGGCCGCTCGTGGTAAAGGGGCTCGCGCTGTTCGGCGTCGCCGTGATCGCGTGGCTTGCGGGTGGCTCGCTGCCCCTCGTAGCCATCACCGCCGGCGCCGCGATGGTGGCCGTCGCCCAGCGCGATCCCGCCTACGCGATCAACCGGGTTGAGTGGTCGCTGTTGCTCTTCTTCGGTTCGCTGTTCGTGGTGATGCGGGGGTTCGAGCGGGCGGTGGCCGACCCGTGGATTCACACGCACGGCCTGGGCGTCGCGTGGGGCTCGGACTGGAGCCTCGCCACGACGCTGACCGCGGTCATGGTGGTGCTCTCGAACCTCGTGTCCAACGTGCCGGCGGTCATGCTGTGGCGCGGCGTCATTCCCAACCTCCCCCGGGCCGAGCTCGTCTGGCGCCTCGTCGCCATGAGCTCGACGTTCGCCGGCAACCTGCTGCTGATCGGTTCGATGGCGAACCTGATCGTGGCGGAGAAGGCGGAGTCGCGCGGCGTGCGGATCGGGTTTGGCGAATACGCCCGCGTGGGCGTGCCCGTGACCCTGCTCACGCTCGCCTGGGGTATCGCGGCGATCGTGCTGAGCGCCGGCTGAGCGATCAGGACAGGAACTTGGGCGCGCCGACGATGATGCGGCGGGCGAACAGGATCGCCGCCGCGGCGTAGAGGAGCTGCACCGCTCCGCTGCCGAGGTGCGCGCCAAATACGAGCGCGGCCCAGGCTCCCAGCAGCACGATCGCGGCCACGAGAGTCACGTTCATGTCCCCACCTCACGATTGTGCGTGACGATGCTGTGTGACGCCCCTGCTTGACGTCTCCAGTCCACGTAGTATTGTACTTCAGGGCCGGGGAGAAAAATTATTGAGCCAACAGCTCGATCGTGGACCCAGATACTGTGACCGATGTCATGCCCCCTCGGGGGGAAGGCAGACGCCATGGTGAGGGACCAGTCATTACTTTCGGGCTTCAATAATCCTCTCCGTTCCTGACGTACCGGTCGGCCGGGCCGCGTTACAGCGGTGCCGGCCGATCGTGTTTTCGCACCGTCTCCCAGAAATACTTCGGCGCCAGCAGCGGCAGGCGCCCGACCGCGAAGCCGATCACGAGCAGCGCCATCCACGCGCCGTACACGATCGTCACTTCGTCACGCAAGGTGGGGCGGAGGAACTGGGCGAGCCAGAGCACGAACAGGACGGCGGCGTCGAACGCACCGAATTCCATCTTGGCCAGGAGCAGCATGCCCAGCGCGGTCTGGAACAGGGTGATGAGGAGCTCGAGGCGCTGCGCGTCGTCGAAGTGAAAGTCGATCCATACGCCGTGATGGCGGAGATGAGAATAGCCGTACACGAGGGGGATCATGGCCGCGAGCACGGTCCACTGGTTGATGTTGCTCGACACCATGTTCATGAGAGCCATGGGGGCGTGCGTGACCCGCCGGGCCCAGTAGAAGGCCGACACCTTCTCCGGAAACTCCGAGAGAAACGGCGCTACCCATTGCACCAGCACGAACTGGCTCACCCCGAGCAGTCCCGCCACGGCGAGCATCGATTCGAGAAACGGGTGAGCCGTCACGTAGAGCAGAGCCCCACCGGCTCCGAACAACCCCGCAATCGCCGCCGGCCGGCGCCAGCCGCGCTGGCGGTACGCCCAGCGGGATACGGCGGGCACGTCGCCGAGATTCTCGACGTTGTGGGGTGGGTTGCGGAACAGCACCCACAGGTAGGCGACGTACAACGCCAGCAGCACCACGGCATCGACCCAGCTGAACCGCTGCTTGAGGAGAATCACCGCGAAGTAGACGAGCGGTGGCACGAGCCCGACGATCTCGGCGGCGTGCTCGCGCTGCAGACGGATGGTGGGCAACCGTCGCGCGGCGGACTTGCGACCCGCGGCCGCGAACACGAAGTAGATCATCGGCCAGCCCAGGCCGAGCAGCAGCCGGATTGCTCCGGTGAGGTTCGCGATGGCGAGGTGGGCCCGCTCGGGGTCCCGCCCCGCCTCCCACGCGATCACGGCCTCGACGGCGAATTCCGGCAACGTCTGCAGCCACGCGAGAATCGCGAGCGCGAGGCCCTGAGAGATCAGGAACTGCGCGGCTTCCGCGCCCCAGGCGACGAGGAAAGCGGACCCGAGAATGCTCGGAAACGTCCACAGCGCGGACGCCGCCGAGCCTCCCGTCGTCGACAGGAAAGCGAGTAGCTTTAGCTTCACGAGCGCCGAAGATAGTCCTGCGCCGGAGGCCCAACAAGCATGGGACGAGACAAGATCAAGTCCGCGAGCCTGCACGGCTTTCACGACGAGCACGTGGAGCCGTTGCCCCCGACCCCCGCGCCGGGGTCACGCACGCCGTTCGAAACCCTGGTGCGGGAGATGCTCGCCCAGCTGGGCGACGATCCGACCCGCGAGGGGTTGCGCCAGACGCCGGCCCGGGTCGAAGCCTCCCTCAAATGGCTCACGCGCGGCTACCACATGGCTGTCGCGGACGTCATCGGCGACGCGCTGTACAGCGAGCGGCACGAGAACCTGGTGTGCGTCCGCGACATCGAGATCTACTCGCTGTGCGAACACCACCTGCTGCCGTTCTTCGGGCGGGCGCACGTCGCGTACTTGCCCAACGGCCGCTTGGTCGGCCTGTCGAAGATTCCGCGCGTCATCGAGGTGTTCGCGCGCCGGCTCCAGGTGCAGGAGCGCCTCACCGACCAGGTGGCGGACGCGCTGATGGAGGTGCTCGATCCGCGCGGGGTGGGCGTGGTGATCGAGGCGTACCACCTCTGCATGATGATGCGCGGCGTCGAGAAACAGAACTCCAAGACCATCACGAGCGCGCTGCGGGGCGCCTTGCTGCAGGACGCGAAGACGCGCGACGAGTTCCTGCGGCTGGTGTACAGCGGCCGGGGCCGGGAGTGAGCGACGCGCCGCTCGTCGGCAAGCTCGCCCTCGTGACCGGCGCCTCGCGCGGCATCGGGCTCGCGGTGGCGGAGGAGCTCCAGGCGGCCGGAGCGCACGTGGTGCGCCTGGCGCGCAGCCTCGTCGAGGCCTCTGCCGACCGACGGACCGATCTCCCCTGCGACGTCGCCGACCCCGCCGCGGTGGCGCGAATCGCCGCCCGGATCCTGGCCGAGCGCGGGGTCCCCGACATCATTGTCAACAACGCCGGCATCTTCTTCATCAAGCCGGTCGCCGACACCACGCCGGACGACTTCGCCCGCACGATCGCCGTGAATCTGACCGGCCCGTTTCTGATCGCCCGCACGTTCGTCCCGCATCTCGTGCGTCGCGGCTCCGGGCATCTCGTGACCATCGGCTCGGTCTCGGACCACGTGCCCTACACGGGCTCCACGGCCTACGCGGCCAGCAAGTACGGCCTCCGGGGAATCCACGAAGTGCTGCGCGCCGAGCTGTCGCGCACCGGTGTGCGCACCACCCTCGTCTCGCCCGGCCCCGTCGATACGCCGATCTGGGATGCCGTGGACCCGGACGCCAAGCCCGGGTTCACCAAGCGCCGGGACATGATGCGGGCGGAGGATGTCGCCGCCGCGGTGCGGTACGCGGTCGTCCAGCCGGCCCGCCTCGACGTCACCGAGATCCGACTCATGCCCACCGTGTACACGGCCCGGGGCTGACCGGTGCACATCGAGCTGACGGAGATGCTGCGCTGCCCCGAGTCGCACGGCGAGGCCTTCCTCGTGATGTCGACGGGCGAGATGCTCGGCCGGATGGTGCGGTCGGGAATCCTCGGGTGCCCGATCTGCCGGCGGGAGTTTCCGATCGTCAAAGGAATCGTGGACTTCTCGGGAAAAGGGAAAGGGGAAAGGGGAAAGGTGGACGACCAGGGAGCCACCATTCCCCTTTCCCCTTTCCCCTTTCCCGCTGTTGATCCCGAGACGCTCCAGGCCCTATTGGATCTCAGCGGCCCCGGCGGCTATGTCGTCCTCCTCGGCACGGCGGCGCGCCACGCCGTCGGTCTCGCGGGGCTGATGGGCGGTATTCACTTCGTCGGGATCAACGCCCCGTCGGACGTGGAAGAGCTGCCGGTGCTGAGCCTGCTCGTGTGCCCGGGCATGATTCCGCTGCGGCAGACGATCGCGCGGGGCGTGGTCGTGGGGTCGGACCGCCTGGGGTCCGACTGGCTGGCGGAAGCGCGCCGCGTGGTGTTGCCGGGGCGCCGCGTCGTGATCGAGGGGGAGGACGTGCCCGTGCCTGTCGGGCTCACGCGACTGGCGGTGGGCGAAGGCCTGTTCGTGGGCGAGCGGCGCTGAGTCACCCCTCCAGCGCGGCGGCCGCGGGATCGGCTTCCGCGTAGACGCGATCGATCACGTCCCGGTAGTTCTTCTCCACCTGGCGGCGCTTCACCTTGAGCGATGGCGTGAGCTCGCCCGATTCAATGGTGAAGTCCCGCTCGATCAGCACGACCTTCTTGGGCATCTCGAACTTGGCCAGGTCCCGCAGCCCCCCGATCACCTCGCGCTCCATCTTCGCCTTCACGTCCGCCAGCCCGACGAGCTCGGCGCGCGACGTGTAGGCGAGGTTGCGCTCCTTCGCCCACTGCTCCAGCGCATCGAAGTTGGGCACGACCAGGATGATCGGAAACTTGCGCTGGTCGCCCAGCACCACGGCGTTGGCCACGAACTTGTTGAGGCGCACGGCATTTTCGATCGGCTGCGGCGCGATGTACTTCCCGCCCGCCGTCTTCAGCAGGTCCTTCTTGCGGTCGGTGATCTTGAGGTACCCGTCCGAGTCGAGCTCCCCGATGTCGCCGGTGTGAAACCAGCCGTCCGCGTCGATCGCCTCACGCGTGGCGTCGGGGAGATTGTAGTAGCCGCGCATGATGTTCGGCCCCTTGGCGAGGATCTCGCCGTCGGCGGCGATCTTGATCTCGACGCCGGGAATCGCCTTCCCGACCGCGCCGAGCTTGGGCCGCCCCGGCGGCGTGAGGGTCAGGACCGGCGAGGTCTCGGTGAGGCCGTAGCCCTCGATCACCGGCAGCCCGGCGCTGTAGAAAAAGCGCGCGATTTCTGGTGCGAGCGGCGCCGAGCCAGACACGAACAGCTTCACACGGCCCCCGGTGCGCGCCCGCAGCTTGGAGAATACCAGGCGATCCGCGATCGCCTGCCGGAGCCGCAACACCAGCGGGACCGGGATGCCGGCCAGCCGATGCGCCGTCCAGGCCTCGCCCGTCCGCTTCGCCCACTGAAAGATGCGCCGTTTGAGCCCGCTCCCCGTCGCGGCGCTCTCGAGCACGCGCGCGTACACCTTCTCGTACAGGCGGGGCACCGCCACGACGACGTTGGGACGGACCTCCTGGAGGTTCTGGGCCACCGTATCCACCGACTCCGCGTAGCTGATCGTCACCCCGGCGTCGAAGAAGTAGTACTCCACCATCCGCTCGAGGATGTGCGACAGCGGCAGCCACGCGAGGCAACTGTCGCCCTCGCTCACTCGCAGCACCTCGAGGCAGGCCCGCACGTTGGAGCAGATGTTGCCGTGCGTGAGCATCACGCCCTTGGGCTGACCCGTCGTGCCCGACGTGTAGAGCAGGGTCGCCAGGTCCGCGGGCGTGACCGCGAGCGCGTCCTCCCGGAGGCGGGGGTGCCGGCCCGCGGCTGCTCGGCCGCTCGCTTCCACCTGGGCGAGCGACATCACCCCGTCGGGCGCGGCACCCGCGTCGAACGCGATCACGTGCCGCAGGGCGGGCAATCCGCCGCGCACGGCGCGCACCTTGGCGACCTGCGCAGCCGTGGAGCACACCACGGCTACCGCGCCGGAGTCGCGCAGCATGTACTCCGCCTGGTTGGCGGGCAGCGTGGGGTAGATCGGCACGTCGGCCGCGCGCACGCACAGGCACGCGTAATCGGCGAGCGCCCACTCGAGCCGCGTCTCGGCGAGGATCGCCACGCGGTCGCCCGGTCGGATGCCGAGCTCGACGAAGCCGGCGCCGAGCGCCGTGACCCGATCTGCCACTTCCCGGTGCGTGACCGGGCGCCAGACTCCATCGGCCTTGTACGTGAACGCGGCGGGATGATGCGCGTACCGCTCCACGGCGGTGAAAAACAGCTCGGTCAGCGTCCGGGCGCTCATGGCTCGAACCGCACCGTGAAACGGACCGGGGAGCCCGGCAGCCGGTTGCTCACGCCCCGCTTGGCGCTGGCCGTCACCTCGACGCTGGCCGGCGCGGGTCCGGCGATGAGGCGGAGCTTGACCGCGGCGATGCCGCGCGCGTCGGTCGTGACCGTATCCGTCGTGACCAGGGTGCGCGCCGTATCGCTCGTCACCAACGTCACCGGTCCGGACGTCTGGGGAGCCGTGATGGCGAACACGACGGCCCGGCCCGGAAGGGGCGTGATGGCGCCGGCAGCCCCCGACGTGTCGCCCACCTCGACGCTCAAAGAGTCGGAGAGCGAGTCGGCGGCGGAGACGTGCACCGTGTCGGCGAGCGGAGCGGCCGCGAGCAGCGTGTCCGCCACGGCAACGCCGCGGAATCGCACGACGAACGTGTCGGGCGAGCCGGGCACGGTGGTGCCTACGGCCCGCCGCGCGCTGGCAACCACGACCACGCTGTCGGGGATGGTGTCGGGGGCGAGCAGGCGCACCTTCACGAAGGCGACGCCGAGGCTGTTCGAGGTCGCCGTATCGGTCGTCGCCACCGCGTGCGCCGTGTCTTGCGTGACCAGTGTGACCGGGCCGGCCACCGCGGGGTGGACGATGGTGTACACCACCGGTCGGCCGGCGAGCGGCGCGATCGGACCGCCTGCCACCGGGGCCGTGACGGTGTCCGCGATGCCGATCTTGAGGGAGTCGGAGAGCGAGTCCAGCGTGTTGGGCCCGGCGATGTCGACCGTGTCGAGCGTCGCCCCCACTGGGAACACCGTATCCGCAGCGGCGAGCGTGCGAATCGTGAGCGGGTTCGAGACCAGCCCGCCGCCCTTCGCCACGAGCCGTCCGCTCTCCCCCGGGCGCACGACGACCGTTCTGCCCGTCGTGCTGTCGAGCACCGCGATGACGGTGTCGCTGTCGGCCGAGAACCAGAACACTGCCGTAGCGGCCGAGTCACCGTGACCCGTCAGCACCCGCGCGGTGGGCTTGAGCGTGTCGTACTGCTCGAGGCTGTCGGGAGCGGTGACCTCGATTGCGAGGTCGCGCGAGAGGTCGGTACTGACCTTGCAGGTCGCGGCCGCCGCGAGCACCAGGACGAGAACGCCAACCCTCAGGGAGCCTCCGCCGCGGCGGCCTGGGTCGGCCCCGAGGCGCCTCCCCCCAGGTCGCGCAGCGCCTGGCTGGCGTGCTCGATCCATTTTTGGGCGTCCGGCCCCTTGGGGGGGTGGGTGAGGAACGCCCGCAGGTGCTGGGTGGCGCCGTCGGGATCGCCGCGCTTGAGCAGCAGGAACGCCAGCCCGTAGTGCGCTCCCGCGAGGTCGCGGTCGAGCTCGAGCGCGCGCCGGTAGTGCCGGATCGCCTCGTCGATGCGACGGGTCTTAGTGAACGCGATGGCCATGTTCTGGAGAATGCGCGCATCGTTGGGGTGATCGCGCAGGGCCAGCCGGTAGGACGTGAGTGCGGCCTCGAAGTCACCCTGGCGTTCGAGGGCGAGCGCCTCGTTGAGATAGTCGAGGCGCTGGGGTGCGATATCGTCGGCGCCCGAGCCGCCGAACAGGCGGCGCCAGAAACCCATGGGCCGAAAATAGCTTGCGGCCGCGTGACTTTGCAATGTAGCTTCTGCCCCCATGCCCGCCCCGCCCCCGTCGCCCCCGCCGCCCCCGCCGCGCCCGCCGCGCACCCCACCGCACCGCAACGCGAGCGGCGCGGTCCGGAAGGCACCGCACGGCGTGCTCGAGGTGGATTGGCCGTTCTTCGGGGAAATGTGCCGCGCGCTCGCCCTCAAGATCTTCCGGGAGTACGACCCCGATGTCGTGATCGGGATCGCGCGCGCGGGCGTCATCCCGGGAGCGGTGGTGGCGACCATCCTGCAGCGCGACTTCGCGTCGATGGCCATCACCCGCACCGAGAGCGGCGGCCGTCCCGTGGTGATCGCCGGCCCGCCACGGATCGTCGTCGGGCGGCGCGTACTGATCGTGGACGAGACGTGCGACACCGGCGCGACCATGAAGCTCGGCCTCAACGCCGTGCGCGAGCTCAAGCCCGCCGCCGTGAAGACCGCCGTCTCGTTCCGCACCGGGGAGTACCGACCCGACTTCTACGGCCTGCAGACGGACAACTTCATCATCCTCCCCTGGGACCGCGAGGTGATCATCGATGGGGAGATCGTGATGCGGCCGGACTACGCCGTGAAGCTCAAGGAACTCGGGGGTTGATCGACCGGCTCACCGCGGCGCTGGGGCGCTCCCGCGCCGACTACACCGAAATCCGCGTTGAACGTACCTGGAGCACCGCGGTGACTTTCCGCGGCCGGCGGCTCGAGTCCGCCACCGCGAACGAGGACCAGGGCGGCTTCGTGCGCGCCCTCACGGCGGGCGGCGGCTGGGGTGTCGCCTCGTTCACGTCGCTGGATCGGCTCGAGGCCATGGTCGCCCGCGCCGCAGAGCTGTCGCGCGCCGTGCGCGTGACACCGCCGATCCGCCTCGCCGACGTCACCCCCCATCGGGCGGAAGCGATCCTCGATCTCGACGGCGACGTGCGCGGCGTCCCCATCGCCGAGAAGAAACGAGTGCTCGAGGCGTACAACGGCGAGCTGCTCGCCGTGAGCGACCGCGTCGTGGATACCCTCGCGAGCTACCGCGACGAGGTGAGCGAATACTGGTACGTGAACTCCGAAGGCACCGCACTGCACGAGCTGCGACCGGAGGTGACGCTGTCGGGCACGGCGGTGGCGCGGCGCGACGGCACGATCGAGAAGGGGCTCGAGTCCATCGGCTTGCGTCGCGGCTGGAACTCCGTCCAGGACAAGGCCGCCGGCTTCCGGGAGGCCGCCGAGCGCGCCGTGCAGCTGCTCGACGCGCCGATGGTCACGGGCGGCGCGTACCCCGTCATCCTCGACCCCGAGCTCGCGGGCGTGTTCATTCACGAGGCGTTCGGTCACCTCTCCGAGGCCGACTTCGTGTACGAGAATCCGCAGGCGCGCGAGATGATGACGCTGGGCCGCCGTTTCGGGAAGCCGGGCCTGAACGTGGGCGACAACGGCGCCGCGCCCGGCCTGCGCGGCACGCTCCCCTTCGACGACGAAGGCACCCCCACGCAGGACACCCCGCTGATCAAGGAAGGTATCCTCGTGGGCCGGCTGCACTCGCGCGAGACGGCGGCCACCATGGGCGAACCGGCCACGGGCAACGCGCGCGCGATTTCGTTCCGCCACCCCCCGATCGTCCGCATGACCAATACCTACATCGCGAACGGGCGCGGCAGCTTCGAGGACCTGATCCGCGACGTGAAACTCGGCGTATACGCCTGCGGCGCCTTCGGCGGCCAGACGCTGCTCGAAAACTTCTCCTTTACGGCGGCGTACGGCCGCATGATCCGGGACGGACACCTCGCCGAGATCGTGAAGGACGTGGTGCTCGCCGGCAACCTGTTCCAGACGCTGGATCGGATCGACTACATCGCCGGTGACTTCCGCTGGAACCAGATGGGCGGCGGCTGCGGCAAGGGGGGACAGGCGCCCTTGCCGGTCACCGAGGGCGCGCCGCACGTGCGCATCGAAGCAGCGCTCGTCGGAGGCGACGTCGCCTCCGGCTCCGCCGCGTGATCGAGCGGCTGCTCGAGCGCGCGCGCCGCCGGGCCGACGGTGGGGCGGACGCGCTGTGGCGGCGCGTGGAGCGGACGTCGGTAGCGTTCGAATGGGGTCGTCTCAAGGCGGCCGGCGTCGCGGAAGAAGCGGGCGTGAATGTCCGCGTGCGCCACCGGGGACGGGTCGGCATCGCGGGGACGACGGCCGTTGAGGCAGGTGAGGTAGGGGCGCCGCATGCTGCGCCCCTACTCGATCGCGCGCTCGCCTCCGCCGAGCTGGGCGAAGCGTTGGATCTGGCGTTTCCGGGGCCCGCGCCACAGCCCACGCTCGCCACCTACTTCGATCGCGCAGCCGACGCCTCACTCGACCGCCTGATCGCGATGGGACGCTCGCTGCTCGAGCAACTCGAGCGCGAGGGGTGCCGGGTCAACATCACGATCGAGCGCGAGGCCGCCGAGACGCAGGTCGCGAACTCGGCCGGCGGCGCCGGGGCGTACCGCTCCACCGCGATCGGGGTGAGCGCCGAGCTGTGGCGCATCGCGGGCGACGACGTGCTGGCGATCGGCGACAGCTACGAAGGGGCCGACCTGCCGTCCGACGACGCGCTCGCCGCCCTGGTCCGCTCGGTCAACCGGCGGCTCGAGCACGCGCTCCGGGTGGTGGCCCCGCCGGAAGGAGCGCTGCCCGTGATCTTCACCCCGCTCGGCCTCTCCGCACTGCTGCTCCCGGTCACTCAGGCGCTCTCGGGCAAGGCGGTGCTGCAGGGCATCTCGCCGCTGGCCGCGCGCGTCGGCGAGCAGGTGTTCGACAGCCGATTCTCGGTCACCGACGATCCGTTGTTGGTCGGCCGCGCCGCGTCCCGTCCTCTGGACGATGAGTGTGTGCCTTCACGCACGACGTGCCTCGTGGAACGTGGCGTCGTGCAACGGTTCATCTACGACCTCGAGACGGCGGCCCGCGCCCGCACCCACAGCACGGGGCACGGCCAGCGCACGATCTTCGGAAAGCCGGTGCCGGGATACACGAACATCGTGCTAGGGGATGAGGGACGGGGGACGAGGGAAGGGGGCGATGGGCTGGGTGGAGGGCTGTTGCGTGATGTGAAAGACGGCCTCCTGGTTGACGAGCTGATCGGCGTCGGCCAGGGCAACGTGATCGGGGGAGCGTTCAGTCATCCGGTCGCGCTCGCCTACCGGGTGGAGCGCGGCGCGATCAGCGGCCGGGTGAAGGACGCTGCCGTCGCGGGGAACGCTTACGATCTGTGGAAGCGCGTGGGGGACTTCGGAAACGACGGGCGTTGGGCGGGCGCGCGCTACACGCCGTCCATCCTGCTCGACGGCGTCAGCGTCGCCCGGCGCTGACGCTACGCCGCCCGCTGCTGCGATACCAGCTGGGCGAGCACGTCCCGCAGCAGTGGCTGCTCCTGCTGCAAGCGCGTGACCAAGTCTCTCCGACTGCCGTCCGCCGCCGCGCGCTTGAGCTCGGCCGCGTATACATCGAGAATCCGCGTCAACAACGCGGCTTCGTCACGATTGATCTGCAAGGCGAGCATCTTGACCTCCTCGGTTCGATGCCCGCTAATGCAACAGGCGTGCCGATGTGAGCGTTCCCGCGCCGTTGCAGCCTGAAGCCCGCCGCCATGGCTGAGCGCTCGGTGTGGCTCCGACTCCACGCGTCGATGCCGCTGCAGTCTGGTGCTAGCGTCCCGCGCCCAACACCTCGGCGTAGTCCCGCCCTTCCGTCATCTGCGCATATACGGCGTTGAGCGTATCGGGGGAGGCCGAAAGAAAGCGACACCGCCCGTCGTTGCGGGATCGGCACTCCACCTCCATCACGGCGACCGGCTCGCCCGACAGGCGGCCGAGGAAGTCCGCCAGCATCCCGGACGAGAAGAAGCACATTGGCGTCTGGGCGCTGCCGGGATCGGCTTCCGCCCAATCCACGGAATCCACGACCAGGGCCGCGTTGCCCATCGGGGCGACGGTGACGGCGCCCCAGCCGATCGCCTGAAAGAACGCGGACAGCACGTCGTTCAGCCGGCCGGCGTCCAGGTCGCCGGGATGCGGCACACCACCCTCGCGGGGAAGCCAGGCGCAAAACGCCAGGTAGATGCCCTCGCCCGCGGCGAAGCCGACTTCTTGGAGAATCGGGATGGCGGCGTCGGCCGCGTCGCGGAGCAGGCTGCGGTGGAGTTGCTGCAGGGCGCCACGGCCGATGGTGAGGCCATCGGTCGCGGCGCTGGGGTGGACCGGGGCGCTCATATGGGACGGCAACTTAGGGTTTGGCGCGGGCGCGGCGCAAGAGTTCCGCCTCGTCGATGACCGGAACCCCGAGCGCCTTGGCCTTGTCGAGCTTCGAGCCGGCGTCGGCGCCCACCACCAGCGCCGTCGTCTTCTTCGAGACGCTGTCGGTGACGTGGCCGCCGGCCGCTGCGATCAGCTCGGCCGCCCTGGTGCGGGAGAGGGAGGGCAGGGTTCCGGTCACGACGTAGGTCTGGCCCGCCAGCGGGCCCTCGCCCTCCGTCGCCGTCGGCTCTTTGAAGTTCAGTCCCAGCTTCTCCAGCCGGTCGAGCAGCCGGCGGTTCTTCGCCTCGTCGAAGAAGCCCGCCACGGCGTGAGCGATCGCGTCGCCCACCCCCCGAACGCGGCCGATCTCCTCCACCGCGGCGTTGCGGAGCGCCTTCATGCTGCCGAAGTGACGCGCCAGGAGTCTCGCCACCTGGGCGCCGACGTGGCGGATGCCGAGCGCCAAGAGCAGCGTCGAGAGGGGCTGCCGTTGGGACGCCTGGATCGCATCCACGAGCTGCTGCGCGGACTTTTCGGCGAACCCTTCGAGGGTCAGGAGCTTGGCGGGGGTCAGCTCGTACAGGTCGGCCACATCCTTGATCAGCTTCGCCTCGAGCAGCGCGCGCACCCGTTCGTACCCCAGCCCGCGGATGTCCATGGCGCCGCGCGAGGCGAAATGGACGATGCTCTCGAGGATCCGCCCGGGGCACGACACATTGGAGCAGTACGCCATCACTTCGTCCGCGGGATACTCGACCTTCGAGCCGCATACGGGACAGCGCTCGGGGTGTTTGAACTTCCGCTCGTGTCCCGTGCGACGCTCGCGCACGGGACCGAGCACCTGCGGGATGACCTCGCCGGCGCGCGTGACCTCGACCCAATCGCCCTCCCGGATGTCCTTCGCGTCGATCAGGTCGAAGTTGTGGAGGGTGGCGGTCGAGACCGTGACGCCGCCGATCTCGACCGGCTCGAGCACGGCGTAGGGGTTCAGCGCCCCGGTGCGGCCCACGTTGATGCGGATCTCCTTGAGTTTGGTGACCCGCACTTCGGGCGCGAACTTGCGGGCCACCGCCCAGCGCGGCTCGCGGTCTCCCACCGTGCCGAGCTCGGCGTGCAGCCGGAGGGGATTCACTTTCACGACGACGCCGTCGGCGCCGTAGTCGAGCCCGGGCAGCAGCGCCTCGAGCTTCGCCACTTCTGAATGCGTGTGCGCCAGGTCGGGTACCAGCGTGTGATGCGGCTCCACCGGAAAGCCCCACGCGGCCAGGCGCTCGAGCAGCGCATGCTGCGTTTCCACCGTCAGCTTCTGACCGGGTGCCTCGATGTGGAAGCAAAAGATGCGGAGTCCGCGGCTGCGAGTGATCTTGGGGTCGAGTTGGCGCAGTGATCCGGCGGCGGCGTTGCGCGGATTGGCGAAGCTGGGCTCGCCGGCCTGCTCGCGCTCTCGGTTGAGCTCGGCGAACCGGGACTTGGAGAAGTAGACCTCCCCGCGGACCTCCATCAGCTTGGGCCAGCTCTTGCCCTTGAGCTTGAGCGGGACCTCACCGATGGTCCGCAGATTGGCGGTGATGTCCTCGCCCTCGATGCCGTTGCCGCGCGTCGCTCCGACGGTGAGCACGCCGTCGCCGTACGTGAGGCTCACCGCCGCGCCGTCGATCTTCACCTCGAGCGTGTAGCCCGCCGTCCGGACCTCCGGCGCGAGCCGCGCGTTCCGGTCCTCCCACTCGACGAGCTCCGCTTCGTTGAACGCGTTGGCGAGCGACAGCATGGGGACGAGGTGGCGATGCTTGCGGAACTTGTCGGCCGGCTCGGCGCCCACGCGGTGGGTGGGGCTGTCGGGAGTGCGCAGGTCCGGGTGCTTGGCCTCGAGCTCCTGCAGCTCGCGGAACAACCGGTCGTACTCGGCGTCCGACAGCTCTGGTTTGTCGAGTATGTAATACGCCTGGTTGGCGCGCTCGAGCAGTCGCCGCAGCTCGGCGGCTCGTGCGGCGGGGCCCTTCACCGTCCTTTGGCTTCTTCTTGGATCACGGCCATCGCCACACCCACCAGCCGATCGAGCTCCTCGGCGCTGGCGCGCGGCAGCAGCCCTTCCGCCCACGCGCCCTCGCGCTCGCCGAATGCGGCGAGCAGGCGCCGCAGGAACGACAGCAGGGCGACCCGCTCCAGCTCCATGCGGCGCATCGCCTCGCCGGTTTCCTGCTGCCGTTGCGCCAGGCGCTCGTAGCGGTGGGCGTTGCGCAGGGCCTGTGCGGTGAGCGACGCGACCACCTGTACGAACCGGACGTCGTCGTCGGAAAACGTGGGCCCGTCGCGGAACGTGCGCAGGAAGATCGCGCCGATCGACACGCCCCGCCACGTGATGGGCACGACGGTGATGGACTTCACGCGGCGGTTGAGCAGCTCGCCCTTCACGTGCTTCAGGCTGGGATCGGTCGCCGCATCGGGAATGAACACCGTCTCGCCGCTCTGCATGGCGCGCTTCAGCTCGGGATAGCGCTCCAGGTCCACCATGTAGTTGCGGATCGTCGGGTCCTCGTACGACGCCACGAGTCGCACCGTCTTGCCGCCGCGCTCGGCGAGGAAGATGGAGCAGCGGTCGAGCCCGAACGCCTCGCCCAGCTTGCGTGCGATTGCCTGCAGGATGTCGATGAAGTGGAGCGAGGTGGAGACTTCCTTGAGGATCTCGATGACGGCGAGGAGATGCGTCCGCTCGCGCTCGAGCTCGGCCACCCGTGCCGCGAGGCGCTCACTGTCGGCAGCCGCGGCCGCGCTGGTCGAAGGCATGGCATAGTTTGCGCCCGCGGCGGAGGCGGCGTCAAGTTGCCGCGTCGCATCGCGCGCGGTAGCTTCCGGCCCCATGCGACCCCTCGCGCTCGTCGTCGTCGCCGTTACGTGGACCGCGGTCGCCCGCGCGCAGACCCGCTCGAATTCGCCGCTCCCGCCGATCGGGGCCTGGACTCCCGTCGCGGAATTGCCGGGCATGGGCCGCCCGGTCGACACGGCGGCCGTCGCGCTGCGGCGGCGCGCGCTCGCGGCACGCATCGGCCGCGGCGTCGCGCTCATCCCCGCGGCGCACGAGCGGGACCTCGAGCGCGAGTACGTCCAGGACAACGATTTCCGGCAGACCAATACCTTCTTCTACCTGACGGAGCTCGAGACCCAGGACGCGTGGCTGCTGATCGTGGCGGGCGGCGAGGGCGCGACGACGGTGCTCTTCCTTCCGCCCCGCAACCCGGCGCAGGAGCGCTGGACCGGTCTCCGGCTCGCGCCCGACAGCACGGCGGCGCGGCTCTCCGGCATCGGGCGCGTGCTCCCCACCGACTCGCTCGACGGGGTGCTCTCGGCGGGGCTGTTCCGCGCGGCCGGGCCCATCTACGTGCCGCTCGACGTCACGACGCGGGATGAAGCGCGCCTCAAGGAGCTGGTGTTCTCAGGGCACGACGTCCGCAACATCCGCCCGCTGGTCGACTCGATGCGGCTCGTCAAGGATGCCGACGAAATCGCCCGGATGCGCAAGGCGATCGACATCTCGGCGGCGGGACACATCGCCGCCATGCAGGCGGCGCGGCCCGGCGTGTGGGAGTACGAGATCGAAGCCGCGCTGGAGGCCGGTTTCCGCCGCAACGGCGCCGACCGCCTCGGCTATCCGTCGATCGTGGGCAGCGGCCCCAACAGCACCACGCTGCACTACGACGTCAACCGGCGCCAGACGCGTGACGGCGACCTGGTCGTCGTGGACGCGGGGGCGGAATGGGGACAGTACACGGCCGACGTGACCCGCACCTTTCCCGTCAACGGGAAGTTCACCCCGCGCCAGAAGGCGATCTACGATCTGGTGCTGGCCACGCAACAGACGGCGTTCGATTCCACACGTCCCGGCGCCACGGTCGCGCAACTCAACCGGATCGCGCGCGAATACATGCGCGCCCACTCGGGCACGCTGTGCGGCGAGCGGTCGTGCGACGGGTATTTTATTCACGGCTTGGGGCATTGGCTCGGGATGGACGTGCACGACGTGGGGGACTACGGCACGCCCCTCAAGCCGGGGATGGTGCTCACGCTCGAGCCCGGGATCTACCTGCCGGCGGAGTCCCTCGGGGTACGGATCGAAGACAATGTGCTCGTCACGGCGACGGGCGCAGAGTGGCTCTCCGCCAAGGCGCCGAAGACCACGGCCGAGATCGAGCGCCTCATGTCTCGTCCTTCTCGCCCTTGATGTCTTCGAGGAGCTGCTTGGCTTCCTGCCTGTATTCGTGGTCCAGCACGTCGCCGATCGGCAGGGACTGGATCGCGGTGAATTGCTCACGCGCCTTGGAGTAATGCCCGAGATCGACGTACACTTCGCCGAGGTCGAGCCGGTGAAAAATGTTGTTCGGCTTCAACGCGACGGCCTTCGCAAGGTACTTCTGCGCGTCGTCCCAGTTGCCCTTGTCGAGAAAGCCGCCTCCGAAGAGCGTTTTGGCGAAGAACTTCTCGAACCCCGACAGCCGTTTGACCTCGGCATGCCAGGCGCCGATCAGGTGACACGCGCCGTCGTGGGTCGAGTCGAGCTCGATCGCCTTCATGCCTTCATCATAGATGATCTTGGCGAAGCGCACCCGCTCCTTGCCGCCCTTGGTGCGCGACAGCCTGCCCAGGGCCTGCCCGATGGTGAAATGGCCGTCGGCTCCGTTGGGGTTCACGCGCACCGCGGCCTCGCCGAAGGCGCGCGCCGCGGTGTAGAGACTGTCCCGCAGATGCTTGGACGAGTCGTCTTTGCCTTCGATCTGCTTGGCGATGTCCACGAGCTCCCGGCCCGTCTTCCACAGCGCCTGGTAGTTGAGGGAGTCGAGCGCGAGGGCCGCGCGGTAGTGCCCCAGGGCCTGCTGCGGCGCGAGCGCCGCGTAGGCGCTGTCGCCCAGCGCGATGTGCTCCGCCAGTGTGGGCCGCGCCTGGCCGGCGAGCAGGGCGGGACCGGCGACACCCACGAGCACCAGCGACGTGACACCGCGCATCAGCGACTCCGGACGGGAGCGGGGCGGTAATGTTGGTGGTCCCGCTCATCGAGCGCAAGCGCGACGGCGGCGCTCTGACGCCCGAGGAATGGTCCGCCCTGGTCGCCGCCTACACCGACGGGCGCATTCCCGACTACCAAATGTCGGCGCTGCTGATGGCCGTGCTGCTGCGCGGACTCGAGCGTCACGAGCTCGCCGCCCTCACCGACGCCATGCTCGCCTCGGGCCAGCGGCTCGTGTTCGATTCGTGGGCCACGCCCCGGGTCGACAAGCACTCGACGGGCGGTGTAGGCGACAAGGTGTCGCTCGTGCTGGCGCCGCTCGTCGCCGCGTGCGGCGTCGCCGTGCCGATGATGTCGGGGCGGGGCCTCGGCCATACGGGTGGTACGCTCGACAAGCTCGAGGCGATCCCCGGCTTTCGGACCGCTCTGTCGCTCGCCGAAGTCCGGGCCCAGGTCATGAAGATCGGGTGCGCGATGATCGGCCAGACGCCCGAGATCGCCCCCGCCGACCGTCGCATCTACGCGCTGCGCGACGTGACGGGCACGGTCGAGGCCATTCCCCTCATCGCCGCGAGCATCATGTCGAAGAAGCTCGCCGAGGGGCTGAACGCCCTGGTGCTCGACGTGAAACGGGGCAGCGGCGCGTTCCTCCCCGGGCTCGAGCAGAGCCTCGAGCTCGCGCGGACCATGATCGCCCTGGGCGAAGACCGCGGCTGCCCCACGGTCGCCCTGCTCACCGCCATGGATCGCCCGCTGGGCCGCGCCTGCGGCAACGCGCTCGAGACCGAAGAGGCCATCCTCGCCCTGCGGGGCGAGGGCCCCCCGGACTTGATGGAGGTGATCTACGCCTTGGGTATCGAGATGCTGCTCGCCGCCCGCGTCGAGAAGACGTCGAAAAAGGCGCGCCAGCGGCTCGAGAACGCCCTCGGGTCCGGCCTCGCGGCCGAGAAGTTCGAGCGCATGATCGAGGCGCAGGGTGGCAACCCCGGCGTGGTGGAGGACGCGTCGGTGCTGCCGCAGGCCAAGGAAGTGGAGGTGTACAAGGCGCCCCGCACCGGCGTGGTGGTCCGGGTCGATCCCAAGGTGGTGGGGCGGGCGGTCGTGGCGATGGGCGGTGGGCGTCTCAAAGTCGAGGACCCGGTCGACCCCACGGTCGGCTTCGTGATCACGGTGAAACCGGGAGACAAAGTGCTCGGCGGCGAACCGATCGCGTCGGTGTTCGCGCGCGATCCGGCGGGGATCAAGCTGGGGTTCGAGGCGCTGGGTCAGGCGATCGTGGTGGCGGACACGCTCACGGCCAAGCCGCTGCCGCTCGTATCTCACCGCGTGACCAAGGCCGGCGTGGAAGAGCTCACACGTCCAGATTCCGCACGAACTTCGCGTTCTCCTCGATGAACTTGCGGCGCGGCTCGACTTCGTCTCCCATCAGCGTCTCGAACAGCTGCGACGCCTCGAACGCGTCTTCCATCGTGACCTGGAGCAACGTGCGACGCGCCGGATCCATCGTGGTATTGCGCAGCTGATCGGGGTTCATTTCCCCGAGTCCCTTGTACCGCTGAATCATGAGGCTGCCGTGCGCAGCCTCGCCGTTGGTCAGCCGCTTCACGTACGCGTCTCGCTCCTTTTCGTCGTACGCGTAGAACTCCTCCTTGCCTTTGGCGACACGATAGAGCGGGGGCTGCGCGATGTAGATGTACCCCACATCGATCAGGAACTTCATCTCCTTGTAGAAGAACGTCAGCAGCAGGGTCCGGATGTGGGCGCCGTCCACGTCGGCGTCCGTCATCAGGATGACCTTGTGGTAGCGCAGCTTGGAGACGTCGAACTCCTCGGGGCCGATCCCGGTGCCGAGCGCGGAGATCAGCAGCCGGATTTCATTGTGGGACAGGACCTTGTCGTAGCGCGCCTTCTCCGCGTTGATGATCTTGCCCCGCAGGGGCAGGACCGCTTGCACCTTCCGGTCGCGCCCCTGCTTGGCGGACCCGCCCGCGGAGTCGCCCTCCACCAGGAATATCTCCCGCAGCTGCGGATCGCGCTCGGAGCAGTCGGCGAGCTTGGCGGAAAGTCCCTCGTCGTCGCGCCCGCCCTTGCGGGTGAGCTCCCGGGCCTTCCGCGCCGCCTCACGCGCCTGGGCCGCCCGCACGCACTTGTCGGCGATCTTGCGCGCGGTGGTCGGATCCTCCTCGAACGCCTCGCCGATGCGATCGTTGACGATCTGCTGCACGAGGCCCTTCACGTCCGAGTTGCCGAGCTTGGCCTTGGTCTGCCCCTCGAACTGGGGGTCGGGGATGCGCACCGAGACCACCGCGGTCAGGCCCTCGCGCACGTCGTCGCCGCTGACGTCGCCCTTGAAGTTCTTGAGGAAGCCGTTGGCCTTGGCGTAGTTCGAGATGGTGCCGGTCAGCGCGGCCCGGAATCCGGTGAGATGCGTGACGCCCTCGCGGGTGTTGATGTTGTTGGCGAAGGAGAACACGCTCTCCTGGTATCCGTCGTTGTACTGGAGCGCCACCTCCACCTCGATGTTGTCCTTCTTCCCCTCGAAGAAGAGCACCTTCGGGTGGATCGGCGTCTTGTTCTGGTTCAGGTGCTTGATGAACTCGATGATGCCGCCCTTGTAGAGGAAGGTGTGGCTCCGCCCGTCGCGCTCGTCCTCGATGACGATCTTGAGGCCCTTGTTGAGGAACGCGAGCTCGCGCAGGCGGTTCGAGAGCGTGTCGAAGGAGAACACGGTCTCCTCGAAGATCTTGCCGTCCGGCTTGAAGCGCACGATGGTCCCGTGCTTCGCGGTCTTCTCGCCCACGGTGAGCTCGCCGGTGGGTACCCCGCGCTCGTAGCGCTGGGTCCAGGTGCGGCCGCCGCGGCGGATCTCCAGATCCAGCCATTCGCTGAGGGCGTTCACGACCGAGACGCCGAC
>DATDFC010000151.1:0-52138 GCA_036522815.1 Gemmatimonadales bacterium | reverse complement strand
CCACAGCCGCACGACGCGGGGAACCAGCACCGTCCCCGCCCAGATACCGGCGACGAAGATCGACCAGCTCGGGCGGTGCGGGAGCGCCCGCAGCTCGCGCCAAGCGGGGAGCCCGAGATCGTGCGCGAGCTGCGGAGCCGGTTCGTGACGTGGGCGTCGGTGTGTGGCTCGTTCTTCATGATCAACATCGCGACCGGGTCGCACCGCCCGAGCTGGTCGATCTTCGTCGCCGGTATCTGGGCGGGGACGGTGCTGGTTCCCCGCGTCGTGCGGCTGTGGCACGCCGGGTACTCCTGGCGTGACGTGCTCGCCCGCCCGCCCGCACCTGACGCGATCGAGGCACGTCTCGCCGCTGGAGGCAGGCGCCCGGTGGATCTGCCGCGCGCCACGACGGACGAGTTCGGCCACGAGACCGAGTCGATCCAGCAGGCTCGCAGCGACCGCAAGGCGATCCTGCGGATCGTGGATCGGCTACCCAAATCGGAGCGCAAGCTGCTCCCGGACATCGTGGCGACGGCGGACTCGCTGCTCAACCGGGCCGAGGAGCTGGCGCGTACGCTGCAGGCGATGAGCGGCAGCGTGGACCAGGGGGCCCTGAGGCGACTCGAAGAGAAGATCGACGCGACGAAGAGCCAACCGGAGGGAGTCGAGCGCGACCGTCAGGTGAGCCTGCTCAACCGGCAGCGGCAGGCGCTGACGGACTTGCTCACCCGACGTCAGCTGGTGGCGGACCAGCTCGAGTCGTGCGTGCTGGCGATGCAGAACGTGCGGTTCGACCTGCTCCGCCTGCGTTCGGCCGGCGTGGCGGTGGCGCTGGACGACCTGACGCGTGCCACCCAGCAGGCGCGCGCGCTCTCGCGCGATGTGGACCATGTGATCGCCGCCGCCGGAGAGATCAAGCAGGCGCTGGGCGAGCAGCCGGGGGCTTAGCGCCGCTCGCTTACCCGGCAGCCCATGAGGCGGTCCGGCGCATCCGTCACCTCAATACCAAACTCCGCCAACGCCAGGAACTGAGAGGCGGCGTCCTCGCAGCGGCCCCCCCGGAGGGCGACCGCGGCGCGCAGCTCGTACGGCGTGGTCCACCCGGGATGTGCGAGCCACGCAGCGGCCAGTACGCTGTCGGCGAGTCGGACTGGTCCCGTGAGGGCGAGGGCCGCGAGCGGATCGTGCAGCAAGCCCGCGGGGAACGGATGGCGATAGGTGGCCCGGCCGCTCGCGAGTGAGCGGCGCAGCGCCGCGGCGGTGGCCGGCCAATCCGCGTCGCGCGCGGCGACCGCGGCCAGGCCTGCTTCGGCCTCCGCCGTATCGCCGCCGCGGGCCAGGGCCTCCCGCAACAGGGCGGCGCGCCGGCGCTGATCCCCCCGGCGCCCCGCCAGCGCCGCGGCGAACAGCAATGCCTCTGGGTTGCGCGTGCGGACCAGGCCCGGCAGGACGCTGTCGACGAACGCGCTGTCACCAGCCGCGAAGCGCATGCGCGCGACGCGCACCAGCCAGACGGGATCGTCGGGTTGGGCGCGGTGCGCGGCTAGGAGGATCGGGCCCTGCGTGGAGGGGATGCGCGGCGAGGTCATGGCGCGCGCCAGCAGCACTGGCGTGGTGCCCGGGTGGCCGCCGACGCGGACTTCCAGGGCCATGAGGGAGTCGAAGACGTGCGGATCCCACTCGGGGTCGAGGAACCGGCGGGCCGCCACGAACTCGAGCTCGGGACGGTCGTCCCGGTGGGTGAGCGTCCCTCGCTCGGCGAGCCGCGCGACACCGGCCTCGTCCAACAGGCGACGGCCGAAGTGATCGCCCACCGAGTCGATTCCCAGCCATTCGCGACACAACCCCCCTAACGGCGTGCCCTGCGCCAACAGCCGTGCGATCCAGGCCCGATCGTACCGGAGGGGTTGGTCGGAGCCGAGGATCATGAGGTCGAGGCTCGAGGAAAACCACACCTCCACGTGAGGAAACACGGCGCGCACGTTGCGCACGATCCCGGCGACGACGGGCAGGGGCAGCTGGTAGAGCTGCACCCACTGGCTGAACACACCTCCGTCGGCGAGGCGCGAGCGCACGATGCGGAAGAACTCCGGCGTATAAAGTGTCGCGACGCCGGCGACCCACGGATTGGACGGCTCGGAGACGATGACGTCGAACAGATCGCGGCGCAACTGCAGCGCGCTGCGTGCGTCATCCGCGACCGCCGAAACGGTGGACCGCGCCAACACCGAGTCGTTCACGCGGGCGAACAGCCCGCTCACCGAGAGGACGGCGGGCTCGATCTCCACTACGCGCACGCGCCGCATGCCCGGGACATCCGCCAGCACCCGTGTCGTCACCCCGCTCCCGAAGCCGATCACGAGCGCCGACGTGGCTTCCGGGCGTGCGGCGGCCGGAGCCAGCCCGAGCATGATCTGGGTGTCCATGTCACCCTGGTCCGAAGCGTCGACCTTGCCGTTGACGCGGAGCGTGCGGCCGCTGATCCCCTCCCACACGCTGACGGTCGCGTTCCAGCCCTCGCGGAACACGAGCTGGCGCTGCCCGCGGTGGGCGAGGAAGGCCTCGCGCGCGGCTGGGCCCATCGGGTCGCGCGCGTAGATGGTGGGGCCGAGATCGATCAAGCGCGAACTCCAGCCCGGGGCGCCGAAGGCGGCGCCCAGCGCAATGCTCCCGAGCCCGCCCGCCAAGAGCACGCGCAGCCGCAAAGCGCGGTGCTCCGCCGAGCCCTCTGCCACCCCGCGAGCCGCGAGCGCCGCGAGCACCAGGGCGGCCACGCCGTTGATGACGAGACCGAGGCGCAGGGTGGTCTCGGTGCCAAAAGTGACGACGAGCACGAAACCCGTGAGCACGGCGCCCACGATGCTGCCGAGTGTGTTGAGCGCGTAGGCGACGCCGACGTCGGCGCCGCGGGCCGTGTCACGGGGCGCGGCGAGGTCCGCGAGGAGCGGGAAGCTCAATCCCATCCCAACTGCGGGAATCAACACCACGGCACCGACCGCGACACCCAGCAGCGCGAGGCGTTCGGTCGCGCCGAAGCCGGGATGGCCGAACACCTTGATGACGTAGAGGGGCAGCGCGCCGAAGAACGCGAGCAACAGCGCGGCTCCCGCTCCGGTAATCCCCTGGGCGAGCGCTGCGTCGGCCACCGGAGGCGGCCGACCGGCGCCACGGCGGGCGACGATCGCGCTGCCCAAGCCGATGCCGAGCAGGAAGACGAGCAGCACGAGCGTGAAGGCGTAGGTCGAGCCTCCGACTACCATCACGAGGACGCGGGTCCAGGCGATTTCGTCCAGCAGCGACGCAAAGGCGGTCACGGCGAGCAAGGCGAGGGCAACGCGCCGGGTGCGATCCGATGGGCGCGCGGTGGGTGACGGCGCTGGGGGACTCGGCTCGAGCGGTCGCGCCAGCGCGAGTGCCGCTGCCCCGAGCGCCAGGTTCAGCGCGGCCGTCCCGTACAGTGAGGGGCGAATCCCCACCCGTTCGATCAGGAAAAAACCGGCGAGTGCCGTGCCGACGACGGCGCCGAGCGTATTGAGGGCGTACAGCCGTCCCAGCGAGGTCTGCAGCCGATCCCGCTCCACGCCCATGAATCCCTTGGTCAGGGCCGGGAGCGTTCCCCCCATGAGCGTGGTCGGCACGAGCAACACCAGCGCCGCGAGGCCGAAGCGCAGCGCGACGCTCGCGGTGCCCCCCAGGGCGAGCGCTCCGGCGGCGCCGATATAGACCCGATGCGCCAGCGACAGGACGAACGGCGACGCGAGCCCGAACGCGCCGATGGCGATCTCGAGCCAGCCATAGAGCGCGGCGGGCCTTGCATGGCGGTCCGCTTTCCGCCCGAGCAGCCAGGCGCCGAGGCCGAGGCCGCCCATGTAGGCCGCGACGACGGTCGTGATGGACTGGATAGTGGACCCGAAGGCTTGATACAGGATCCGGACCCACAGGAGCTCGTAGACGAGACCCGTGGCCCCGGAGAAGAAGAACAGCAGGCTGTACGCGCGCGCCGCGTTAGAACGCATGCAGCAGGCGCATCGCTTGAGCGAGATCCTCTACCTGCGGCAGGATGAAATCCTCGAGATCGGGGGCGTACCCCACGAACGTGTCGGTCGACGCCACGCGCTTCACGGGGGCGTCGAGCCAGGCAAAGCAGTCGTCGGCGATGCGCGCGGCGATCTCCGCGCCGTAGCCCCACGAGAGCGAGTCCTCGTACGCCACCAGCACCTTGCTGGTCTTACGGACGGACGCGGCGATCGCTTCCCAGTCCACCGGAGAGAGACTCCGCAGATCGAGCACTTCGACGCTCACGCCGTCCTGCTCCTCGAGCTGCTTGGCCGCGACGAGCGAGCGCTGGACCACGGCGCCGTACGTCACGACGGTCAGGTGTCGTCCCTCGCGCACGCGCTTCGCCTTGCCGAACGGGATCATGAAGTTGGGGCCGGGGTTGGGCGCCTTGTTGTACGTCTGACGATACAGGTGCTTGTGCTCGAGGAACAGCACGGGGTCGTCGCACCGGATGGCGGTCCGGAGCAGGCCGTTCGCATCGAGCGCGGAGCTGGGGCAGACCACGCGCAGCCCCGGCACGGCGGTGAAGACCACCGCGCCCGTCTGGGAGTGATAAATCGACCCGCCCTTCAGGTAGCCACCGTAGGTCACCCGGACGACCGCGGGACAGCTGAACGCGTTGTTCGAGCGCCAGCGCAGCGTGGCCAGCTCGTTGCGCAGCTGGTGGTAGGCGGGCCAGATGTAATCGAAGAACTGGATCTCCACGACGGGCTTCAAGCCGCGAGTGGCGAGCCCGATGGCCCGGCCCACGATATTCGCCTCGGCGAGCGGCGAGTTGTACACCCGGTCGCTGCCGAACTGGCGCTGCAGTCCCCAGGTGACCTTGAAGACGCCACCCTTGCCCTTCACCTGCGCGAGGTACTGCTCGCGGCTGGCGTCGGCGACGTCTTCGCCGAACACGAGAATGCGGGGATCGCGCGCCATCTCGTCTTTGAGGCAGGTGTTGAGGAGATCCACCATCGTGGTCGGATCGCCGCCGAACTGGGGATCGTCTTCGGTGTCGAACTGCTCCGAGGTCGGATCCACGTCGGGCGAGTAGACGTAGAGCAGCGCGCTCTCGGGCTCGGGTTGGGGCGACGCCAGCGCCATCTCGGCGGCGACGGCGATCTCCTCCTCGACCTGCCGCTTGATGGCCTCGATCTCCACCTCTGTGGCCACGCCGTCGGCGATCAGGCGCTTGGGGAACGCCTGCACCCCGTCGCGGCGAGCGTCCTCGTCGCGCTCTTTGGGCGGGCGGTAGAGCACCTCGTCGTCCGAGAGCGAGTGCGAGTACGGGCGGATGACGTGGGCGTGCACCAGGGCGGGGCCCTTGCGCTGCCGCACGTACTCCGAGGCGCGCAGCAGCACGTCGTAGGACGCCACCGGATCGCAGCCGTCGACTTCCTCGACCAGCAGGCCGGGGAACGTCTTCACCAGCCGCGACACGGAGCCCCCGGCCGTCTGGACCTCGACGGGCACTGAAATCGCGTAGCCGTTGTCCTCGATCAGGAACAGGACCGGCAGCTTCAGGTTGGTGGCGCTGTTCAGGGCCTCCCAGAACTCGCCTTCGCTGGTCGTGCCGTCGCCCGCGGAGACGTAGACGAGATCGTCGGTGCGGGTCGGCTTGTCGGGGAAGGCATCGAGGCGCGCGTAGCGGAGCCACGCCTCGGCACAGCCCACGGCCTGCAGGAACTGAGTACCGGTCGGGCTCGACTGGCTCACGATGTGCAGTGCCTTGTGGCCCCAGTGGGACGGCATCTGCCGGCCGCCGGAGTTGGGATCGTCGGCGGCGCCGACCGCGGAGAGCAGCATCTCGGTGGGCGTCATGCCCAGCCCCAGGGCGAGGGCGCGGTCACGATAGTACGGATAGAACCAATCGTAGTTGGGACGGAGCACGCGGGCGGCGGCGACGAGGACGGCTTCGTGTCCGGCTCCGGAAATCTGGAAGTAGATCTTGTTCTGGCGCTTGAGCTGGATCTCCTTGTCGTCGAGGCGCCGCGACAAGAGCATCAACCGGTACATGTCGAGCAGGTCGGCCTTGGACAGCGCCTTGGCGGCCCGGGGCCCGAGTTGCGTGCGCGTCGCCATGGCTCAAAGATAGTCGGCCGTGCAATATTTGCCGACATGAACCGAGCGGCGATACCCGACGTGCTCGAGCGCTTTGCCAGCGGCCTGCACGCGTTGACCGTGAAGCTCGGCGGCGAGGAGCACGGGATGACGGCCAGCTGGGTCAGCCAGGCCTCGTTCCATCCGCCGATGGTCGTCGTGGCGGTGGAGAACCGCTCCAGGACGATCGGCATGATCCGCGACGCGCATCACTTCGCGATCAGCGTGTTGCGAGCCGGTCAGCGCGACGTAGCCGAGAAGCTGGGGCGGGCGTCGGCCGGCGCGCCCCACAAGCTCAAGGGCATCAAGACCAAACCCGCGCCCACGTCGGGCGTCCCGGTGCTGGCCGACGCGCTCGGGTGGGTCGAATGCCGCGTCGTGGCTACGCTGCCGAGCGGAGATCACACGCTGGTGTTGGGCGAGGTGCTCGAAGCAGGGGTCGAGCACGAAGGCGCCCAGCCGCTCACGACGCAGGAAACGGGGCTGGAATATGGGGAATAGGGGCTCGGGGCTCGGGGTTCACTGCTTCTCATAGACGACTTTGCCGCCGACGATGGTGTAGCGCACGCGCGCCTGATCGAGCGAATCGGCGGGCAGCGTGAAGAGGTTGCGGTCGAGCACGACGACGTCGGCGTCGTAGCCGGGGGCGAGAACGCCGCGCGTGCGCTCGTCGAAGGTTGCGAAGGCGTTGCCCCACGTATAGGCGCGCAGCGCCTCGTCCACACCGATCTTCTGCTCCGGGATCCAGCCGTTGGGATTCTTGCCATCGAGCGTGCGCCGCGACACCGCGGCGTACACGCCGAGCACGGGGTCGAGCGGCGCGACCGTCCAATCGGAGCCGAACGCCAGTGTGGCGCCGGTCGCGAGCAGAGTGCGGAACGCGTACGTCGTCCTGATCCGCACCGGGCCGATGCGCTGCTCCACCCAGCGGCCGTCGTCGATGGCGTGGTAGGGCTGCATCGACGCGATCACGCCCAGGTTCCCGAACCGGGGAATGTCCTGGGGACGCAAATGCTGGGCGTGCTCGACGCGAAAGCGGCGGTCGCGCCGACCGTGCGCCCGCGCGACGCTGTCGTAGATCGACAGCAGGATCGCGTTGGCCCGATCCCCGATGGCATGCACCGCGACCTGAAGCCCGGCGGAGTCCGCGTTGCCGATCCAGCTGCGCATGTCCGCCTCGGGGTGTTGCAGCAATCCGTAGTATCCCGCCGAGTCGCTGTAGGGCTCGAAGAAGTATGCGGTCCGCGAGCCCGCCGACCCGTCCATGAAGCCCTTGACGCCGCCGATCTTCACCCAGGCGTCGCCGGCGCTTCCCGCGTGGCGCACGGTATCGGCCACGGCGCGCCACGCATCGAGCGGGAGGTAGAGGGCCACCCGCAGCGTAAGCCGGCCGGCCCGCTCGAGCCGGCGGTAGCCGGCGAGGTCCGCCCACGAGGCGGACATGTGCGCGGTGGCGGTCACCCCCAGGCGGGCGGCATGGGCCAGGGCGCGCGCCAGCGCCGAGTCGCGCCGCTCAGGCGACGGCTCGGGGACGGCCCGCCCGACGACGTCGAGCGCCCCGTCCTTGAAGATGCCCGTCGGCTCCCTGGTGCGCGCGTCGCGCAGGATCTCGCCGCCCGGGGGCGTAGGCGTTGCCTTGGTGACGCCCGCCGCGCGCATCGCGGCTGCGTTGGCGAGCGCCTCGTGCCCGTCCAGCCGACTCACGAAGACAGGATTATCCGGCGTCACCGAATCGATCCACTGGTGCTGGGGCAGTCGCTGTCCCGGCCAGCGGGTGTGATCCCAGTCGCCGCCCAGGATCCACTCCCCCGGCTTGAGCGTCTTGGCGTACGCCTGGATGCGACGGATGAACTCCGCGGGGGTCGCCGCGTCCCGCAGGTCCACGGACGCGAGCTGGAACCCGCCGTCGATGAAGTGGGTGTGGCCGTCGGTGAAGCCGGGCATGACGAGCCCGCCGCGGGCGCGCACGATGGTCGTCCGGGGACCCAGATAGCGCGCCACCGCGGCGGAATCGCCCACCGCGACGATCTTCCCGCGAGCGATCGCGACCGTGCCCGGGCGCGGCGCGCCGTGGGAGAGGCCGGTCCAGAGCACGCCGTCGGTGACGACCAGGTCGGCCTTACCGCCGCAGGCGAGGAGGGAAAGGCACAGCACGGCCGCGGCCGGGCTCCGGATCATAGACAGGGTCCTCAGCGGAGTTTGGTAATGCGATGAATGGTTTCGAGCGCGGCGATCGGGTCCGACCCCGCCGCCCGGTCGCCACGGCCCTCGCCACCGGGCGCGACCGCGGTCGAGAGCGCGTCACGGATGTCCAGCAGCACCTCGAGCAGGAGCTGCTCGCGCTGGTAGGCGGCGTCGAGATCCGCCATGCGGGCCTGGTCGCCCGCGGCCTTGGCACGGTCGTACGCTTCGCGGTAGATCGCTTCGAGGTTTTGCAGGACGCGGTCACGGGGTCGCGGCATGCCGGGGAAAATACAGCGCCGGCGGCCCCATGGGAGTGCTACAGCGTGGTCACCGGACGACTACACCAGGGGCCGCAGTACCAGCCCGCTCGGCACTTTCGGCACGAAGTACGTGGACTTGGGCGGCATCACGTCGCCGGCGTCGGCGACTGCGAACACCTCGTCCACTTTGGTGGGATTGAGGAGGACGGCCGCGGCGGCTTTGCCGTTGCGCACCGCGTCGAACGCCGCGCGCGGATCGGGCGTATAGGCGAGCGACGGCGTCGCGGGATCCGCACCGAGAATGTACTGTACGACGAGCGACTCGATACGGGCGACGTCGAGCGCGCGGATCGCAGGAGAATTCCCGAGACCGGGCGCGCCATCGAGCGACACCCCGCGCTTCAAAACCAGGGTCACGTCGTAGGCCCCGGGGAACGCGACGATGCAGGCCGTCCCCTGCTGTCCCAGCTCGGCGAGCCGTTCGACCCGGTCCATGCAGGGCGCGACCCGTCCCACGTCGAACCAGCGGCGCCACCCCTCGAGCAGCTTGGCGGCGTCCCGCCCGGAGCCAAAGATGATCCGATGAGTGGGGAGGATCGCAAGGCCGGGATCGCCCGCCGACACGACGAAGGCGAGTACGCGGTCGGCGCCAGGCGTCTCCTCCGCGTAGGCGACGGCCGTCTCGTAGCGGTGGTGGCCGTCGGCGATGTACAGCTGGGCGCGCCCGGCCACGCGGGACAGCTCCGCAGCTTTGTCCCCGGACACCACCCACAGGCGCATCCCCACGCCGTCGAGCTCGGCCCGGGCCGCGGGCGCGCCGGAGGACGCCTGCACCAGCGCGCGCGCCAAGGCGCGATCCGGATCGGGAGCGAGGAGAAAGATGGACTCCAGGCTGGTCCGCGTGGCGCGGAGCAACGCGAGCCGGTCCGCCTTGGGCGCCGAGTGCGTCTGCTCGTGCGGGCGCACGCGGCGCGTGGCAAACGGCTCGGCGCGCACCGCGGCGAACATCCCGGTGCGGGTGCGCCGCTCTCCCGAGGGAAGCGTGTAGTCCTGCGCGACGACGTAGACCGAGTCCGCGGCGTCGGCGCGCAGCACGGCGGCGTCGCGCCACGCGGCGAGCTGCGCCGCCGCTTGCGCATAGCGGTCCCCGCCGATCGGCGCTTCCGGCAGGATCAGGTGGACGATATTGTGGGGATCCCGCGCATAGCGCGCGCGGTCCTCCTTGGAGATCACGTCGTAGGGGGGCGCGACCAGCGCGCTGAGGCGGTCGCGGGAAGCATACCGCTCACCGCGAAACGGCGCGACGAGCGGCGGCAGTTCGGCGTTCACGGTTCCCCGGAGTCTCTCGTGTCCTTGCGCGAAGCCCAGCAGACGGTCGACCGCTGGATCGGTCAATATAAGGAGGGATATTTCTCGCCGCTCACCAACCTGGCCCGGCTGGCCGAAGAGGTGGGAGAGCTGGCCCGCGAGATCAACCACCGGTTCGGGGAGAAGACCAAGAAAAAGGAGGAGGCCGAGGGATCCCTGGCCATGGAGCTCGCCGATATCCTGTTCGTCGTCATCTGCATCGCCAACTCCCAGCACATCGACCTGGACGACGCGTTCACCCGGATGATGGCGAAGGTCACCGCGCGCGACGCCGACCGCTGGACCAGGAAGGAACCGTGACGGACAACTAGGTCATGAGACCCGACGCTTTGACCACCACTCGAACGCACGAATGAACCACGCTGGCATCCCTATCTTTTTCAAGGCCTCGATGTTACCCCGTCGCAGGGCCTCGTTCGTGTACGAGGACGCGCGGACCTGCTCAAGTTCCTTTCGAGCCTCATCGAGCAGCCCGTCGGCGTCCGGGAGTTTGCACGCGAACGCCACCTCAGCACGTTCGCAGGTCCGTTCAATTCGTGTGCGCTCGCTCTCCGCGTACCCGAAGCCGAGGCGGCGCAGGCGTGCGTGGGTCGCTTCGTGAACGATGACGCACGCCACCTTGGCGGGAGTCGTCTCCTGTGACAACACGAACTCGGAATCCAGCAGGCACAAGTCCAACCCGGGAACGTATCTCCCGCGCGCACCCGGGAAGAGACCAACGAGGATCCTCTTCAGGTCGCGTGTCATAATCCGAAAGCGTCCCGGATCATGGTCGACGATGAGTTTGAGGGCCCTCGCCAGGATCGCGAACGCTCGTGTCCTTTCGTCATGGCTCAACCACGACACGCCAACCGTCAAGTTATGAAACGAGCGGCGACTGGACAGGGCAAACACGAGACGAGGACCCCACGCTCTCTGCTTCGCCCTGGTGTGGCGGCGAACAATCGGTGGCGGCACGGTGGCGGCCCCGATAGCGAGATCCGCCCCGAACTCGAGGAGCACCAACACGCAGCGGCGATCTGCCCGGGCGCTGGCGTAGATCAAGGCGGTACGCCCCGTCTCGTCACGCGCGTTAGGCTCGGCACCGGCCTTCAGCAGCAACCGCACGGTACCCGGATGACCGCGATGAGCTGCGAGTATCAGGGCAGTCGTGCCGCGGGACCCCGCGATGTTGGGGCTGGCGCCCGCGGCGAGCAACCGAGCGACCACCCTAGAATGACCGCGGTCTGCGGCGAGAACGAGAGGCGTGAACCCCTGTTCGTTCGACTCGTCTATCAGCGCCCCGGCGGTGACGAGTCGCTCGACGAGCTCCAGGCCCCCGAGCCACGCCCCCCAGTGGAGTGGCGTCCATTGGCTGGGGTCGCGCTGGCTCAGGTTCGCGCCGTGCTCGATCAACTGGCCAGCCATTTTCGCACGACCCAACTGGACCGCCCAACTCAGTGGCGTTCGTCCGTCCGGGCCACTTGCATCAACCAGGGCGCCATGCGTCAAGAGAGCGATCGCGCAGTCCGTAAACCCTGCGATCACCGCCGTAACAAGCGGCGGCGTTTCGTTGCGGCCTCTCAGATTGGGATCCGCACCGTGCAGGAGCAACGTGTTCACGATCCGCGGTTCATTCGCGAGGGTCGCCAAGAGAAGAGGCGTCAGGCCTGTTTGCGTTCTGTCGTTGGCGCCCGCACCTCCTACGAGAAGAGCGTCGATCTCGTGATTCTGGCCGTGCCGGACAGCGCGCATCAAATCAGTGACGTCCGGGCTCTCCCACACTTCGGGCGGGAGCAGGTCGATCGGCCGCCTACGATCTCCAGTCACCGCGCGCGACGCCGACCGCTGGACCAGGAAGGAACGTTGATCTCCTCGTAGACCCGCTGGTAGGACTCCAGGCGGTCGGGCTCCACGACGTGCTGTGCCGCGGCCTGACGCACCGCGCATCCCGGCTCGGCGAGGTGGCGGCAGTCGTCGAAGCGACAGTGATCGAGGAAGCGGCGGAATTCGGGGAAGCAGAGCGCCAGGAGCTCCGGGTCGATCCCCCAGGTTCCCACCTCCCGCAGCCCGGGGGTGTCGACCACGTAGCCGCCCCCCGCCAGCGGCACCAGCAGGGCGGCGCGCGTGGTGTGCCTGCCGGTGCCCCATTTCTCGCTGATCTCGCCGATGCGGAGGTTCAAGCCGGGGTAGAGCGCGTTCAGGAGGCTCGACTTGCCGACGCCCGACGGGCCGGCCAGGACCGACTCCCGGCCCCGCAGCAGGTCGCGCAGCGCGGGCAGGCCCGCTGGATCGGTGACCGAGGTGGCCAGGACCTGGTAGCCGGCCGGCGCATAGCGCGCGACCAGGGGCGCGAGCGCGGCGCGGTCGAGGTCGATCTTGTTCAGGACGATCACGGCGGGCAGGCGATTCGCCTCCGCGATCACGAGGAAGCGGTCGAGCATGCGCGGATTGGGCTCCGGGTCGCGCGTCGCGGCCACGACGACGACCTGGTCCACATTGGCCGCGATCGGCTGAGCGCGCCGGCCGACGCGGTCGCCGGCCGCGACGCGGCGCGCCAGCACGGAGCGTCGCGGCCGGACGCGGGAGATGGTCGCGGTGCGGTCGGCGCGCACCTCCAGATCGACCACGTCGCCCGCCACGACGCGGTCGTCGTCCTTGTGCTTGAGGCGGCCGCGCAGCGTCGCCGTGACTTCGCCCTGGTCGGTGTGCACGCGGTAGCTCGCCCCGGTGCGGGCCAGGACCACGCCGCTGGTCACGGGTGTCCCTGGCGCTCGATGCAGCGGTCCAGATGATGCTTCAGCTCGTGCAGCGTGAGCGCGAGCAGCGGCGCGAGCGCTTCTGCCGGTGTGGCGCCGGAGGCGAGGTACTCGGTCTCGAGGTGCCCGACGGGCCGGTCGCCCGCGTCCGACCAGCGCACGAACAGCAATGCCGCGCCGTAGCGGCCCTGCGCATCCGGGATCTCGTCCACGAACGTGCCTACCGAGTAGGGCCGTCCATCGGCGCCGCCGAACGCGGGGGCGCGCTCGTGCACCCGCCAGTAGCCCCCCAGGGTGTCGTCCGTCAGCGGCGCCGTAGAAACTCCCGCAGCACGTTGCCGAGCAGGAACGCCACGTTGGCAGGCCGCTCGGCGAGACGGCGCATGAGGTAGGGATACCACTGCGTGCCGAACGGCACGTACACGCGGACGTTGAAGCCCTGACGCCGGAGTGCGAGCTGCAGGTCGCGCCGCACGCCGTACAGCATCTGGAACTCGAACCGGGCGGGGGCGATGCCCTTGTCGCGTGCGAAGACCTTGGCGTGCTCGATGATGCGCGCGTCGTGTGTGGCGATACCCGGATAGGTGCCCCGCAACAACAGCCGCTCCATGCAGCGCACGTAGGTCGCATCCACGTCGCGCTTGTCGGGGAACGCGACCGTGGCGGGCTCCTGGTAGGCGCCCTTGCACAGCCTCACGCGCGCGCCGAGGGCGATCATTTGCTCCACGTCCTGCTCGGTGCGACGCAGGTACGCTTGCAGCACCACGCCCACCGTGTTCCCAAACTCCGGATGGAACGTGCGCTTGAACAGCTGCAGAGTACGCTCGGCGTACTCCGACTGCTCCATGTCGATCCGCACGAACGAGCCGTGCGACTGGGCTCTCGCGATGATGGCGCGCAGGTTTTCGATGCACAGCCGCTCGTCGATGTCCAACCCCATCTGCGTGAGCTTGAGCGAGACGTTGGCGTCCGCCCCGGCGGCCCTGATGCGGTCGAGCGTCTCGAGATACGTGTCGCGGGCGGCGTGCGCCTCGGCGGCGTTGTGCACCGATTCGCCCAGGACGTCCAGGCTCGCGGTGATGGCCGCCGCGTTCAGATCCGTGAGGGCGGCGACGCCGGCGTCCACAGTCTCGCCGGCGACGAAGCGCGAGGCGAAGCGGCGCGCCCCTCGGATGAAGCGGAAAACCCGGGGCTGCTCGCTGAGCCACAGGAGCCCGGTCCGCAACATCAGGGATAGAACTTGCCACCATGGGCCGCCTGGTCGCGCAGCGCCTCGCTGGGTGCGAAGCGGGGGCCGTAGCGCTCGGCGAGTCGCTCGAGCTCCCCGACGATGCGCGCGGCGCCGAGGTCGTCGGCGTGCCGCAGTGGCCCGCCGCGGAACGGCGGAAACCCGAAGCCGAAGATGGCCCCGATGTCGCCGTCGCGCGGCGTGCGGACGATGCCCTCCGCCACGGCCCGCGCCGCCTCGTTCAGCATCATGAGGACGAGCCGCTGGATGATCTCCGCGGGACGCGGGCCTCCGTTGGGATGCACGCCGATCAGCTCGTACACGCCAGCGTCCACCGCCCCCTTCTTGCCGCCCGCGTACTTGTAGAATCCCTTGCCCGCCTTGCGCCCCAACCGGCCGCTCTTCACCATCGCGGCGAACGCGGGCGCCGGGGCCAGCCGTTCGCCGAAGGCCGCATGCATCACGCCGGCCACCTTCTCGGCCACATCCATCCCGACCTCGTCGAGCAGCGTGATCGGTCCGACGGGGAAGCCCCAGTCGGCCATCAGGGCGTCCAGCTCCTCGATCGCGACGCCTTCGGCGAGGAGATAGCCGGCCTCGTTCATGTAGGGCGTGAGAATCCGGTTGATCCAGAACCCGGGGCTGTCCTTGACGACGATTGCCGTCTTCCCCATGCGGCGGCCGAACGCGACGGCGGTGCTCACGACAGCCGGACTGGTCCGCGCCGACGGGATCACCTCGAGCAGGGGCATGCGGGCGACGGGAGAGAAGAAATGCATCCCGATCACGCGCTCCGGCCGGGTGGCGACCTCGGCGATCCGGTGGATGGGAATGGTCGAGGTATTGGACGCGAACGCGGCCTCCGGGCGCGTCGTCGCCTCGACCTCGCGTAACACCTGCTGCTTGACCCCCAACTCCTCGAACACCGCCTCGATCACGAGCTCGGCGCGGCCGAATCCCGCGTAGTCGGCGCCACCCGACAGCAGAGCGACGAGCCGCGCGTGCTCGTATTTCGTGATGCGGCGTCGTTTGAGCCGGTCATCCAGGATCTCGCGCGCGGCCGCGAGTCCCTTCGCGACGCGTGGCAGGTCGGCGTCCTTCATCCGGACGTCGACCCCGGCTTGCGCGATGGCCGTGCCCGCGATGCCCGATCCCATGAACCCCGCGCCCACGACTCCCAGCCGGTGCACCTCGTCCGGTGTCGGGGGGTTCGGGACTCCGAAGTCCTTCTTGAGCGCGGTGGTCGCGAAGAAGATCTGGACGAGCTTGCGGGACACGTCCGACACGGCGAGCTGGGCGAACAATTGCGCTTCCCGCTTCAGGCCGGCGCGCAGGCCGTGGCGCAAGCCGTGCTGCACCGCGTCGAGCGCGGCGAGCGGAGCCGGATAGTGCCCGCGCGTCTGCCGCAACACCTGCTTGCGCGCCGCGCGGAACACCAGACGACGCCCGAGCGGGTTGCCGTCCAGCAGCCACGCCACCAGGCCGCCGCGCCGCTTGCGTCGGGGCCGCCAGCCGCCCGCCAGCCGGCGCGCCGCGGCGAGGGTGACGTCGCGCAGGATGGCCGGGTAGACCAGCTCGTCCACGATCCCGACCCGGAACGCCTTCTGGGCGGGTTCGACCTTGCCGGCGAGGATGATGTCGAGCGCCGCGCGGGCGCCGATCAACCGCGGCAGGCGTTGGCAGCCCCCCGCGCCGGGCAGGATGCCGAGCTGCACTTCGGGGAGCCCCAGCTGGGTCTTGGCGTGATCGGACGCGACACGGTAGTGACACGCGAGCGCGAACTCGAGCCCGCCGCCGAGGCACGCGCCGTGAATGCCCACGGCGATCGGCTTGGGGAAGCGCGCCACCCGGTCGAGCAGCTCCTGCCCATCGGCGGAGAGTCGCTCGGCTTCGGCCGCCGTGGTGAGGCGGACGAACTCCTCGATGTCCGCGCCGGCGATGAAATTGTCGCGCTTGCCGGAGAAGAACGCGACCGCCTGCACGGCGCGGTCGCCTTCGAGCGCCGCGAGGGTCGCGAGCACGTCGTCCTTCACGGCTCGGGAAATCTTGTTGACCGGCTCATTCTTCAGGTCGAACGTGACGACCGCCACGGACTCGGCGAGCTCCCAGGTGAGCGCGGCGGCGCCGGGCCCCGCCGGCGGCATCAGCGGCGCTCCAGGACCATCGCGAAACCCATCCCGCCCTGCGCGCAGATCGACAACAGGCCGAACTGGGCGTCGCGACGGGCCATCTCGTTCGCGAGCGTCGTGACGATGCGGCCGCCCGTCGCACCGAACGGGTGGCCGATGGCGATCGAGCCGCCCATCACGTTGATCAGGTCTTCGTTGATCTCCCACCCCTTCGCGGCCCACCCCTGGATGTTCGAGAGCACCTGCGCCGCGAACGCCTCGTGCACCTCGATCACGCCCAGATCCCCCCAGCCGATGCCGGCCCGGTCGAGCGCCTGCGGGACCGCGAAGATCGGCGCCTGGAGGAGCTGCCAGCCGGGATCGACCGCCGCCACGGCGTAGGAGCGGATGTAGGCCAGCGGGGTGTAGCCGAGCGCGCGCGCCGCGGCGTCGCTCATGAGCAGCACGGCGGACGCCCCGTCGGTGAGGGGAGACGAGTTCGCGGCGGTGACACTGCCGTAGCGGCGGTCGAACACCGGCTTGAGCTTCGCCATCTGCTCGAGCGAGGTGTCGCGGCGGATGCCGTTGTCCGTGGTGAACACGGGGTCTCCCGGCCGCAGCGGGAACCAGGCCGCGACTTCGGCGGTAAGGCGGCCGTCATCCGTCCCGCGAGCGGCGAGCTGATGACTGCGCAGCGCCCAGCGGTCCTGCGCCTCGCGCGAGATGCGGTTCTCCTTGGCCATTTTCTCGGCCGATTGCCCCATCGATTCGCCGGTGGACGGCTCGGCGATCGCGGGCGAGACCGGCACGAGGTCGCGCGGCCGGATGCGACTGAAGGCGCGTACCCTGGCACCGAGCGACTTGGCTTTGCTCGCCTCGACCAGAATGTCGGCGAGGCGGCGGGAGGCGAGGATCGGAATGTCGGAGAGCGACTCGACCCCACCGGCCAGCACGACGTCGGCATGACCGGAGACGATTTCGTCGTGCGCGTTGGCGACGGCCTGACCGGACGAGGCGCAAGCGCGGTTCAACGAGTAGGCGGGGATCTCTTTGGGAAACTGGGGCAGGAGGCTCACTTCGCGGGCCACGTTCGGGACGAGCGCCGACGGCACCACCTGACCGAAGATCACCGCGTCCACGTCGGCGCCGGCCAGGTTGGTGCGCTCCAGCAGCTCGCGCGCGACGAAGCGGGCGAGATCCACGGCCCGGACGTCCTTGAGCGCGGTGCCCGAGCGGCAGAAGGGCGTCCGACATCCGGCCACGACCGCGACACGCCGCCCGTTTCCAGCTGGCATTACATTCTCCTCCGCGCTCACGGATCGAAACCTACCACCGTGCCGGGGCGCGGGCCAAGCCGGAGGAACGCCGACGAGCGACACAGAGTTCTCGCACCGCACGCGCGCCAAGGCCCTCGCGGCAATGGCGGCCGAGCCCGTGGACGTGCTCGTCGTCGGCGGCGGAATCACCGGCGCGGGGATCGCGCGCGATGCGGCGCTGCGCGGCTTTCGCACGGCCGTGGTGGACAAGGGCGACTTCGCGAGCGGCACGTCGTCGCACTCGTCCCGGCTGATTCACGGCGGACTGCGCTACCTCGAGCAATACGAGTTCCACTTGGTGCGGGAAGCGTCGCACGAACGACGGGTCCTGCTCCAGGTGGCGCCCCATCTCGTCCGCCCCCTTCAATTCGTGTTGCCTTCGTATCGGGGCGCTCGCGTGCCGGCCTGGCGGCTCCGGGCCGGGCTGTGGCTGTACGACCTGCTCGCCGGCTTCCGCAACGTGGGCCTGCATCGCTGGCTGGGGCGCAAGGCGACGCTCCGGCTCGAGCCGGCCCTGCGCGACAAGGACCTGCAAGGCGCGGCGCTCTACTTCGACGCGCAGACCGACGACGCCCGGCTCACCCTCGCGACCATGCGCGCCGCCGCGCAGGCGGGCGCCCTCGTGGCGAGCCACGCGAGCGTCACCGCATTACTCAAGCCGGACGGACGGATTCGCGGCGCCGCGGTGCGCGACGGGCTGAGCGGCCAGGAGTACAGCGTCCGCGCGCTCGTCGTGGTGAACGCCGCCGGACCCTGGACGGACGAGCTGCGGCGGCTCGAAGCGCCCGACGCGGCGCCGCTGCTGCGCCTGACCAGGGGCGCGCACGTCGCCGTGCCGCGCCGGCGTTTGGGCCACGTCCGCGCGATGACGCTCACCTCGCCGCTCGACGGGCGCGTGATGTTCGTGCTGCCGTGGGGCGATCTCAGCTACATCGGCACCACCGACACCGACGACGACACTTCGCCCGACGACGTTCGCGCCACCGGCGAGGACGTCGTGTACCTGCTGCGCTCCGCCAACTGGTTCTTCCCCACGGCGCGTCTTTCGCCCCGGGACGTCGTGGCAACCTGGGCGGGCCTGCGCCCGCTGCTGCGAGCGGATGGCGCGGGCGCTGTGGCGCCGTCGGCCACGTCGCGGGAGCATCGGCTGGTCGAGGGCCCCGGCGGGTTGCTCACCATCGCGGGCGGCAAGCTCACGACGTACCGGCTCATGGCGCGGGAAGTGGTCGACCGTGTCGCCGCCCGGCTGAGCGCGCTGGACGGTCGCCCCCGCGCCGCCCGGCCCCGGACCGAGCGGCTGCCGCTCCCCGGCGGCGAGACCGCGGACCTGGAGGGCCTGGTGAAGGCGGCGACGGAGCGGGGAGCGCGGGAGTCGACCGCGCGGTATCTGGTGGGGGCGTACGGGAGCGAAGCGGCGGCGGTGTTGAACGTCGTGGACCGTGACCGCGCCCTCGGGCAGCCGATCGTGGTCGGACGACCGGAGGTCTGGGCCGAGGTGACGCACGCGGTGGAGCGGGAGATGGCACTGCGGCTCCCCGACATGCTCATCCGGCGGCTGCATCTGTTCTACGCCACGCGGGACCAGGCGCTCTCCGCCGCGGGCGTCGTGGCGGATCGTATGGCGGCGGCGCTTGGCTGGGACGCGGCGCGCCGCGACGCCGAGCTGAGCGATTACGAGAAACAGGTCGCGCGATCGCGTGCGTTCGCCGAGGAAGTGGCGAGGCTCACGATCGGCTAAATCGGCTTCCTGACGCGCGGCCGTACGCGCACGCGCACGGGCCGCTCGGAGTCGATCTGGTCGAGTGCCCAGCCCGCCGCATCCTGAACGTCGGGGGACTCGTCCTGGAGCGCGGCCTTGAGTGGCTCGACCGCGCGGGAGCTCTCGATCTGGCCCAGCGCCCATGCCGCGGCGACTCGCACGTCCGGCTCATGGTCTTTGAGCGCGCCCGCCAGGGGATCGATCGCGTCCGGGTCCTCGACTTGACCGAGCGCCCACGCGGCGAGCTGTCTCGCCCGCGGGTCGGAGTCCTTGAGGGCGACGCTGAGCGGGGCGACCGCGCTCGGATCCTCGATCTGACCGAGCGCCCAGATGGCGGCGCGCCTCACGTCGGGCGACGGATCTCGGACGAGCGCCCCGAGATCCCGGACGGCCCGCGGGCTTTCGATCTGCCCCAGGGCGTGGGTCGCGGCGAGTCGGACCGCGGCGACCGGGTCGTGCAGCAGCGGCAGCAGCAGATCGACGGCCGCGCGATCCTCGATTGCTCCCAGCGCCCAGGCAGCCGTCCGGCGCACGCCGGCTGACGTGTCCTTGAGCGCGCCGCCGAGCGGGGCCAGGGCGACGGGACTCTCGAGCTGGCCCAGCGCCCACGCCGCGGTCTGGCGCACCGGCGCGGCGTCATCCCCCAAAGCCTTGGTGAGCATCGCGACGGAGCTCGAGTCCCCGATCGCTCCGACAGCGCGTGCCGCCATTGCCCGCACGCGCGCGTCCCGATCGCGCAGCGCATCGCGCAGCGGGTCGAGCGCGCGGCGGTCCTCGAGCTCGCCCAGCCCAAGCGCTCCGGTTTCCCGCAGGCCGGGAGCCGCCTCGCGCAGCAACGCGACGAACGCGTCATAGCTCCCGGACGCCCCGGCCCGGCCGAGCACGCGCGCGGCGAGGTTGCGCACGCAGCGGTTGGCGTCGCGCAGCACCGCGCGGAACGCGCCGAACGCCGCGGCGTCCTCCCCGCGCCCGCGGTGAGCGAGGTGCACCCGCACGCGAGGACCGTGGAACCCCCGGCGCATCATCGGCATCGGCATCGGGGTGGGCATCGGCATCGGCATCGGGGTCGGGAGCAGCTGCGGCTGCCAGGACCACCCCCAGGCGTTGCCGATCGCCTGTGCCGCCAGCTCGCACACCGTGGAATCGGAGGTCGTGAGGAGGGCGAGCACGCGCGCCACGCGCGCCGAATCCGGAGGGGTGTCGGGCGGCTGCTGGGCGGCGAGCGTTGTCGCGACGAGGAGGAAGCCGAGCGGCCAGCGGTACATAGATGACCTCGACGGAAACGGGAACGGCGCCCGCGATCGCGGGTGCCACGGATATGGGATGTGTCACGGCGCCAAAAGGTTGCAGGGTAGAGACTGAAGTGGCGACACTCGACAAAGCGTGATAGTATCCGCCTCGCGATGCACCCCCTCGCGTCCTTGGGCCTGGCTGCCGCGGTCGTCTTCGCGGGTGGGTGTCGCGCGGATCGCCCGCGCGCCGCGGCCGCGCACCCGGCGGCGCACGGTCCGGCCGACTCCCTCATCCCCGACGGTCCGCTCGGCGTGGCGATTCGGCGCGGTCGCGCGCTGCTCGTCGCGACGGCCGAGAGCCTGCCCGGGCACGTCGGCAACAAGCTGCGGTGCGTGAGCTGTCACCTGGATGCCGGCCGCCGCCCGAGCGGCTCCTGGGTCGGCGTATTCGCGCGCTACCCGCAGTACCGGGCACGCAGCGCCATGGTCGAGACGCTTCCCTACCGCATCAACGACTGCTTTCGGCGCAGCATGAACGGCCACCCGCTCGCGGCCGACGGTGCCGACATGCGCGACATCGTCGCGTACCTGTGGTTCCTGTCGCGCGACGTACCGGTCGCCCCGGCGCCCGCGTCCAACCGGCTCGCGAAATGGGCGGCCCTCACGGCCGACACGGCGGCGGGCGCCCGGGTGTACGCGACCAGCTGCGTCAAGTGCCACGGGGCGGCAGGCGAGGGTACCGCGGTCGCCCCTCCGGTGTGGGGAGCGTACTCGTACAACATCGGCGCGGGGATGGCGCGCGTCCGGACCGCCGCGGCGTTCATCAGCGACAACATGCCGTTCGACCAGCCGGCCACCCTGACCGATCAGCAAGCGCTCGACGTGGCGGCGTATGTGAACGCCCACGCCCGCCCCGATTTTCCCGACAAGGTCCACGACTGGCCGAACGGCGACGCGCCCCCGGACGTCGCCTATCCGACGCAGGCCGCTCGACATCACCGTTCCACCACCCCATAGGAGGGTCTATATGCCGGAGATCGACAACCACACTACGCACCGCCGCGGATTCCTGGGGCGGATCGCCGCCGGTGCCGCCGCGCTCGGCCTGGGCAGTCTGGTCGCCCCGTTGGCGGCCGCTTCACAGCCGCGGTCCCCGCGCGATGTCTCCGCCAACCCCGAGTTCGAGGCCTGGCTCAACAAGATGACAGGAAAGCACAAGATGATCTTCGACATTCCCGAGCCGAACAGTGGTTTCGGGTTTGCCTGGGCCCGCGTGTTTCTCAACACGACGAACGAGAACTACGGAACCAGTGACGCGGACAACACGGTCGTGATCGTGCTGCGCCACGCCGGCATTCCGTTCGGCATCCAGAGCCCGATGTGGGCCAAGTACAAGTTCGGTGAGTTCTTCAAGCTCAACGATGGGGTCACGAAAGAAGCCGCGGTGCGCAACACGTTCGCGCAAGTGAAGGCAGGCGAGCTCCCGATCCCGGGGATGGCGGTGGACGAGCTCGCCGCCAAAGGCGTGCTGTTCGGCATCTGCAACGTCGCGCTCACGATCTACAGCGGCATGTTCGCGAAGCAGATGGGCATGCAGGCGGAGACCATCAAGAAGGAATGGATTGCCAACCTGCTGCCGGGCGTGACGGTCGTGCCCTCCGGGGTCATCGCCGTCAACCGCTCGCAGGAAAAGGGCTGCGCCTACTGCTTTGCGGGCTGAGCGGAAACGGAGGGGCGCGGCATGCCGCGCCCCTCCAGGATGGCTAACGCCGGCTGCGGGACTTGGCCAGCAGCCGCAGGATCTCCAGGTACAGCCAGATCAGCGTGACCATCAGGCCGAACGCCCCGTACCACTCCATGTACTTCGGGGCGCCGCCGGCCACGCCGGTCTCGATGAAGTCGAAGTCGAGGATCAGGTTCAGCGCCGCGACGACGACGATGATCCCGCTCACCACGAGACTGGCGGTGCTGTTGCCCTGCAGGAACGGCATGGCGACGTGGAACCAGGAGAGCACCCAGCCCACCAGGTAGTACAGGGCGATCGCCCCGGTGGCGGCCACGACGCCGAGCTTGAACTTCTCGGTCGCCTTGATCAGCCCGGTGCGATATGCCACGAGCATCGCCGCCAGGGTCGCGAACGTCAGACCCACCGATTGCATCACGATGCCGGGGTACTTGACCTCGAGCAGCGCCGACAGCCCGCCGAGCGCGAGCCCCTCGAGCGCGGCGTATACCGGCGCCGTGAACGGTGACCATTCCTTTTTGAAAACCGTTGCGAAGGCCACGACCAGCCCGCCGATCGCCCCGAGCACGATCCAGGGCGCCGCCACGGATGGGTCGAGGGCGGCGCGCACCTGGCTCCAGACCCAGGCCGCGGGCACGACCACCAGAAAGAGGAGAAACGCCGCCTTGTTGACCGTTCCTTCGAGCGTCATGGGCGGCGCCGTGGGATCGCGCCGCAGGTCGGCGAAGGTGCGCGCGTTCAAGGCAGGGTTGGAGGTGCGGATCAGGGCCATGGGACTCCTTATGCACGATGTCCGTTCGAGCAATGTAATCTAGTTCAGCGCCATCCCCTGAGACTGCGGATCAGGTCGTGCAACAGCAGAAACTTCTCGAACACGGGGACGCCTTTGCGTTTCCGTCCAAACTCGGCGAACAGCTCGCGCAGCCGACCGCGCCGCGCGACGTAGAACCGGAACGTCTCGGCGAAGTCTTCCTGGGGGTGCGTCGCCGCGTAGGCGGTGACGTAGTTTGGCAGCGTGGTCGTCACGCCGCGGCGCTCGAAGTCCACCCACTTGGAGTCGGCCACCCGGTACGCCTTGCGCACCTCGCCAAAAGCGCGCCGGAACCGTCCCGTGCGGGTGAACGACCAGTTGTGGTACAGGAACGAGTGGCCCAGCTCGTGGAGAATGAGTCCGGTGAGCATGTTCCAGGAGATCTCGTCGCGGCGCCGCTTGCCGGTGACGTAGCGGCGCTCGATCTCGATGATCTTGGGGGTGCGGTGCGTCACGCCCGAGACACCGGGCCGGAGCAAGACCCTGTAATTCCAGTCCTTGAGGCGACCCACCACGAGCAGCTGGCGCACCCGGCGCAGCGCCTGGCGGATCAAGTCGCGGCCGGTGGCGTCCTCCCCGCACCAGGGGCAGACCTCCATCCAGTCGTTGACCCCTTTGCTGCAATGGGGGCAGATGTTCTGGAATTCCCGATAGAACCAGCGCTGTGGGCGGCCGCACCACGGGCAGAAGCGCATCGGGTACATGACGCCGCCGCCGCATCCCCAGCGGCAGCGGCGGTGATACAGGAACCCCTTCGGCGCTTTGAGCGGCTCGGCGCTCGAGTCGTTGTCGGCGATGTCGCGCCCGCACCAGGGGCAGTGCGAGAAGCTGTCGGACACGACCCAGCCGCAGTAGTAGCACTCCGCACCCGTCTGCTTCGTGGTATCGCGCCATTCGAGCCGGCGCCCGCAGTTCGAGCAGTGCGCCCAGAAGCGCGCGATCTCGGCCGCGCAGGTGGGGCAGCGCAGCTCCGGCGTCGGCACCTCGCGCCTACGTGGAGTCACGCGCCATCGCCTCGTCCACGATCCGCTGGATGAAGTCCGTGTAGCCCATGCCCGCCTTTTCCGCGGCGTCCGCCATCTCGTTCTCGGCGGCGAGAAATGGATTGGGATTCACCTCGAGCACGTAGACTTCGTCGTCGTGGGTCAGCCGCAGGTCCACGCGGCCGTAGTCCTGCAGCCAGAGCGCGTGAAATGCGGTGGTGCAGATGTCCCCGATCTTCGCAGCGATCTCGTCCGACAGTCCCTTGGCAAAGACGTTCTTGATCTTCTTGCGTTTGCGGTATTCCTCGTCCCACTTCGCCTTGTAGGTCGCGATGCGGTGCTCGCCGTCGGACTCACCGAACGTGAGCTCGACGATGGGCAGCACCTGGAGCGTCTGGTTGCCCACCAGGCCGACGTACAGCTCCCGCCCCTCGATCAGCTCCTCCACGATCGCGGCCTGGTGAAACTTCTCGTGGATGAACTTCACCCGCGCCGCGAGATCCGCGTCGTCCTCCACGACCGATGCCTGCGAGATCCCCACGGAGGCGTCCTCGAGCAGCGGCTTCACGATCAGCGGGAAGCGCAGCTCCGACGGGCGCACCGGCTTCTCACCGGGCCCGAATTCGGCGAATGCCGGCACGCGGACGCCGTGGTGGGCCAGGATCTTCTTGGTGAGCGACTTGTTCCGGGCGACGAGCAACCCCGTGGGCGACGAGCCGGTGTAGCGATATCCGTGCATCTCGAGCACCGTGGCGAACGCGTACTCGTGGCGCGCCCGGCCGCGAAACGACTCGCAGCTGTTGAAGACGAGCTTCGGCTGGAAGGCCGCGAGCCGCTCGAGCACCGGCGCCAGCTGCTCGGCCACGCCGACCATGAGCACGTCGTGCGCCAGCGCCATCAGCGCCCGGGCCACGTCGTACTCCGCCTCCTCGACCTTGGCGTCGACCTCCTTCTTGTAGTCGGCGTCCTCCCAGTCGGGGTGGAGGGTGTCGAACACGACGGCGACCTTCATTGCCCCGCCTCACAGCAATTGCGGATTGCGGATTGCGGATTGCGGATTGGAGCCTTGTGGGCTCGTCCGCGCAAATCCGCAATCCGAAATCCGCAATCCGCAATCACGTTCTTACCCGCGCCATGTCCCGCCCCACGGTCGTGAGCGCGATCAAGATCACCAGTCCCCCCACGGCGCCGGCCGTCGGTAACAGCAGCATCGCCGCCCGCAGGCCGAAGCGGTCGGAGAGGTAACCGATCAGGGGCGGGGCGATGGCGTCGCCCGCGAGATGCGAGAACAGCACGAAGGCGCCCAGCACCGATGCCCGGACGGCGGCCGGCACCACGTCGAGAATGACGGCCGAGAGCGGCCCGTTGTACCACGAGTACAGGAAGAACGTCCCGAACAGGAGCGGCACGAACAGCCGCAGCTCGTCGATCAGGAGCAGGGCGGCGCACACCGGACCCCCCAGCACGAACCCCGCACCCGACACGACCACCCGGCCGCCGCTCCAGCGCGCCAGGAGCCAGTCGCCCGTGCGCCCGCCGAACAGCGCCCCCAGCGCCCCGCCCGCGAGCCCCCACACGCCGAACTGCCGCCCGATGGTCGCGACCGACAGCCCGTGCGTGCGCTCGAGGAAGCTCGGCGCCCACGCGATCAGGCCGTTCACGGCAAAGGTGACCAGCGCTCCGCCCAGGAACATCCAGATGAGCGTCGGCGTCCGCAGAACGGTGCCCGAGGCCTGGAGGAAATCGCCGAACGCCGTGGCCGCTACTTCGGTCGCCTCGCTGGTCCGGCGCACGGCGAGGGGGACGAGTCGCACCACCGTCCAGACGCCGCCGACGCTCACGCACGCGGCGAACACGGCCGTGTCGATGCCGGGTGGAAGCCCTTGGAACACGTCGAGCGCGCCGGAGAGCGCCGCCCCCACGAGCGTCAGCACGATCAGCGGCTGTCCGAGACGCACGGCCTGTCGCGCCCGGGCGCGCCCGCGCGCGTACCACCCTTCCACGGTGGCGCGGATCGTGGGGGGAGGGCGACGCCGCGGGTCCCGCAGCCGCGACGCCAGCAGCGCCAGCACGAATCCGGGCACGCCGAGCACGACGAAGGCCGCCCGCCAGCCGTGGCGCTCGGCGAGCACCCCGCCCAGCCAGATGCCGAGCACGCCGCCGAACGCCATGCCGACCGAGTAGATCCCGATGGCGAACGCGCGGCGGCGGCCGCGGAAGAACTCGGCGATCAGGGCCTGCGCGGCGGGACCGTAGCCCGCTTCCCCCACGCCCACCAGGGCCCGGCATATGAGCAGCTGCCAGAAGCGACTCACGGCCGCGCCCAGCGCGGTGCAGGCGCTCCACAGCCCGACGCCGAACGCGATCACGGCGCGCCGCGACTTCAGGTCGCCCAGCACGCCGAGCGGCAGCGCGAACAGGGAGAGCACGACGACGTAGGCGGATCCCAGCCACCCCAACTGCTGGTCGGAGAGGACGAGCTCCCGCTTGATCGGCTCGAACAGGGCGAAGACGACGTTGCGGTCGGTATAGTTGAGGAGGTTGATGAGCGTGAGCAACCCCAGGGCGTACGTCGCGTACGCCCGGGACGTCGCGGCGGGAGCCGCGAACTCAGGGTCTGCGGTCGACAGTCGTCGCCTCCGCGCGGGCGTCGCGGTCCGCCTTGGCCTCGCGGTATGCCTCGGTGAGCTGGCGCAACACCTGGTCGCGCCGATCGTACAGCCGTCTGAGCCGCCGTTTCTTCCGCTTGGCGAGCGCGTACGCCGCGACGATGGGAAAGCCGACGGTGTTGTCGAGGTAACACACCACGGTGCCCGGGAGCTGGTCGGGGTCGACCTTGCCCCAGCTCACCGCCTCGGCGGGCGTCGCTCCCGACAGGCCGCCGGTGTCGGGGCGGGCGTCGGTGATCTGCAGGTAGTAGTCGTGCCCCTTCTCGCTGATGCCCAGGACCTCCTGGATCTGCGGCTCCGTCTGCAGCACGAAGTTCTTGGGGGAGCCGCCCCCGATGATCAGGACGCCGCTCTTGCCGCCATGCGTCTTCGCGTCGAACACGATTGCCGACGTCTCGTTCACGTCGGCGCTCGGATCGAAGCGCAGCCGGGAGCCGGTGAGCGCCTGCTCGGCGACGTTCATGCCGATGGACGAGTCTCCGGGCGACGACGTGTAGATCGGCACGCCGCACTGGTGGGCCACCCCGAGCAGCGATTTGCGGGACAAGCCCAGCGCCTTCTCCCGCTCGAGGATGTAGCCGCCCAGGAGGTAGTGGTACTCGGCCGTGCTCATCGGCCGCTGAAACTCGGGCGCCGCCGACACGTCGCGGATGAAGGCGTCGGTGGAGAGCAGCACCTCGTAGTCGAAGAAGATGTCGTAGATGCGCACGACGCCCTCTTCCCGCAGCTCCACGTCGTCGGCGAACGGCGTGCCGCGATGCATCGTGAGCCCCAGCCCGAAATGCGCGTCGTGGTAGAGGTTCGCCCCGGTGGAGACGATCCAATCGAGAAACCCGGCCTCGACGAGCGGAATGATCGTGGACATCCCGAGTCCCGCGGGGGTCATCGCCCCCGTCAGGCTCATCCCGACGGTGACGTCGTCCTCGAGCATCCGCTCGGCGAACAGCCGGCACCCCTCCGCCAGACGGCCCGCGTTATAGGCGAGGAACGCTTGGTCGACCAGCTCGGGGATCGTCTCCCGGCCGGTGATCGGCTTCGGATCGATGCGCTGGCCGCGCAGGAAGTCCTTGCGAGTCATGGTGGCGTCCCCAATCGCTAGACGTCGCTGTCGGCCGCCGAGGCCGGGAGCGCCCGTGTGCGGCGCTCACGCGCCTGCCGCACGATCGCCACCGCCTCCCGCGGGCTGTCCGTGATGGTGAAGAGCTGCAAATCGGTCGTCGCGATCTTTCCCTCGCCGGCGACGCGGTCACGCAGCCACTCCGCGAGCCCCTGCCAGTACGCCCGGCCGAACAGGATGACCGGGAAATGCTTCACCTTCCCGGTCTGGATGAGCGTCAGCGCTTCGAACAGCTCGTCCATGGTGCCGTAGCCGCCCGGAAAGACGATGAACCCCGTGGAATACTTCACGAACATCGTCTTGCGGACGAAGAAGTAGCGAAAGTTGATGGCGCGCTCGACGTAAGGGTTGAGTCCCTGCTCGAACGGCAGCTCGATATTGCAGCCGATCGAGAGGCCGTTCCCCTCCTGGCAGCCGCGGTTGGCCGCCTCCATGATCCCGGGCCCGCCCCCCGTGATGATCGGGAAGCCCTCCTGGGCGAGCAGGCGCGCGGTTTCCACGGCCTGCTCGTAGTAGGGATCGTCGGCCGGGGTGCGCGCCGACCCGAACACCGTGACGGCGCTGTAGACGTCCGAGAGCGTATCGAACCCCTCGACGAACTCGCCCATGATGCGGAGCACGCGCCACGAGTCCGTCTTAGTGAAGGCGCGGCGCTCGCGCGGAACCTGGGAGAGGAGTCGTTCGTCCTCAGTGATCGCCGTCCGTGGCGAGCTGCTCGAGCGCTGCGACATGGTCGTCCTGCAGGTTATAGAAGAAAGGGGAGAGGCGCACGTGTCCCGGGCGCGCGTCGGCGACGATGCCGGCGGCGGCCAGGTGTCGGACGCCCGCCGCCGGATCGGCCGCCGGCAGCATGACGATAGCCGAGCGATCCGCGGCGCGCGGCGCGACCTTGGGCCGGAAGCCGCGCTCCCGCGCCCGCTCGATCAGGTCTTCGGTGAGCCCGGCGGTCACGCGACGGATCGCGGGGACCCCGATCTCCTCGATGTAGTCGAGACCACCGAGCTGGGCGTACACCGCCGCCAGCGAAGGGGTGCCGAGCTCGAAGCGGCGGGCGTCATCGTGCAGCTCGAGAGAGTGCGGGTCGAACGCGAACTGGGTTTTGTGGCTGAACCAGCCGGCGATCTGCGGTGCCAGGCGCCGCGCCTGCTCCTCGCGCGCATACAGAAACACGATGCCCGGCCCGCCCAGCAGCCACTTGAGCCCTCCGGCGGTCAGGAAGTCCACACCCGTCGCCTTCACGTCCACCGGAAGCTGCCCCACGGACTGGTAGGCGTCGACCAGTACCAGCGCGCCGCGCCGGTGCGCGGCCTCGGCGACCGCGGCGATGTCCTGGATCGCGCCGCTCGTGAAGTACACGTGCGAAGTGGCCACGAGGGCGGTCCGCTCGTCCACGGCCCGAGCGATCGCCTCGACCGGCACCGAAACCTGGTCGGGGCTCTCGACCACCACCAGCTCCACACCACGCGGCCGCTTAGCCAGCCATTGATAGGCGACGGTCGGGAAATCGAGCGACGTGACGACCACGCGGGGACGGCGGGCGTAGTCGAGCGCCTCCGCCACGGCCGAGAGCGCGACCGAGATGCTCGGCGCGAGCGCAATTTCCGCGGGGCCGGCGTTCACGACGCGCGCATACCGGCCGCGCAGCTCCCCCAGGGCGCCCCACCAGACATCGTACCAGGCGGACGCCCCGCGTCGCTGCCAGACATCGAGAAACTCGGTCACGCGCCGGCGCGTGCGCTCGCCCAGGGCACCGAGGGAGCACGTGTTCAAGTAGATGCCGCCCTGAAAGATCGGGAACTCGCTCCGGTAGCGGGCGAGCGGGTGAGCCCCGGCGGCTGTGTCGGTGTGACGGCCGGCGAGCGTCATAGGCGGTCAATATACAGGAGGAAAAGCGCGCCGGGCACACCTCGCGAGTAGATTGCCTCACATGCAGTCGCGCGGCGGTTGGTCGGCGCTCACCGTGCGCCTCGCCCTGCGGGCGCTCGTGAGCCCGCGCCTGGCACTCGACCTCGTTCGCCTCGCCTGGAGCGCCCGGGCGCGCGATTGGTACCGCCGGGCGCCGTTCCTGCCGGTGCCGCCGCGCGAGTACCTGCGCTGGCGCATGTTCACCGCGTACGGCGACGAAGACGCCACGCCACCGCTCGACGACGTCGTACGGTTCGCGAGATGGCGGCGAGAGACGATGCATCTATGAAAGACGTCGAGCAGAACCGTCACGCGAGGACGTCACGCGACACCGTCGCGCTGAAGCGTCGAGCGCTCGACCTGGGCTTCGATGCCGTCGGTGTGGCGAGCCTCGAGGCCAGCGCGCGTGCGGACGAGCTCGATCAGTGGCTCGCGGCCGGCTACGCGGGCAGCATGACGTACCTGCATCGCCAGGCCGAGAAGCGCAAGCATCCCGCCCGCATCGTGCCGGACGCCCGGGTGGCCGTGGTTACCCTGACCAATTACTTCCATGGCTCGACTGACCCCGGGCTTGCGCCCGGGGTCAGTACGACCTCGGGGCGAGTCGCTCAGTACGCCTGGTCCAGCGATTACCACACGGTGATCGGCCGTCGCCTCGAGCAGCTGGCCACGGCCGTCCGGGAGATCGCGCCGGGGGCGAGGACGCGCTGTTACGTGGATGCGGGGCCGGTGCCGGAGCGCGAGCTGGCGCAGCGCGCCGGGTTGGGCTGGATCGGAAAGAACACCATGCTGATCCATCCCACGATCGGATCGTTCACGTTCATCGGCGTGATCTTTACCGATGCCGAGCTCGTCCCCGATCTCCCGTTCCAGGCCGATCGTTGCGGCACGTGCCGCCGCTGTCTCGACGCCTGTCCCACCGACGCCTTCGTCGAGTCCCGGGTGCTCGATGCGCGACGCTGCATCTCCTACCTCACGATCGAGCACGCCGCGCCGTTCAGCGACGACGAGCGCCGAATGGTGGGCGACTGGCTGTTCGGGTGCGACGTGTGCCAGGACGTGTGCCCGTGGAACGTCACGTTTGCCGAGCCGACGTCCGACCCCGAGCTCGCCGCGCGCGCCGAGGTCGCCGCGCCAGACCTGGGGGCGCTGCTCGCCCTCGCGCCCGAAGAGCTCGAGCGCCGTTTCGGCGACACGGCGTTCGAGCGCCCCGGCGCCGCCGGCCTGCGGCGCAACGCCGCCGCCGTGTCGGCCAACCGCCAGGGAGCGGTCCCGTGACCGAAGTCCCCGTCGCCCAGTCCGAGCAGGCGAGCGCAATCCGCCACCGGCTCAGCGAGGGACTCGCGAAGATCGATCCGCACCATCGCCTGTGCGGTCGCCCCGTGGCCTACCGCATCATCGACGGCACCATGCTCGAGATCGCGTACCGCGATGTGCCGGGGATCGCGGAGGCGGAGGTGTTGGGTGTCAAGCGCCTGATCGGTATGGACTGTTTCTGCACGGTGGCGCCCCAGACGGCGGAGACCGTGATCGTGCGGTTCGTCGTCTCCCTCAAGTAGCGCGTTACGCCGCCGTCAGCCGGAGCACGGGCAGCTCCGGCGGATTGCCCCAGCGGGGAATCGCCGCGCTGCCGACCCCCGCCGACACGTAGAGCCACGTCTCCCCCGCGCGCTTCAGGCCGTGCAGGTATTTGCGGCCGAACTGCGACGGCGCGATGATCGGTCCGACGAGCGGCAGGTGCGCCTGGCCGTTGTGGGTGTGCCCCGACAGCATCACGTCCACACGCAGTCCGGCCGGGAGATACTCGATGAGATCGGGATTGTGCGACAGCAGCACCCGCGGCACGTCGGGGGGAACGCCGGCGAGCGCCTCGTCGGGCCGCACGGCGCCGTGGCTGAAGTCGTCGACGCCGGCGACGGCGAGCGCCGCCGTCCCCCGGCGGATCAATTCGTGCCGGTTCGTGAGCAGGCGCGCGCCGGCGCGCTCGACCGTGCGGCTCACCATGTCCGGATCGACCCAGTGGTCGTGATTGCCGAGCACGGCCACACTGCCGTCGCGGGCGCGAAACCGCGCCAGGATGTCGTCCAGGCCATCCAGATCGCTGCGGGCGTGACTCACGAAGTCGCCGCCCAGGGCGATGAGATCGGGCGCGAGGTCGGCCAGGCGATCCGCCACGCGCGTGAACCAGCGCTCCGGAACGGCCGGCCCGTGATGCAGGTCGGTCACGAGCGCGATGCGGTAGCCGACGAGCCGGGGGTCCAGGTCGCGCACCGGGAGCGCGATCTCGGGAGTCTCGAGCCGCGCGCTGTCCCAGCGCGCGAACGGCGCGGCCAGGCGCTCTACCACCCAGCCCACGCGCGCCTTGGTGAGCCGCTCGAACACCGGCGGACGCCGCTCCCGCGCCGGCGGGTGGCGTCGCGGATGGAGAAACAGCCCGATCACTTCGCGACGACGCGAGAGACGACGTCGTACACGAAGCGTACGCCGAAGGTGACGTCGTCGAGGCTCACCCGCTCGTCGTTCCCGTGAACGCCGCGGGACTCGGTCTGGTTGAGCGGAAACGGCGACAGTCCATAGCTCACGATGCCGAGCTGCCGGAAGTAATGGCTATCGGTGAAGCCGGTGAGCGGCGGCGTGGTCACCAGCGCACTGGGCGAGCGTTCGCGCGCCGCGGCCACGATCGAGCGGAACAGCTCCGTGTCCGTGGGGCTCTCGGTCGCCGGCCAGCTGGGGCCGAGCGGCGTAATGGCGACCGCGCTGTCCGCGACCACGCGGACGAGGTCGGCCAGGAACGCTTGCGGGTCCTGGCCCGGCAGGAGGCGCACGTCGAGCCCGGCACTCGCCACCGGCGGAATCACGTTGGTCTTGTCGCTGCCGGTGAGCCCGGTGATCGAAATCGTGTTCCGGAGCAGCGCGTTATAGGTGAGGTCCGCCGTGAGGGCGCGGACGGCCGCCGAATCGCGCAGCGCCGCGCGGACGTCGGCGAGCCAGGCGCGCCGTGCCGGGTCGGGCTCGATGGTCGAGAGATCGCGCAGGTAGCGTTCCACCGCCGGCGTCACCACCAGCGGTGTCTGATAGTTCACGATGCGGTTCAGCGCCCGCACCAGCCGGTGGACGGGGTTGTCGGGTGTGGGACGGGAGCCATGTCCCGCCGTGCCGCGGGCCGTGACCTCGAGCCAGAAGGGCGACTTCTCGGTGGTCCCGACGCCGTAGTACTCGATCCGCCCGGTGGGACCCGCGCGGATCGTGCCACCCTCGGTGAGCAGGAACTCGGCGCCCTGCACCAGCTCCGGGTGATGCTCCACCATCCACGCGGCCCCGACGCCGGCACCTACCTCCTCGTCCGCCGTGGCGAGGAAAATGACGTCACGCTTGAGCGCCACGCCGGCGCGTTTGAGCGTGAGCAACGTCATGAGCTGCGTGATCGCCTCGCCTTTCATGTCGAGCGCGCCACGTCCCCACAGATAGCCGTCCTGCACGGTCCCGGCGAAGGGATCGACTTTCCAGTACTCCGGGCTCGCGAGCACGACATCCATGTGGTTGAGCAGGATGAGCGGGCGGGCGCTGCCGTCTCCGGCGACGCGCGCGTACAGGTTCGCCTTCCCCGGCTTGGGCTCGAACAGCTGCGCGGTGATCCCCTCGCGCGCCAGCACGGCCTTGAGCCACTCGGCCGTCTTGAGCTCGTTGCCCGGAGGGTTGGTGGTGTTGATTGCGACGTACTGTGACAAGAGCGCCGCCGCTTCGCGGCCGACGGCACGCCAATCGGCGTCCGTGCGCGGGACGCCGGGCTCACCGAAGCGCGGCGGCAGGAGCACGGGCTGACTGGAGGGACCGAACAGGCCGGGCTGAGGCGGCGTGATCGCCTGGGGCGGCCGGGCGCAGGCCGCCGAGAGGACCAGGCCCAGGAGTGGAATGCGACGCACGAGTCCTCCCGACAAGGGAACGGGGGAACCCGCAAACTACCGGCCGGGGAGACGCGCGGCGAGCCCCCCGGGTCAGTGCACGGTGATCGTCGCCTGCCCCGTCTTGCCCTCGCTCGTGGCCTGCAGCAGCGCGCTGCCGACCCGCATCCCCCGCCCGATGATCGACGTGCCGAAGTTGTTGATGATGGCGAAAGCCGAGTCGCTCGGGAACCACGAGACCGCGTGGCCCGTGAGTATGTTGCCCGCCGAGTCCCGTAGTGTGGCGTCGAATCTCATGGTGTCGCCCACTGCAAGGGTCGCGCTCGCAGGACGCACCTCCACGGCCGCCACCGCAGAGGGGGTTCCACTCACCTGAATCGTGACCGAGTCGCGCAGCGATCCGCACGGAGTGCCGACCACCGAGGCATCGCACGCGGCCACGATGGTCGCAAGACCGGGCTGATGTCCGAGGACCGTTGCCGTGTCTCCAACGCCGAACACTTCGGCGATCGAGCGATCGCCGCTCGTCCACGACACCGCCGGATTCGAAACGAGGTTGCCTTGCGCATCACCGACAGCCGCGAACAGCGTGATGCTCCCGCCGACGCCCACGGAGGTCGACCCTGAGATACGCAGGTACGCACCGCTCGATCCGGCACTCGGGAGTGCGACCGACAGGCGCGTCGTGTCACGCGCCCCCACCTGGACGTTTGGCGTGACGACGGGCTCAAGGTATGGAAGAAACGGCTCTTCGATCCTGACGATGTAGGTGCCTGGAGGAAGAAAGCCGACTTTGTACCGGCCGGCGGAGTCGCTGCGGCCCGTCGCCTCGAGATACGCAATGCTGTCCGGCTGCCCTGGATTGGGCACGAACACGGACACCTGCGCGTTCGGGACGGCACTAGTCGTCGTCCCGGAGCCCTGCGTCACCGTGCCGGCGATCGCACCCGCTGCGGCCGAATTGATCGCGCGTAGCTGCGGCGTGAAGTCAAACTCGTAGTTGCCGTAGTAGTTGAACAGGAAGCTGCGACCGATGTCGAAGTCGAGGACGATGTCGGCGCCCTGAGCGGCCACCTCGACCGGATACTCGACGAAGGCGTAGATCGTCGTCCAGCCGTGCCAGTTCACGTGCGCCGCGTGCTGGGCCGCGTCGTTCCAGGTGATCGACGATCGGACTGTGTCGATGGTCATCCGGACCGCGTGGTACTCCCCCGCGGGCATCTCCCCCTGTCCCAGGACTGTCGTTGCCCCTTGCTGCAGGGCGAGCAGGTCGAACGTCTTCCGGGGCTCGGTGATGAGCGCCCATCGGCCGCCACCACTCGTGTCCGCTGCGGTATTGGCCTCGATCCGCACGACGTAGATGTTCACGCTGTGGAGCGAGTCGTATGGGAACGGGGCGTCCGTGAGCCGCACCGTGATCTGGGGCCGCACGGCCTGAGGGGCCGCCACGCTCGCGTCGTCCTGGTAGCACGCGGCGAGGAGAGCGGCGGCGACCGCATAACGCGTGATATGTTTCGACATTGGACTCCTCGTTCGGGGCCGGGCGACGCTCCGTGGTAGGATACCTCCGTTCGCCGGCCCGCGTCACACGGCCGGCGGCCCTGCCAGAATGTGACGGCGCGGGGGCGCGCATGGGTATAGACAGCGTGGGGACGAGCGACGTGGAAGCGGTGCGCCGGGTGCTCGGCGGCGACACCGAGGCATATGCCACGCTCGTCGCGCGGTACCGTGACCGCCTGGCCCGCTACGCCGTGCACATGCTCGGTAATCGCGAAGACGCCGAGGAGGCGCTTCAGGACGCGTTCGTCCGGGCGTATCGCTCGCTCGAGCGGTGTGACGACGCGGCGCGATTCGGCGCATGGCTGTACGGCATTCTGGTGAATCGGTGCCGCACGACGGGCGCCCGGGCGGCGAAGCGCGGGCGCGTCTTCGTGCGCGACGAAGCCGCGCTCAACGGCGTCGCCCACGCGAGCGCCGCCGAGCAGACCGAGGGCGAGGACGTGGTGCGCTGGGCGCTGGCGCGGCTGACCCCGGAATACCGGGAAGCGTTCCTCCTCAAGCACGTCGAGGATCTCGAATACGAAGAAATGGCGCGGCTGACCGGTGCGGGGGTGTCGGCGCTCAAGATGCGCGTGAAGCGCGCACGCGAGCAGCTGCAGGCCATTCTCAGAGAGGCGGAACGTGTCTGAGCCGGATGAAGAGCTGATCGGGCGTGTGGTGCGCCAGCTGCGCCGGCCGGTGACGGTTGATGCGGGCCTGGACGCGCGCGTGATGGAGCAGGTCAGGCGCCTCCCGCCGCGCCGGGCGGCAGGGGCGGCCCATGCCGCCTGGGACTGGCTCACGCGGCCACGCATCGTTCCCTTCGTGCCGTTGGGCGCGCTCGCCATCGCCGCGGTGTTCGTCGCCGTCGTGCTGGGGCGGCTCGATCGCTCCTCCCGCTCCGCACCCGCGAGCGGGCGCGAGTTCGCTTTCGTGGTCGTCGCGCCGCGTGCTACGACCGTGTCGCTCGTGGGGGACTTCAACGACTGGGATGCCGCCCGCACGCCGATGCAGCGCGTCCGCAAGGGCGAGTCCGTGTGGACCGCCGTCATTCCGTTGACACCGGGGCGGTACCGCTACGCGTTCCTGGTGGACGGCGTCAGCTGGCTGGCCGATCCCGCGGCACCCGCCGCGCGCGACGACGAGTACGGCACGCCGAGCTCCGTCGTGACCGTGGGAGGGGGGGGCTCTTGACGCTGTTGGTCGCGGCGACCCTCGTCGTACTCCAGGCCCCCGCCCAGGGGCTCGACCCGCGACTCCAGCGCCTCGACTCGATCAGCCGGCCGATCGTGACGGCGCTGGTCGATTCGGCGCGGGCGGCCGCGCTCCCCACCGAGCCGCTGGTGCAGCGCGCCCTCGAGGGCGCGACCAAGCGGGCCACGGCGGACCGGATCATCGCTGCCGTCCGGCGGCTGGCGGTGGACCTGGGTCACGCGCGGGACGCCCTCGGCTCCACCGCTTCGCCGACCGAGCTGACGTCCGCGGCCGCGGCGCTCCGCGCCGGCGCGCCGCCGGCGACGCTGACCGAGCTGCGACGCATTCGGCGCGAGTCGCTCACCGTGCCGCTCGCCGTGCTCACGGACCTGGTCGCGAGCGGCGTTCCGGTCGACAGCGCCGCGGCTGCGGTACTCTCGCTCGCCGCGAAAGCCCGAGACGCCGACCTGGTCGAGTTCCGCCGTGCCGTGGAGCGCGACATCGCCCTCGGTGCGCCACCCGCGTCCGCGACCGCCGCCGCCGCTGCGCTCGCCGCCGCTGCCGTGCAGGTCAACGCGGGGGCCCGCCAGCAGCGCCCCGGCCGTCCCTGAGCGCGTGCGGCCGCCCGAGGCCGCGCGACATGCGTGGGCCGCGTCCGTCGCCGCGGCCTGGACGCTCCTGAGCGGTCCTGCCGGCTTGGCCCAGACCACCGGGGCCATCGATGTCGGCGTGTCGTCCGTGCGCTACGACGGCTTCCTCCCATCGGCGGCCGCGTCCGTCTCTCCCGCGCTGCGCTGGGAGCAGCCGAGCGGCACGCTCACGGCGCGGGGCACCTACCTGCGGTTCGAGAGCGGCCACCGTAGTCTGCAGGGCCTCGTCGCCGGCTCGTTCCTGATACGTCCCGCCGGGCATCGCTGGCGGGGTGAGCTGGGTGGCTCACTGGGCGCGAGCCGCTATCTCGACTTCGCCAGCTTTTGGCACGCCACCGCCGACGCGCGGCTGCACCTCCTGGGAGCGGACCGCGGCGCCTGGGTCGGAGCCACGGCAGGACGCACGGCGTACGGCGCAGCGGGCCGCCCCGTCACGAGCGCCGGCATCGGCGCGTGGGGGCAGCGTTTCCATGTGATGCTGGCGGCATCGGCGACCCGCTGGTTGGTGGGGGACTCGGCGTACAGCGATTTCCTCGCGACCGCGCAGGCCCGTCGCGGGGTGGTCACACTCGATGCGACGCTCGGCGCCCGCTTCGCGAGTCGGGGGGGCGGCCACGGCGTGTTCGGCGAGGCGAGCGCGACGCTCGCGCTCGGTGAGCGAACCCTGCTGTTCCTCGCTGGGGGCCGCTACCCCACGGACCCGGTGAGTGGCAGCGTCGCGGGTCGCTACGTGAGCGGCGGCGTACGCCTGCGCGTCGCGCGCCCGGCCCGGCTCGCGTCGCACACCTCGCTGCCGAGCGCCTCACGGCCGCCGCGCGATGGAGACCCGGTCCCGAGCGCCCGGCTCGGCGTCGTGCCGCAGCCCGACGGCGCCGTCCGGCTGGTGCTGCACGTCGCCGCTGCCGCGGCCAGCGTCGAGCTCGCCGGTGACTTCACGGACTGGCAACCCTGGCCATTGCACCGCAGCGACGACGGAACGTGGGAAACGGTGCTGCCGATCGCGAGCGGCCTGCACCGGCTCAACGTGCGAATCGACGGAGGTCAGTGGATCGTTCCGGCCGGTCTGTCTCGCGCGGCCGACGACTTCGGCGACGAGGTCGGGATCATGGCAGTGCCATGACCGCTCACAGATCGGTCGGGTGGTCCAGAAACGTCCAGGGGAGGTCGAACTCGGCACAGAGCCGCTCGGCCAGCGCCCTGACGCCGAACGTTTCCGTCGCGTAGTGCCCAGCGTAGAACACGTTCAATCCCAGCTCCTCGGCATCGAAGAACGTGTGGTGCGACCCTTCACCTGTGATGTAGGTGTCGAGGCCCAGGGCGGCGGCCTGCGCGATCATCGAGCCGGCTGCTCCCGTGACAATACCCACCCGCCGCACGTGTTCCGGCCCGAACGCCATGAGGCGAGCGCGCCCGCCAACCACTTCTTCCAGACGCTGTGCCAGAGCCGCGCGCGGGACGTCGACCTCTCCCCATACGCCGATCCGGATACCGTACTCCTCTCCGAACTCGCCCCGCCGGGCGACGCCCAGCTGGCGTGCCAGCAGCGCGTTGTTGCCGACCTCGGGATGCACGTCCAGAGGTAGGTGGGCGCTGTACAGCGCGATGTTGTGCTTGACGAGTCCCGCCACGCGCCGATACGCGCGCCCGGTGAGTGGTGCGAGGCCGCCCCAGAAGAGACCGTGATGCACCAGCAGCAAGTCGGCCCCCTGCTGCGCCGCCAGCTGCACTGTGGCCTCGCACAGGTCCACGGCGGCCGCCGCGCGATTGATCGTTCCCCCGTTCGCTACCTGGAGCCCATTGAGCGCGTGGGGAGCGTCCGGCACCTCGCTGATCCGGAGGTAGCGGTCGAGATACGACACCAGCACGGCCAGATCGATGGCGCGCATCAGGCGAGCCAGTATGGAGACATTATCTCACCAGATTATCGACAGTGACGTGAGATTCCCACATCACCTATGCAGCTAAGCTATTTCACCACAATAACATATGAAATCCACATCGGCACTTTGGGATGTGTGGATATCCGCGGGCTGCGTTCAGTACGACCGCGCCGCGCTGACCTTTTCGCCGGGCTCCTCTTCGAGCGCCGCTTCGCCCATGCGCACGACGCCATTGATCTCGCCGCCTTCCTGCACCAGCAGTCGCTTGGCCGCCACGTCACCATGCACGACGCTGGTGGACTGAATCTCGATACGCTCGTCGGCGCGGATGCTGCCGCGCACTTCGCCGCCGATGATCGCTTCGCGCGAGATCACGTCGCCCTCGACCTCTCCCCCCTTCCCCACCAGCACCTGCCGGCCGGCGCGCACCGTTCCCACGACGGTGCCCTCGATCTTCACGACGCCGTCGGCGGTGATGTCCCCGACGACCCGCATCCCCGTGCCGATGATGGAGAGTCCGGCTTCGGCCTCGGGGGCGCCCTGCCCTTTCTCGGTGAACATCGCCATATCAATTCTCCTGTTTGACGACCGTGAGCGGATCGAGTGACTTCCCCTCGCGGCGGATCTCGAAGTGGAGGTGCGGCGCCGTGGATCGCCCCGAGTTACCCGACAGCGCGATCACCTGTCCCGCCTGCGCCGAATCGCCCTCGCGCACCAGGATGCGCGAGGCGTGCCCATACATCGTTTCATAGCCCCCCGGATGACGCAAGAGGACGAACTGGCCGTAGGCGGGGTCGGTGCCCGCCGCTTCGACGACGCCACCACCCGCGGCGCGCACCGGTGTGCCCGGTGGGACCGCGATATCGATGCCGGGGTGCGACTCGGCGGGATCGCCCGGCCGCACCTGGCCCCGCGTGACGAAGCCCGCGATATCGAGCGGCCAATGCGTCGGCTCCGACGTCCCGCTCTCGTAGCGTAGCGGCGCCGAAGGAGGCCGGGCCCGCACCGGCGTACTGCGCATCAGGTCCGCGCTGACGCTAACCGTGCCCCTGTCGGGCGGCGCTTTCACGCCGAGCATGGAGCGGAGCTCCTGGTAGTTCGCCTCGGCGCGGTTCAGCGCCGCGGCGAGCTGCTGCACGCGGCTGTTCTCCTCTTCCAGGCGCGTCACTTCCCGCTCCAATCCCGGCACGCGTGCCGCCGCACGACCGATCGGCCCCGCGAAGGCGAAGAACAATACGACCAGCAGGCCGATCACCAGCGCGCTCCACTTGCCCGCTTCGAAGGCCCACAGCGGCAGGCGGTACTGGCGGGAGGCAAGCTCCCCGTCGGTGTGGACGACGATGGTGACGCGGCGATCCTTGTGCCTCATCCGTCGAACGGGGCACCGAGAATCATCTCGAGCAGGCGCGCGAGATCGTCGTTGGAGTAGAAGTTGACGTGCAGCTGTCCCTTGCCCTTGGCGCGGAGCGTCACGCGGACGTCGGTGCCGAGCCGGCGCCGCAGCGCGTCTTCGATGCGACGCACTTCGGGCGCCTGGCCCTGCCCTCGCTTGAGCCGTGGGCGTCTGACCGGCGCCCGCCCGCCGCGCACCCGGTCTTCGACGTCGCGCACCGACAGTCCGGCGTCGACTGCTTCTTTCGCGAGTGACGTGGCGAGACGCGCGTCGTCGAGGGCGAGCAACGCGCGGGCGTGGCCGACCGAGAGACCGCCGTCGTGCAGCAATGCGAGCACCGCCGCCGGGAGCTTGAGCAGCCGGAGCGCATTGGCGACGGTGGAGCGATCGCGCCCCACCGCGTCCGCCACGTCCTGCTGTGTCAGGCTGAACTCGGCGATGAGCCGCTCGTAGCCGCGCGCTTCGTCCACGGGAGACAGATCGTCGCGCTGGAGGTTCTCGACCAACGCCAGGGTCAGCACGGTGCGGTCGTCCACCTCGCGTTTAACGGCGGGGATCTTCTCCCAGCCGAGTGCCTGGCAGGCGCGCAGCCGCCGCTCGCCGGCGATCAGCTCGAACCCGCCGTTGGCGCCACGGGGGGCGGGGGCTTGCCGCACCACGACCGGCTGCAGCAGACCCGCCTTCCGGATCGAGGCGGTGAGCTCGTCCAGGGCGGCGGGATCGACGTCACGGCGCGGCTGGTAGGGGTTGGGGCGGATGTCGGCGATGGCCAGCTCGACGAGGCTGCCTTCGCGCTCCGCTTCCTCGCGCGTGGGTCCCAGCAGGGCTTCGAGGCCTCGGCCGAGACGGCGGCGACTCGTGATGGTTTCCGTCATGCGGGCACCTCCGGCAGCGGTTCGGCAGCGGGCGGAGCAGGGGAGGCGGAGGCGGCGGGCGCGGCCGTCACGCCGCCGCGTTCGACGCGCCGGATGAGCTCCTGTGCCACTGCCAGGTAGCTCTTGGCGCCCACCGACTGCACGTCATACAAAAGGATGGGTTTTCCGAAGCTCGGCGCCTCGGCCAGGCGCACGTTGCGGGGAATGGTGATCGCGAACATCTGGGACGCGAAGTACTCCTTGGCTTCGTCCGCGACCTGCCTCGAGAGGTTGAGCCGGGCGTCGTACATGGTCAGGAGCGCGCCGTCGATTGCCAGAGCGGCGTTGAAGTTCCGCTGTACCAGCTTGATGGTATTGAGCAGCTGCGACAGACCCTCGAGCGCGTAGTACTCGCACTGGATCGGGATGAGCACGCTGTCGGCCGCCGTGAGCATGTTGAGCGTCAGGAGACCGAGCGACGGCGGACAGTCGATGATGACGTACTGGTACTGATCGCGCAGGTCGCGCAGGGCGCGGCGCATCACCGTCTCACGCGCTTGCTTGTTGACCAGCTCGACCTCGGCACCGACCAGGTCCTGCGTCGCCGCCACGACGTCGAGATACGGGAAGTGCACGTGGGTGAAGCGTGCGTCGGCGAGCGCCCGGCCATCGAGCAGCGCGTCGTACAACGAGTACCTGATGCGGTCGCGCTCGATGCCCACGCCGCTCGTCGAGTTGGCCTGGGGATCGGCATCGACCAGCAGCGTCTTCCGCTCCGCGGTCGCGAGCGAGGCGGCGAGATTCACGGCGGTGGTGGTTTTGCCAACGCCGCCTTTTTGATTAGCGATCGCGATGACGCGTGACATCTCTATAACGCGTTGAAAATAAATGTTTTATATTGCTACACCGCTGGAATGGCCCCAATATAGGGAGCTGGAGGAGTCGCGTAAAGGCCGAGTTTCACGTGAAACCGGTACCAAGTTTCACGTGAAACACCTGCCACGGCGCTTGGGCTAGGCTACGCGCCGACGCCAGCGCGCCGTCTCGACCACGAGATTGTGCAGGTCACTGGGCGAGACCCCGGGAATACGCGCCGCCTGCGCCAGCGACGTCGGGCGAATGCGATCGAGCTTCTGTCGCGCCTCGGTCGCGAGGCTCTTGAGCTCGAGGTAGGGAAGCTCCAGCGGCAGCGCAAACGCGGCGAGCTCGGCCAGCCGCGCTGCTGCTTCCCGTTCGCGTGCGAGATAGCCGTCGTACTTGAGCTCGATCTCGGCGCTCGCGACGGCGTCGCCATCGGCCGGGAGCGCCACGCCCGCCGCGGTGAGCAGCGCGCCCAGCGACGCACCGGGCCGGCGCGCGACCGTGGCCACGCGCTCCGGCTCCGTCAGCGTCGTGCCGGTAGAGAGGAGCACTGGCGCTGCCGCGGCGGGCGCGATCGTCGTCGCACGGGCCGCGGCAAGCACGCCGTCTTCATCGGCGCGCCGCCGCTCCGCGGTGCGCAGCTCCGCCGCGCTCAACAGACCGAGCCGCTCGGCCAGAGGAGCGAGCCGTCGCAGCGCATTGTCCTGCCGCAGCAAGAGACGGAACTCGGAGCGCGACGTGAACAGCCGGTACGGCTCGTCCACGCCGCGTGTCACCAGGTCGTCCACCAGGACGCCGATGTACGCGGCGTCCCGCCCGAACAGCACGGGCTCCTGGCCGCGCAGCCGGCGCACGGCATTGATGCCCGCCACCACGCCCTGGCCGCCCGCTTCCTCGTAACCGGTCGTGCCGTTGATCTGCCCCGCGAAGAACAGCTGCTCCACCGCCTTCGTCTCGAGCCAGGGCGTGAGCTGCGTGGGCGGATAGTAGTCGTACTCGATCGCGTAGCCCGGGCGGGTCATGCGCGCCCGCTCGAGCCCCGGTACGGCCCGCAAGAATTCGAGCTGCACGTGCACGGGGAGGGAAGTGGATAGTCCGTTCACGTACAACTCATGTGTGTCGAGACCCTCGGGCTCGAGGAACACCTGGTGCCGCTTGGCGTCGGGGAACTTGACGATCTTGTCCTCGACCGAGGGGCAGTAGCGCGGCCCGCGCCCGCTGATGGCGCCCCCGTACAACGCGGACTCCTGCAGGTGGGCGCGGATGATCGCCTGCACTGCTTCACCAGCCCACGTGATCCAGCATGGCACCTGGCGCGGCAGCGCCGCGCGCTCGTAGAACGAAAAGCGGTACTCGTCCCCGTCGCCGTCCTGACGCTCGACCTTGGACCAGTCGACGCTGCGGCCGTCGACGCGCGGGGGCGTTCCCGTCTTGAAGCGCAATGCGGTAAGTCCAAGTGATTCAATGTGTTCCGCGATGGCGACGGCCGGGGAATCGCCCGCGCGACCAGCCGGGATCTGCGTGTCGGTACCGAGGTGAATGCGCCCGCGCAGAAAAGTCCCGGCCGTGAGGACCACGGCGCGCGCGCGAATGCTACGCCCGTCTGCCGTCACGACGCCCGACGCGCGGGCGCCGTCCAGAAGCAGTTCGCTCACCATCCCCTGGGCGAGCTCGAGCGTCGGGAAGCCCTCGAGCAGCGCGCGCACGGCGCGGCGATACAGCGTGCGATCGCACTGGGCGCGCGGGGCCCATACGGCTGGTCCCTTGGAGCGATTGAGCATCCGGAACTGAATGGTGGCGCGATCGGTGGCCCGCCCCATGATGCCGCCGAGCGCATCGATCTCCCGCGCCACAGTGCCCTTCGCGATGCCGCCGATGGCGGGATTGCACGACATCTGGCCGATGGTATCGAGGTTGGACGTCAGGAGCAGGGTCCTGGCGCCGAGGCGGGCGGACATGACGGCGGCTTCGCAGCCGGCGTGGCCGGCGCCGATGACGATTACATCATAGTCAAAGGACATGCCCTACAAACTAGTGAACTAGGCAAGGCAACAGCTAGACGCACAGACGCGCCGCGGACGACAGTCAACGGGGTTTGGGCCGATCGGCCGCCTGGCTGATCTTCCGGAGTAGACCAAACAGAGTCTTACTAGTCTCCGTCGCGAGCGCTTCGAGCCGTCCGAACTCCGCGGGCTCCAGGTAGCCGACATCGCGCGCAATCGCGAGCGCCGACTGGACCTCGGCCAGCGATCCCCACGCAGTGTCGAGGAACTTGCGGTACTCTCGAGTCCCCTTCCGGCTCGTGCCTTCGGCGATGTTGAGCGGAATGCTGTAACAGGCCCGCCTCAACTGGTCTGCCAGCGCCGTCTGCTCGACGTCCGGAAACCGATTGGCTGCCTTCGCGCACTCGACTGCGAGTCGCTGTGCGTGTTGCCATGCTTTGAGGGTATGATGGATCGGCACGCCAAGATGATGCGCAAGCACGGTGGAGAGTGCACAACCGTTTCACTGCGGTGGGTATCCTGTTTACGCGAGACCGTTTTCCACTGCGCGTCTGTGCGTCTAGTCTGTGCCAGTCCTAGGCCGTGCGGATCCAGCGCCACAGCTCCTTCAGGTTCGGCCGCTTTCCCGTCATCAGAATCCCCACCCGATAAATCCGTGCGGCCACCCACGTCACTCCCGCGATCGCGGCCAGCAGGATCGCCAGCGAGAGCGCCAGCTCGGATACCGGCAGGTTGCCCGCGGCCCACCGCACCGGCATGGCCACAGGCGAGCTGAACGGGATGAGCGAGAGCGTCACGGCCAGGGTCGAGCCCGGGTCGTTCAGCATTGCGAACATGCTGATGAACGACAGGACGAGCATCCACGCCACGGGCTGCTGCGCCTGGCGCGCCTCCTGCTCGGTGGACGACATGGCGCCAACCGCCGCGAACATCGCGGAGTACAGAAAGAAGCCGCCGAGGAAATACGCCATGAAGACCGCGAACGTCGCGCCGGTCACATGCGGCATCTGGAACAGCTCGTCCGCCGCCGCATCGCCTGCCGCGAGGGACGCCCGACGCGCCAGCAGCAGACGGCCCGCCACGCCCCAGATAAGGAACTGGAAAATCGACACTGTCCCGACGCCGAGGACCTTGCCGAGCAGCAGCTGGAAGGGACGCAGCGACGACACCAGCACCTCCACGATGCGGGTCGTCTTCTCCTCGAGCACCGAGCTCATCACGTTGATGCCGTACAGCAGGATCGCCGTGTAGAGGATGATGCCCATGAAGTAAGCGAGCGAGAACGATTGCGCCGCACTCTCCCCGCACGTCGTGGCGCGCGAGATCTTGCAGGTCTCGAGGCGTAGCGGAATGCTGGCGCGCGCCACGAGCTGGGGATCCACGCCGGCCCGCTGGAGCCGGACGACCGTCAGGGCCTCGCCCACGGGGCGCTGCAGGGCGCCCTTGCCGGCAAACACGTTCGCGCCGCGGTACTCCACCTTGCCGGAGTCGAGCGCCGCGTCCGTGACGATGAGGAACCCGTCGAGACGTTTGGCCCGGACCTGCGCGGTCAGGGAGTCGATGGTGCCGGGTGCCGCCGGGACTTCGGTCGCCCAGTTTCCGCTCCGGCCGAGCTGCTCGGCGATGCGGGCTCCCACCTGGGTCGCGGTGGCGTCGACGACCGCGATCCGCTTGAGCCCGCCGCCACGCCCCAGCTGCCCGGAGAGGAAGAAGACGACGCCGAACAGCACCGGGCCGAGCAGCGCCCCGACCCAGAACCACCGGGTCCGCACTCGCTCCACGAACTCGCGCCGCACGATCGCCCAGATCTTACGCATCGGGTCGCACGCCGGCCTGCGCCGCCTCCGGGCCGACCAGGTCGATGAAGATCTTCAGGAGCGATGGCTCGCGCAGCTCGAAGCGCGCCAGTCGCGCCCCCGACGTCACCAGGTCGCGCAGGACGCGCTGGGGGTCGGCTCCGGGGGCGAGCTCGACCTCGGCGTATTGACCGTAGTCGTCGACTTTTTTCACGAGCGTTGCGTCGGCAAACACTCGTGCGGCCGCGCCGACGCTGCCGTCGAATCCGACGACGAGATGGTGTCCGCCCCGGGTGCGCTTGATGTCGCCCAGCGGGCCGTCCACCAGCTTCCGCCCGCGCGCGATGATGCACACGTGCTCGCACAGCTTCTCGGCCTGTTCCATGATGTGGGTCGAGAACAGGATGGTGGCGCCGCGGGCGCGCAGCTCGAGGACCGTGTCCTTCATCACCTGGGCGTTGACGGGATCGAGGCCGGCGAACGCCTCGTCCAGCACCACCAGCGCGGGCTCGTGCAGGATGGTGGAGATGAACTGCACCTTCTGCTGCATGCCCTTCGACAGCTCGTCGATGCGGCGCATGCGCCACTGCGCCAGGCCGAGCCGCTCGAGCCATTCGCCGGCGCGCTGGCGCGCGCGCCGCCGCTCCATCCCCTTCATCTCGCCGAGGAACACCAGCACGTCGAGCACGCGCATCTTGCGATACAGGCCGCGCTCCTCGGGGAGATAGCCGATCCGCTCGGCGTTGCTGCGGCCCCCGGCCGGCGCGCCGAACAGCCGCACCGAGCCCGCATCGGGCTGGAGGATGTCCATGATCATGCGGATCGTGGTCGTCTTGCCGGCCCCGTTGGGACCGAGCAGCCCGTAGATGACGCCCGTGGGAACGGCGAGCGACAAGTCGTCGACGGCGGTGTGGCCGGCGAACGCCTTGCGGACCCGATCGAGCACCAGGATCGGGGTCGCAGCGGGGGCAGGGGACGTCATGGGTGCGAGGCTAATGTAGCCTCGTCACGCCTTCACCGCGTCCGTCAACGCATTCCAGGGGAGGAGGGCACACTTGACGCGGACCGGAAACTTGGAGACCCCGGCGAGCGCCCGCAGCTCGCCCAGCGCCTTGTCGCGCGCGGCGGCTTCGTCGCCGTGCATCATGGCGCTCATGCGGTCCGCCAGCGCGAGCGCCTGCGGGATCGACCGATCCTTGAGGAGCTGCGTCATCATCGACGCGGCCGCCTGGCTGATCGAGCAGCCCCGGCCGATAAAGCGCGCCTCCTTGATGACGTCGCCGTCCACGCGCAGCTGCAGGTCGATCTCGTCCCCGCACAGGGGGTTGTTGAGCGACACCGAGTGCGTCGCATGGTCCAGCGTGCCCTTGTTGCGAGGGCGCCGGTAGTGATCGAGGATCAGCTCCTGATAAAGGGCGCTGAGCTGCGGATCAGGCGGGGACGTATCCAAACAGGGCTCCCGCCTTGACGAGCGCACCGGCGAGGGCGTCGACGTCGTCCAGTCCGTTGTAGAGATAGAACGAGGCGCGCGCGGTGGCGGGGACGTTGAGTCGCCGCATCAATGGCTGGGCGCAGTGATGCCCGGCGCGGATGCAGATGCCGTCCTGGTCGAGGATGGTCGCGATGTCGTGCGGATGGATGTCGCCGTACGTGAACGAGACGACGCCGGCGCGGTGGTCGCGCGGGCCGTACACCGTCACGCCCTCGATCTGCGCGAGGCGCTCGATCGCGGCCGCGGCGAGCGCCCGCTCGTGCTCCGCGATCCGCTCGGGGCCCACGGCCTCCAGATACGCGATCGCCGCAGCCAGGCCCACCGCCCCTTCCACGTTCGGCGTGCCGGCTTCGAACTTGTGGGGAAGCGTGTTGTAGGTCGAGTGGTCGTCCCACACGCGCGAGATCATCTCGCCGCCGCCGTGGTAGGGCGGCATGGCGTCGAGCAACTCTGGCTTCGCCACCAGCGCGCCCGAGCCCATGGGCCCGAGCATCTTGTGGCCGGAGAGGGCGTAAAAGTCGCAATCGAGCGTTTGCACGTCGACCTTGAGGTGCGGCGTCGACTGCGCCCCATCGACCACCACGACCGCGCCGACCGCGTGCGCCAGCCTGGCGAGCTGCGCCGCGGGGTTGACCGTACCGAGCGCGTTCGAGACATACGGGAACGCGACGATCCTGGGTCGTCGCTCGAGGGCGCGCCCGTAGTCGGAGAGATCGATCCGCCCATCCTCGGTGATCTCCACCATGCGCAGCGTCGCGCCCTTCTCCTGACACAGCATCTGCCACGGCACGAGGTTCGAATGGTGGTCCATGGCGGTCACCACCACGCTGTCGCCCGCCCGCACCGTCGCACGGCCGTAGGCGGCCGCCACGAGATTGATGGCCTCGGTGGTGCCGCGGGTGAACACCACGCCCTCCGGCGCCCAGGCGTGCACGAAGGACGCGACCTTCAACCGCGCCGCCTCGTACGCCTCGGTGGCGCGGATCGCGAGGTCGTAGGCCCCGCGATGGACGTTGGCGTTCGTGGTCCGGTAATACTCGACGATGGCGTCGAGCACCGCCTGTGGCTTCTGGGTCGTCGCCGCGTTGTCGAGGTAGACGAGCGGATGGCCGTTCTCCCGCTGCGCGAGCAACGGGAAGTCGGCGCGCAGGCGCGCGACATCGAGCATCAGGCGAGCCGCTCGCGGATCCATTGTTCGAGCCGCTCACGCACGGCGGGGTGCCGCATGCGGTCCAGGATCTCGGCGCCGAAGCCGTACGTCAGGATACTGCGGGCCGCGTCGAGCGAGAGCCCGCGACTGCGGAGATAATAGAGCTGGGTCTGGTCGATCGGACCCACCGTGGAGCCGTGGGTGCACTTCACGTCGTCCGCATAGATCTCGAGCTGCGGCTGGCTGTCGGCGCGCGCTTCGGTCGAGAGCAGCAGGTTGTTGTTGGTCTGCTTCGAATCGGTGCGCTGCGCCCCCGGCCGCACGATGATGCGCCCGTTGAACACGCCGTGCGCCCGCCCGGCGAGAACGCCGTTGAAATACTCGTGGCTGGCGCAGTGCGGCTGGGCATGGTCGATCACCGTGTGGTGGTCGGCGTGCTGCGCGTCGCGCAACAGGTACAGCCCGTTGAGGATGAGCTCCGCGCCGGCGCCGGCCAGGACGGTCGTGATGTCGTGGCGGGCGAGCGCCGCGCCAAGCGTGGCCACGTGCAGCCCCAAGAAGCTGTCGCGTTCCTGTCGCGAATGTGTCGTTGCGATCTGGAGGCCTTGAGGGCCCTCCCGCTGCACCCGGTACAGCTCGGCGCGGGCGGCTTCGCCCACCACGATCTCGGTGACCGCGTTGCTCCAGTACACCTCGTCCCCGAGCCCCGCGTACGTCTCCACCACCGCGGCTCGAGCGCCCCGCTCGATCACGATGAGACTGCGGGGATGCGACACGGTCGGGCCGTCGCCAGCGGGCCCGCCACTCGACAGGAACAGCAGCTCGAGCGGCTGCTCCAGGGTCACACCGGCGGGCACGAGCACGAACGCCCCGTCGGCGAGGAACGCCGTGTTGAGCGCCGCAAACGGGCTGTCGTGCCAGGGCGCGTGGCGCGCAAGGTGCGCCCGCGCGAGCTCGCCGCTCACGTCGCTTTTCAGGGCGGCGGCGAGACTGGTCGCCTGGACGCCGGCCGGCAGCGCCGCGCCCGACGAGAGCTCCGGCACGTGACGTCCGTTCACGAAGACGACGCGCGGACCCACACCGACACACGACCGCTCGATGTCCGCGAGAGCGGGAAGCGGTGAGCGGGGAGCATGCGCGAGCACGAAACGCCGGTCCGCGATGGACGCGACGCTGGTGAAGCGCCACTCCTCCTGCTTCGTGGTGGGGAAGCCCAGCTCCGCGAAGCGCGCGATCGCCCCCTCGCGGATCTGCCTGAGCCACACGGGCGCGCCGGCGGCGCCGTTGCCCGCGAACGCCTCGAAGTCGGCGACGTACCGGTCCGCGACGCTCACGCCACCGCCGCTTCCGTCCGGAGCCAGTCGTACCCCTTCTCTTCGAGCTCGAGCGCCAGGTCCTTGCCGCCCGATTTGACGATCCGGCCGGCCGCCAGCACGTGCACGACGTCGGGCTGGATGTGCGTGAGGATCCGGTAGTAGTGCGTCACCAGCACCGTGGCGTTGTCGGGGCGGCGCAGCTTGTCGACGGTCTGCGCCACCGTCTTCAAGGCGTCGATGTCGAGCCCCGAATCGGTCTCGTCGAGGATCGCGAGCTTGGGATCGAGCACCGCGAGCTGCAGGATCTCATTGCGCTTTTTCTCCCCGCCCGAAAACCCGTCGTTCACGGGGCGCGTCAAGTAGCTCGAGTCCCAGCCGATCGCCTTGAGCTTCTCCTCGAGCGCGTCCATGAACTCGACCGGTCCCAGCTCCTCTTCACCGCGGTGCTTGCGGAGCGCGTTCACGGCGGAGCGGAGGAAGTAGGCGTTGGTGATGCCGCGGATCGCGACGGGATACTGGAACGCGAGGAACACGCCCTCGCGCGCCCGCTGCTCCGGGGCCATCGCGAGCAGGTCCTTCCCCTCGTACAGCACTTGGCCGGCGGTGACGGTGTAGGCGGGATGGCCGGCGAGCACCTGCGCGAGGGTGCTCTTCCCCGAGCCGTTCGGCCCCATGATCGCATGCACCTCGCCGGTGCGCACCGTGAGTTCGACGCCCTTGAGGATCTCCCGACCTTCCACCGAGGCATGGAGGTCTCTGATTTCGAGGAGCACCTTTCCCCTTTCCCCTTTCCCCTTTCCCGTCATCCGACGCTCCCCTCGAGACTGATGCCGAGCAACCGCTGCGCCTCGACCGCGAACTCCATCGGCAGCTCCTTGAAGACTTCCTTGCAGAAGCCGTTCACGATCATCGAGACGGCGTCCTCGGCCGACAGCCCGCGCTGCTTGGCGTAGAAAATCTGGTCTTCCCCGATCTTCGAGGTCGAGGCCTCGTGCTCCATGATCGCGGTGCTGTTGCGCACGTCGATGTACGGGAACGTGTGCGCCCCACAGCGATCGCCGATCAGCATCGAGTCGCACTGCGAGTAGTTGCGGGCCTGCTCGGCGCCTTTGAGGATCTTCACGAGCCCCCGGTAGGTGTTCTGGCCGCGCCCCGCGGAGATCCCCTTCGAGACGATGGTCGAGCGGGTGTTCTTGCCCATGTGGATCATTTTGGTGCCCGTGTCGGCCTGCTGGCGATGGTTGGTCACCGCCACCGAGTAGAACTCGCCGATCGAGTCGTCGCCCTGCAGGATGCAGCCGGGATACTTCCAGGTGATCGCCGACCCGGTCTCCACCTGGGTCCAGGAGATCTTGGAGCCTCGGCCGCGACATGCGCCGCGCTTGGTCACGAAGTTGTAGATCCCGCCCCGCCCCTCTTCATCGCCCGGATACCAGTTCTGAATCGTGGAATACTTGATCGTCGCGTGGTCGAGCGCCACCAGCTCCACCACGGCCGCGTGCAGCTGGTTCTGGTCGCGCACCGGCGCGGAGCAGCCCTCCAGATAGCTCACGTGGCTCCCCGCGTCCGCCACGATCAGCGTCCGCTCGAACTGGCCGGTCGACTCCGCGTTGATCCGGAAGTAGGTGGACAACTCCATGGGGCAGCGCACGCCCTTGGGCACGTACACGAACGAGCCGTCTGTGAACACCGCGGAATTGAGCGCCGCGAAGAAGTTGTCGTTGTACGGGACCACGGAGCCCAGATACTGCCGCACCAGGTCGGGATACTCGCGGATCGCTTCCGAGATGGCGCAGAAGATCACGCCGTGCTTCTTGAGCTCCTCGCGGAACGTGGTCGCGACGGAGACCGAGTCGAACACCGCGTCCACCGCCACACCCGCCAGCCGCTTCCGCTCCTCGATCGGGATCCCGAGCTTCTCGAACGTCTCGAGCAGTTTGGGGTCGACCTGATCGAGGCTATCCAGCTTGGGCCGCTGCTTGGGCGCGGCATAGTAGCTGATGGCCTGATAATCGACAGGACCGTATTGGACGTTGGCCCAGTGCGGCTCCGGCATCTTCAGCCAGTTGTGGTACGCCTTGAGCCGCCACTCGACCATCCAGCCGGGCTCGCCCTTCTTCTGCGAGATCAGCCGGATGACGTCCTCGCTCAAACCGGGCGGGACGGTCTCCGACTCGATGTCGGTGACGAAGCCGTACTTGTAGGGCTGGAGGACCTGCGCTTCAATACCGCCGCTCATCTGGAGTCCGGAAGTCCTTTGGGCACCACGAGTTGGACTGGAATGCCGGGCCTGATCAAGCGAATCCTACAGGACTTACTCGGGATTGTCAACCAAACGGGTGCACGCTCCCGGCGCGTCCCAGCGCGCTCCCCAGCGCGAGTTGCACGGCGGCGCCAAATCGCCAAATTGGCGGCCCATGGCAGTACGGCGCATTCGCCTGTTGGGCGATCCGATCCTGCGGGTCCGCTGCGAGCGGGTCCAGAACGCCAAGTCCGCCGCGACCCGGCTGCTCGCGGATGACCTGCGGGACACCCTGCGTGTGGCCAAGGAGAAGCACAA
>DATDFC010000150.1:0-15560 GCA_036522815.1 Gemmatimonadales bacterium | reverse complement strand
CCCGCCACGGTCTCGGCGGGGTCGAGGATGGCGCCCCAGCCGAGCGCGAGCGCGAGACATGCGAGCAACGCGCCCAGGTGCATCCGGGCGTGCGGGCTGCCGTAGGGGCGCCAGCGGCGGATGCGCAGCGATCCAATGCCGAGATAGAGCAGCGCGACCAGCGCGGTGGCGGCGAGGGTGGCGACGAGCGCGAGGCCCTGGACGCGATCCGCCCAGGGGAGCTGGGCGACGTAGTAGCCGAGGTCGCGATGCAACACGGGATCGGAGACGCCGTAATGCGGCGGACGGAACGCGAGCGCGGCCGAAAGCCACCAGTTGCCGGTGCCGAGCGCGAGCATGCCGCCGACGAGCACGCCGGTCACGAGCGTGCCACCGAGCAGCACGCGCCGCGGGACCGCCTCCACGATCTCGAGGTCGCCCAGACGGCGCGGCAGCTGAACGGAGCCGATCGCCCGATACACCAGGAACAGGTTGCCCGCGCCCCACGTGACGGCCACGAGCAGGATCAGTCCGCGCACCAGTCGCGCGAGGTCGCGCGCGGCGAGGTAGGCGTCGCCACCGGGCACACTCGCCGCCCACGCCCGCTCCGCGGTCTCGAGCGCGATCCACCGACCCCCCACGAGCAGCACCACCAGCACGGCCGCCCCGACGGCGAAGCTCCACCGGTGGCGCGTGCGGGTCACGGGCGCATCCTGTCCCCGCCGCCCCCCCCCTCGCCCTGGGTCGCGAGCCAGCCCTCGACTTCGGCCCGGTAGCGGGCGAGTGCCGCCTCGCTCGTCGCCTCGAACCGGAGCACCAGCACGGGCTGCGTGTTCGAGGCGCGGAGCAAGCCCCATCCCTCGGCGAAGCTGATGCGCACGCCGTCCAGGGTCGCCACCGGATACCGGGCGGCGAAATGCTCCGCGGCGCGCCGCACGATCGCGAACTTGCGCTCGTCGGGGCAGTCCACGCGCAGCTCCGGCGTCGACACCGTCTGGGGCAGGTCGGCGAGCAGGCGCGAGAGCGGCCCGCCCTGCTCCGCCAGGTAGCGGAGCAGGCGCGCGGCGGCGAACAAGGCGTCGTCGAAGCCGTACCAGTCGCCGGCGAAGAACATGTGGCCGCTCATCTCTCCCGCGAGCGGCGCGTGCAGCTCCTTCATACGCTGTTTGATGAGGGAGTGCCCTGTCTTCCACATGACGGGCTCGAGCCCGACGCGTTCGAGCTCCCGTGGCAGGACCTCGGAGCACTTCACGTCGAAGATCACGGCGTGCCCGGGCCCGCGGCGGCGGGCGAGATCACGGCCCAGCAGCACCAGCAGCAGGTCGCCGAAGACCGCCCGCCCCTGCTCGTCCACCGCGCCGATCCGGTCGCCGTCGCCGTCGAACGCGATCCCGAGCTCGGCGCCCTCGCGCCGCACCGCCGCCTGCAGCTCGCGCAGGTTTTCGAGCACGGTAGGGTCGGGGTGGTGATTGGGGAACGTGCCGTCCGACTCGCAGAAGAGCGGCACCACCGACGCCCCGAGCCGCCGCAGGGTGTCCACGGCGACGAGGCTCGAGACGCCGTTCCCGCAGTCCACGACCACCTTCACCGGACGGGGGAGCGGACCGTTGCGTTGCACGATGGCGTCCCGGTAGGACGGCAGCACGTTGCCGTGAGTCTCGTGGCGCCCGCCCACCCGGGTCTCGACGCGGTTGTCCTCGATCATCTCCCGGAGGCTCTGGATCGCGCCCCCGTAGATCGCCTCCCCGGAGAGCATGAGCTTCAAGCCGTTGAACTGAGGAGGATTGTGCGAGCCCGTGACCTGCATGCCGCCGTCCACGCCGAGCGTGTGGGTGGAAAAGTACAGCGCCGGCGTGGGCAGCTCGCCGACGTCGAGCGCCACCGCGCCCCCGTCGACCAGCCCTTCGCGGGCGGCTCCGGACAGCTCGGCGCCCGAAGGGCGGTTATCACGCCCGACGGCGATCCGGGGCGGGCGCCCGAGGCGCTCCCACGCCAGCGTCGCGAACGCCTGCCCGATCGCGCGGGCAACCTGCGCCGTGAGCTGGTCGCCCACCGTGCCCCGGATGTCGTATTCCCGAAAGATCGTGGCGGGGAGGTTCATGGGGCCCGCCCGGCGTCAGTTGCCGGCGAGTTTGGGCGCGGTGGGCGGAGCGCCCGAGATGGCGGCGGGCGCCGGACGCACGGCGGCGCCGCTGGTGCGAGCAAGGTCCAGCAGCCGGTTCGGCCGGACGCCGAAAAAGAGCAAGCCCGCGACCGACACCGCCACGGCGAGGCTCCCCAGCGGGCCGAGGCGCATCCCGCTGTGGGCCTGCTCGAACGGCTCGGCCTTCATGTACATGGCCATGATCACGGGGAGATAGTAGCCCGCTGAGATGACGCTCGCGAGGACGAGAATGGCGGCGAGCACGACCTGCCTGGATTGGGTCGCCGCCACGAGGATGTACCACTTGCCGATGAAGCCTGCGGTGCCCGGGAAGCCGAGCAGCGACAGCATGCAGATGGCCAGGGCGAAGGCGAGCCACGGCCGGCGCTGGGCCAGTCCCGCGAGGTCGTCGATGCGGACGTCGCGCTCGCCGTCGCGGCCCTTGGCCGCGAGCAGCGCGAAGGCCGCCAGGGTCATGAGCGTGTAGGCGACGAGGTAGAAGATGAATGCGGCCGCGCCCGCGGCGGTTCCGGCCGCCACCGCGACCAGCACGTAGCCGGCATGCGCGACGGACGAGTAGGCGAGCATTCGCTTGAGCGTGCGTTGGGCGAGGGCGACGAAGTTTCCCACCAGCATGGTGATCACGGCGAGCCACCAGACGATCTCGCGCCATGCGGGCACGCCGCCGAACGCCTCCCCCAGCACGCGGAACAGCGCGGCGAACGCGGCCGCTTTGACCGCGGTCGCCATGTAGCCGGTGACCGGGGTGGGCGAGCCGTCGTACACGTCCGGGGCCCACATGTGGAAAGGCACCGCGGCCACCTTGAATCCGAAGCCGATCAGGAGCAGCCCGAGGCCGATGAGGAGCATGGTGCTCTTCTGGAGACCCAGGGTCGTCACCTGCACGCCGATGAGCGTCAGGTTCGTGGCGCCGGTCGCTCCGTAGGCGAGGGCGATGCCGTAGAGCAGGAACCCGGAGGCGAACGCGCCGAGCAGGAAGTACTTCAAGGCCGCCTCGGCGGCGGGGGCGCTGTGACGGTTGATCCCCGCGAGCACGTACACCGCGACGGACATCAGCTCGAGGCCGAGGAAGATCATCATGAGGTCCTCGCCTCCCGCCATCAGCATCATGCCGAGCGTCGCGAAGAGCAGCAGCACGTAATACTCGGGCGCGAGCAGGCCCTCGCGCTCGAGGTAGTCGAACGAGACGAAGACCGTCAATGCCGCGGTGCCCAGGACCAGCCAGTCCGCGACGAATCGGAAGTCGTCCACGGCGATCATCGGGGCGGCGTGGGCCGCCGGGGGGAGCGCCGCGGGGCGCGCCGTGTTCCACCACAGCCACCAGACCGCGCCGGCGGCGGCCACGAGCCCCCACCACGTCACCCATGCGGCGACCCGCAGGTCCGCGCTGGTTTGGTGCCGCCAGGCGACGACGAGGAGCAGCACCACCGCTGCGAGCGTGACTACCAGCTCGGGCAGCAGGGCGAGCGCGAGATCGCGGTAGTTCGAGAGGTCGAGGCTCATCGGCCGCGGGCGACGGTCGCGGACGCCGCACGCACCGTTTGGATGAGCTGCTGCGCGCTCGGCTCCATGCGCCGGAGCAGCGGCTTGGGGTAGACGCCGATCCACACGATGCACGCGACGAGCGGCAGCAGCACGGCCAGCTCCCGCGGCGACAGGTCGAGGAGCCGCTCGTTCTCGCGCTTGTCCAGCGGGTTATAGATCACGCGCTGCAGTGCGGGGAGCAGGTACATGGCGGCGACGATGACGCCCGCCGCCGCGATCGTGGCCGCCACCGGGTAGGTCTTGAACGCCCCGATCAGCACCAGGAACTCCCCTACGAACCCGTTCGTGGACGGCAGTCCGATCGAGGAGAGCGACACGATCGTGAGCACGCCCGCGAACAGCGGGACGACCCTGGCGATCCCGCCGAACGCCGCGACGAGGCGGGTATGGCGCCGCTCGTACAGCATGCCGACGAGGAAGAACAACGCTCCCGTCGAGATCCCGTGGTTGATCATCACCATCAGGGCGCCCTGCACGCTCTGGAGCGTCAGGGCCCAGATGCCGAGCATCACGAAGCCGAGGTGCGCCACCGACGAGTAGGCGATCAGCTTCTTGAAGTCGGGCTGCACCATCGCGACCAGCCCGCCGTAGATGATCCCGATCAGGGACAGCGCCACGATGCCCGTCTGGACCATGGGATGGAGCGCCACCGCCGGGAAGAAGGGGAGCGCGAACCGCAGGAAGCCGTACGTCCCCATCTTGAGCAGGATCCCGGCGAGGAGCACGGAGCCCGGCGTCGGGGCTTCGACATGCGCGTCCGGCAGCCAGGTGTGGAAGGGGAACATCGGCACCTTGATCGCGAATGCCAGGAAGAACGCGCCGAACAGCCAGAAGGCGACCGGGCCCAGGCCGCCGGCATGCGCCAGGACCGAGGGATACGAGAACGAATAGGCGCCGGTGCGCTGCGCGACGATGTACACCAGGACGAGAATCGCCACGAGCATCAGCAGCGACCCGAACATCGTATAGATGAAGAACTTGATCGCCGCGTAAATGCGGTTCTCGCCTCCCCACACGCCGATGATGAAGTACATGGGGATGAGCATCACTTCCCACATCACGTAGAACAGGAAGAGGTCGAGGGACACGAATACGCCGATCATCCCCGACGTGAGCACGAGCATCAGGGCGTAGAACGCCCGCTCGCGGGTCGTGATGTAGGAGTAGCTCCCCAGCACCGAGAGCGGTACGAGGAGGGTCGTGAGCAGGACCATGAACAGGGAGATCCCGTCCACGCCCACCGTGTAGTGGATCCCCCACGCCGGGATCCACGCCGCGTCGAGCTCGAACTGCATCCCCCCCGACGGCACGAACGTCCACCACAGGGGAACGGAGAGCGCCAGCTCGGCGAGGCTCGCGGCGAGGGCGAGGTGCTTCGCCACGCGGGGCGGCGCGATCAGCACCGCCAGCGCGGCGACGGCCGGCCAGGCGATGAGCGCGGTGAGAATCCAGTGCGCGTACATTTGCTACCGCAGCGCGGCCCAGAGAACGAGCAGCACTCCTCCGACGAACAGCAGCGCGTAGCTCCCGACCTGGCCCGTCTGCAACCTGCTCCCCACCCAGCCGAAGACGCGGGCCGCGGCGGCGCTGCCGTTCACCATCACGCCGTCCACCAGCCGCACATCGATCGTCTTCCACAACACCTCGCGCGAGAGCCACTGGATCGGCCGTACGAGACCCGCGTCGTACAGCTCGTCCACGTACCACTTCTTCCAGAGGACCCGGGCGAAGCCCCGCTCGGGCGGCGCCAGCCGCGCGGGCACGAGCGCCTCGGGCCTGAGCAGCCGCACCGCCGCGAAGATGCCCAGCCCCGCGACGAGCACCGCCGCGACGACGAGCGTCCATTCGACTCCGGCCGGCAACGCCGCCTCCGGCCGCATCTTGTCCGCCGCCGCCGTGACGGGAGCGAGCCAGCGGTGCAGGAACGCGTGTCCGCCGAACAGCTCGGGCACGTTGATCACCCCGCCGGCGAAGCTCAGCAGGCCGAGCACTGCGAGCGGACCGGTCATGCTCCACGGCGCCTCGTGCAGATGTGCCCGCTCCGCTTCCCCCGTCCGGTTCGGGCCGTGGAAGGCATACAGCATCAGCCTGGTCATGTAGAACGCCGTGAGCAGAGCGGCGGCGAGGCCCATCGCCCAGTACGCGAGCCAGATCGGCTCCGCCCTCCCCCGCGCGAACGCGGCGCCGAGGATCTCGTCCTTCGAGAAGAACCCCGAGAATGGCGGGATGCCGGCAATCGCCAGCGTCGCGATCCACATCAGGCCCGCGGTCCACGGCAGATAGTGGCGGAGCCCGCCCATGTTGCGCAGGTCTTGCGCGTCCTCGTGCGAGTGGGTGGCGTGATACGCGTGGTGCATCGCATGGATCACGCTCCCCGACCCGAGGAACAGCAGCGCCTTGAAGAACGCGTGCGTGACCAGGTGGAAGAGCCCCGCGGCGTACGCGCCGGTTCCGACGCCCAGGAACATGTAGCCGAGCTGCGAGATCGTGGAATAGGCGAGGATGCGCTTGATGTCCCACTGTTTCAAGGCGATGGTCGCGGCGAACAGGGCGGTGAGAGCGCCCACCCCGGCCACGGTCGCGCTGGAGAGCGGCGCCAGAGCGAACAGCACGCTACAGCGGGCCACGAGATAGACGCCCGCCGTGACCATCGTGGCGGCGTGGATCAAGGCGGACACCGGGGTGGGCCCTTGCATGGCGTCCGGAAGCCAGATGTAGAGGGGGATCTGCGCCGACTTTCCCGTGCAGCCGAGGAAGAGGAGCAGCGTGGTGGCCGTGATCGCGGCATCGCCGGCGGTGAACGCCGCCGGCGCCTGGGCGAACACGGTGTCGAAGTCCAGCGACCCCGTGTGCCAGAAGATCAGCAACATCGCCACGAGGAACCCGAAGTCCCCGATCCGGTTGACGATGAACGCCTTGAGCCCCGCGTCGGCGTTGACCTTCTCGTTGAACCAGAACCCGATGAGCAGATAGGAGCACAGCCCCACCCCCTCCCAGCCGACGAACATGACCGGGAGGCTGGATCCGAGCACCAGCGTCAGCATGAAGAACACGAACAGGTTCAGGTACGCGAAGTAGCGCGCGTAGCCGGGATCGTCGTGCATGTAGCCGACGCTGAAGACGTGGATCAGGGCTCCGACGCCGGTGACGACCAAAATCATCACCGCCGACAGCTGGTCGAGCTGCAGCGCGAAGGCGACCTGCAGATCGCCCACGGGGAGCCAGTCCCAATAGCCGACCACGACCGGGGCCGACGGGTGGAGCTGCGCCAGCCCGAACACCGCGAGCGCGGCAGCCGCGAACGCCAGGACGAGCACTCCGACGCCGACCAGCGAGACGGCGCGCTTGGCGCCCGGCGCGGCGAGCGCCAGCGCGCCGTTCACTACGAACCCGGCGAGCGGCAGCGCCGGCACCACCCAGAGCAGCGTGAGCGGGGAAAGCGGCATCAGCCCTTGAGCAGGTTGATGTTCTGCAAGTCCACCGTGTGGCGGTGCCGGTACACGGCGAGGATGATCGCCAGTCCGACGGCGGCCTCGGCCGCCGCCACCGCCATGACGAAGAACACGAAGATCTGGCCGGCGACGCCTAGCTGCTGCGCGAAGGCGACGAACGCCAGGTTGGCGGCGTTGAGCATCAGCTCGACGCACATGAAGATGACGATCGCGTTACGGCGCAGCAGCACGCCGAGCACGCCCACGGCGAACAGGATGCCCGAGACGGCGAGTGCGGGTCCGAGCAGCATCACAGGTTCCGCTTGGCGAGCACGACCGCGCCGACGATCGCCGCCAGCAGGAGAATGCTGGTGATCTCGAACGGGACGAGGTAGGTGGTAAACAGCGGCCGCGCCACCGACGGGATCATCCCCAGCTCCACGGCCGGACGCGCCGGTCCGCCGGCGGCGGGGCCTGTCTGGCGCAGCACCAGCAGTTGCACGAGGAGCAGGCCGGCCAGGAAGACGCCCACGCCGAGCCCGAGCGGGCCCTTCAGGTCGCTCGGCCCGGCCCGCCCCAGGTTGAGGAGCATGATCACGAACAGGAACAGCACCATGATCGCGCCGGCGTACACCAGCACCTGCAGCACGGCGATGAACTGGGCGTCGAGCAGCACGAACAGGGCGGCCAGCGAGAACAATGTGACGACCAGCCACAGCGCGCTGGCCACGGGGCTGCGACGCGTGATGCAGGCCAGGCCGCTACCCACGGCCAGCGCCGCGAATGCCCAGAAGATGACCAGCGTCCCGTCCACCGCTCATTCCCCCTTCGGGTCGGAGGGATCCCACAGCGTCGACACGGCGTGCGTCTGCGCGCACAGCCGCTCCAGGTCGTACACGAAGCGGTCGCGCGAATACTCCGAGTTCTCGTAGTGCACGCCCACGTGGATCGCCTCTTCGGGGCACACTTCCTGGCAGTAGCCGCAGAACACGCAGCGGAACTCGTCGATTTCGTAAATGAGTGGGTAACGGTTGCCCGCCTCGTCCTCCCCGGGCACGAGCTTGATGCAGTTCGCCGGGCAAATCTGCGGGCAGAGCCCGCACGCCACGCACTTGGCCCGTCCCTGCTCGTCGGTGAGCATGCGGTGGGTGCCGCGCCACCGCGGGGACAGCGTCCAGTCTTGGCTGCTCTTCTCCTCGGGGTACTGCATGGTGACTTTGGGCCGCCACAGGTGGCTGAACGTGAGGGCCATGCCCTTGAGCGTCGCCCGCAGATAGGAAGTCTGAGACCCGGGCCGTTTCATCACCTTCACGCCGATCGCCATCAGGCCTCCCCCTCCGCCATGGAGCCCGCGACGATACGGCCGCGGTCGAGCACGAAGAACAGCGGCACCGCGAGCGCCAGGTTCAGGGCGAACAGCGCCAGCGCGAACCGCGTGTCGTACGTCCAGCCGAGCCCGTCGTGCAGGAACCAGATCGCGGTCGCGATCACCGTCACGTAGCCGAGTGCCAGGGGCAGCATCACCTTCCACCCGAGCGCCATGAGCTGGTCGTAGCGAAAGCGCGGCAGCGTCCAGCGCACCCAGATGTAGACGAACAGGAAGAAGATCACCTTCGCGGAAAACATCGCGAGTGTGGCGAGCGTCTTGAGCGTCGTCCAGGGAGGCGCGTTATCCCAGGTCGTGAACGGGATGTCCCAGCCGCCGAAGAACAGCGTGGTCATCAGGGCCGACGCGGTGACCATGTTCGAATACTCGGCGATGTAGAACATCGAGAACTTCATGGCGCTGTACTCGGTGTGATAGCCCGCGATCAACTCGCCCTCCGCCTCCGGCAGGTCGAACGGGAGGCGGTTGGTCTCGGCGAACGCCGCCACGATGAAGATGAAAAACGCGAGCGACAACGGGAACACGTTCCACGTGAACAGCGACTGGGACTGCCTCGCGATCACGTCCGTGAGGGTCACATTGCCGGCGATGAGCAGCACGGCGACGGTGCTCATCCCCATCGCGATCTCGTAGGAGATCATCTGGGCGCTGGCGCGCAGGCCACCGAGCAGCGAGTACTTGTTGTTCGACGACCAGCCGGCCAGCACGATGCCGTACACACCGAGCGACCCGAAGGCCAGGATGTACAGGAAGCCGACGGGCAGGTTGGCCACCACCATGTCCACGTCGCCCCAGGGAGTGGGAAGTGGCGCGGCGAACGGTATGACGGCGAACGTGAGCAGCGCCGGGATGAACGACATCGTCGGGGCGAGCAGGAAGAGCACCTTGTCCGCCTGGGCCGGCAGCGTTTCCTCCTTCACCAGGTTCTTGAGGCCGTCGGCGGCCGGCTGGAGCAACCCTTGGGGGCCCACCCGGTTCGGACCGAGGCGGTCCTGCATCCACGCGCAGATGCGCCGCTCGGCGAGCGTGAGCAGCGCCACGCCTACCATGATCACCGTGAACACCACGACGATCTTGATGACGGACGCCACCAGGAAGACGCTCATGCCGGCACCGGCACCGCCGCGCGTTTCCCGGCGAAGCCCAGCTGCTGGTAGGACAGGCCACGCAGCGGCTCGATCGCCTGCGCGGCGCGCTCGAATGCCTCGGCGGCACTGGCGACCGGCTCGCCCCGGCCCAGCGCCGCGCCCAGCTCGGAGAACACCCACCAGCCGGGCCGCGCCATGCCGGGCGCCGGCTTGGCCTGGGCGTAGCGCTGCACCCGGCCGTCGCGGTTCACGAAGCTGCCTTCCTCCTCCGCGACGTTGGCGATCGGGAGCACGACCTCGGCGTCCCGTGCCCGCTCGGGGAGCACCGTTCCCACGTAGATGAGCGTCCCCGCGGTGCGCACCGGGATATCCGGCTCGTCGAGCACCAGCACGACGGCGGCCGATTCCGCCGCCGCGAGCGCGGCGGCGTACTCGCGACCGTAGCCGAGCAGCTCCGCCCCGCGGCCGTTGGGAGCCCGCTCGGCGCGCAATGCCAGGTCGGGCACGCCCGCGAGCGGCGCTTCCTCACCCATCACCACCTGAAACGCGCCGGTCCACTCGCTGCCGTCCCCCCGGAACAGCTCGCGCGCGAAAAACAGCGTCTCCAGGGACGCCCGGGGAGACACCAGCGCCACGACCCGCGGCCCCGCCCCCCGCAGCACGGTCGTCACGCGCTCGAACGCGTCCTCCCAGTCGGTGGCGTGGAGCTCGCCGCCGCGCTTCACGAGCGGAGCCTCGATCCGGTCGCCGCGGTTCATCCAGCGGTAGTTCATGCGGCCGTGGTCGCAAATGAAGTAGCGGTTCACCTCGAGGTTCGGCCGCGGCCGCACGCGCACGACGACGTCGTCGCGCGTGTCGAGCGTGACGTTGCATCCCTGCGAGCAGCCGGTGCACACGGACGCGGTCTTGTCGAGCTCCCAGGCGCGCGCCTTGTGGAGAAAGTCCTTCGACAGGAGCGAGCCCACGGGGCAGAGATCGACGACATTGCCCGCCCACGGGTGGTCGAGCCGGGTCTCCGGGTGCACGCCGATGTAGGCCCGGTCGCCGCGCTCCGATACGTTCAACACGGGCTCCTGGGCGACGTCCTCCATGAAGCGCACGCAGCGCGTGCACAGGATGCAGCGGTTCGGCACGTACAGCACGTCGGGGCCGAAGTCTTCGACCGGGTTGAAGCGCTTGGCATAGTCGGGGCTGTAGCGCGTGCCCGCGCGGCCCTCCTGGAACGTAAAGTCCTGCAGCTCGCACTCGCCGGCCTGATCGCAAATCGGACAATCGAGCGGATGGTTGATGAGCAGGAACTCGAGGACGCCGGTGCGGGCGCTCTTGGCCGCGGCGGACTGCGTCTTCACCACCATGCCCTCGGCGGCTTGCGTGGCGCACGCGATCGCGAGCTTGGGCTGCTTCTCGATCTCGACGAGACACATGCGGCACACGCCCGCGACCGGGAGGCCCGGGTGGTAGCAGTAGTGCGGGACGAGGACGCCCGCCTGCTTCGCGGCCTCGATGACGAGCGTCCCCTTCGCGACGCTGACGGGGACGCCGTCGATGGTGAGGTTGATCAGCTCGTCGCTCACGCCACCATCACCGGCTTGCGGCGACCCGCGATGTAGTCCTCGAACTCGCTCCGGAACTTCTTGATCCCCGAGACGACCGGCGCGGCGCACGAATCCGACAGCACACAGATCGTCTTGCCCGTCATGTTCTCCGCGAGGTCGAGCAGCAGGTCCAGGTCGGCCGGTTTGCCCTGCCCCGCCAGAATGCGCTCGAGGATCTTGGTGGTCCACGCCGTGCCCTCGCGGCACTGCGTGCATTGGGCGCACGACTCGTGGGCGTAGAAGCGGGCCAACCGCATGATCTGGTAGACCATGTCTGCCGAGTCGTCGAACACGATGACGCCGCCCGAGCCGAGCATCGAGCCACGCTCCACCACGCCTTCGTAGTCGAGCAGGCAGGCCTCCGTCTCCTCCCGATTGAGGATGGGCACCGACGAGCCGCCGGGAATGCAGGCCTTGAGCGTGCGGCCGGCGCGCATGCCGCCGCACAGCTCATACAGCAGGTCCTTGAGCGGAAAGCCCAGGGTCACCTCGTAGTTTCCCGGCTGCTGCACCTGGCCGCACACCGAGAAGAGCTTGGTGCCGGTGCTCTTGGGCGACGAGAGCGACAGGCCCTTGTACCAGGCGGCGCCCTTGGTGAGGATGGGCGGCACGGCGGCCAGGGTCTCGACGTTGTTGATCGTGGTGGGCATGCCGAACACGCCGGACGCCGCGGGGAACGGCGGCTTGATGCGCGGGTTCCCGCGCTTGCCCTCGATCGAGTTCATGAGCGCCGTCTCCTCGCCGCAGATGTAGGCGCCCGCGCCCCGGTGCAGGTAGATCTTGACGTTGCCGAACACACCGGCGGACCGGGCCTCGGTGAGGGCCTTCTCCATGATCGCCAGCGGCTCGGTGAACTCACCGCGGATGTAGATGTAGGCCACCTCGGCCTGGATCGCGTGCGCCGCGATGGCCGTGCCCTCGAGCAGGGCGTGCGGCGTCCAGCGCATGATCTCGCGGTCCTTGAACGTCCCCGGCTCGGATTCGTCCGCGTTCACGCACAGATAGTGGGGCTTTTTCTTCTCTTTGGGCATGAACGACCACTTGAGCCCGGTGGGGAAGCCGGCGCCCCCGCGGCCCCGCAGCCCCGACTCTTTCACGATGTCGATGACGCGCGCGGGCTCCATCGCCCGCGCCTGCTCGAGCGCGGCGTACCCGCCCCGCTTGACCCACCCCTTATAGGTGCGGGCATCGGCCTCGCCGAAGTAGCGGGAGAGGAGGACGGTCTCGCGCGGATGCGGCTTGTGGGGATAGCCCATTACCCCCCCTCCCTTCCCCACCGAGTGCGGAATGCGGAGTGCGGAATGCGGAATGGATCGAGCCCGCGTCGAGCCGAGTGCTGGCCCCCACGGATCGATCCATCCCAGTCAATTCCGCATTCCACATTCCACATTCCACATTTGTCTTTCACTTGTACTTTCTCACGATCTCCGGAACGCGGTCGGGCGTCACGGATTCGATGAAGTCGTCGTCGACCAGGATGGGCGTCGCGAAGCCGCAGGCGCCGAGGCACTCCACCTCGATCACCGTCCACTTGCCGTCCGGGCTCGTCGCGCCCAGCTCCTTGGCCCCGGTGGCCGCGAGCAGCGCCTGGACCACCGCCTCGGCGCCGCAGATGTTGCAGGGCGACGTGGTGCACACCTGCACGAAATGCTTCCCCACGGGGTGCTGGTGGTACATCGTGTAGAACGTGACCACGCCCTTCACGTACGCGGGCGTGAGTCCCAGCACCTCGGCGACTTCCGCCATGTTGCGGTCGGAGATCCAACCGCGCGCCCGCTGCACCAGCCACAGCGCCGGTAACAGCGCCGCCTGCTTGGTGGGGTAGCGCGCCAGGATCTCCTGGAGCTGCTCCAGCATTTGCTCGGTGAAGACGGGCTGGTATTCCTCTGTGCCCGCCGGCGGCGACGTATGCGCGCCGGCACTCATCGATCCACCTCGCCCATGACGATGTCGACCGAGGCGTTGATGGCGATCAGGTCGCTCAACAGGTGCCCCGCCGCCATCTTCGGGAGCGCCGCGAGGTTGATGAACGAGGGGGGGCGAATGCGCCAGCGCACCGGTTTCGCGGTGCCGTCCGACACCAGGTACGTGCCGAGCTCGCCCTTGGGGTTTTCGATGCCGACGTAGGCTTCGCCCACCGGCGCCTTCACGCCTTCCATCACTTGCTTGAAGTGGTAGATCATCGCTTCCATGTCGTTCATCGCGCGCGACTTGGGTGGCAGGATCACGCGCGGATCCGCGATGTTGACGGGGCCGTCGGGCAGCCGATCGAGTGCCTGCTGGAGGATGCGGTTCGCCTGCGAGCATTCCTCGAGGCGCACGAGGTAGCGGTCGTACACGTCACCGTGCTCGCCCACCACGACGTCGAAGTCGTACGTCTCGTAGTCCAGATACGGCTTGTCCTTGCGCACGTCGTACGCGACGCCGCTGGCGCGCAGCATCGGGCCGGACAGCGAATGGTTGGTCGCCTCGGCGGCCGTGAGCACGCCCACCCCCTGGGTGCGGCCCACCCAGACGGCGTTGCGCGTCAGGACGCGGTCGATCTCGTTCAGGGTCTTGGGGAAGGTTTGCGTAAAGTGGCGCAATCCCGCGACGAAGTCGTCGGGCACGTCCGCCATCATGCCGCCCACCCGCGTCACGCTGGTGGTCAGCCGGGCGCCCGTCCACATCTCCTGGAGATTGTAGATGCGCTCGCGCTCCTGGAACGCCCACAGGAACGGCGTGAACGCACCGAGATCGATCGACGTCGTGCCGAGCCACACCATGTGTGAGATGATGCGGCTCATTTCGCACGCGATCACGCGCAGCACCGTGCAGCGCGGCGTGATCGCGATACCCATGAGCCGCTCGGCCGCGAGGGCGAACCCGACGTTGTTCGCCATCGGCGACAGATAATCCGTGCGGTCGGTGAGCGGGATGATCTGGTTGTAGTGCCGGTACTCCCCGAGCTTCTCGAAGCCGGAGTGGAGGTACCCGAGGTGGGGGATCACCCGGACCACCGTCTCACCGTCCAGCTCGACCACCAGTCGGAGCACGCCGTGCGTGGCGGGGTGCTGCGGCCCGATGTTGATGAGCATGTGCTCGGCGGCGAGGTCGGGCTGCTCCGCCACGCCGAGCGGCACCCGCAGCGGCTCACCGCGGGCATCCACACCGGGGGTGGCGAGCTCGAGCTCGACTGTGCGCTTGCTCATTCCGAGTCGGGGAGCCTGCCGCGCTCGCCGCGGCGCAGCCGCTCCTTCATGTCCGCGGGCAGCTCCTCGTACGCTTCGGCGATGGACAGCTCTTCGAGCGAGTAGTGCGCCTCGGGCTGGGCGGCCAGCGCCTGGCGCACCTGCTCGGCGCGACTGAACCGTCCGCGCAGCGGGAAATCCTTGCGCAGCGGGTACCCCTCGGCGTAGGTCTCCCACATGAGGATGCGGCGCAGGTCGGGGTGGCCGCGGAACGTGATGCCGAACATGTCGTACACCTCACGCTCGAGCCAGTCGGCGCCGCGCCACAGCGACACGACCGAGTCGACGGTGAGGTCGCCCTGGGGATCGAGCTCCAGTTTGACGCGCAGGTCGGTCCGGCGCGCCAGGGAGCGCAGGTTGTAGACCACCTCCAGCGCTCGCTCCCGATCGCGGTACTCGACCGCGGTGACGTCCACCAGGTAGTCGTAGGTCTGCCCCGGGGTGTCGCGCAGCCAGGCCATCACCTCGCGCAGCGCCTCGCGTCCCACGTAGACGATGGTGTCGCCGCACGACTCGAGCGCGCGGCCGATCGCGGGGCCGAAGGTCGCGCGCAGCGCGTCGACGGACGGATTCACGCCGAGCGGAACTGGTGGACGGAGTTCCCGAACGGCTCCGAGATCTCGTCGATCTGCTCGGGGGGAAGGCGCAAGCCGCGATCGTCGAGCGGCTGCTCCTCGCGGCGCGGCACGCGGTCGAACAGCGACTCACCCTTGATCTTTTTGTGCAAGAGCAGCACGCCGTACAGCAGGCCCTCCGGGCGCGGCGGGCAACCGGGAACGTACACGTCTACCGGCACGATGGTATCGATCCCCTGGACCATCGCATAGTTGTCGAAGATGCCTCCGGTGGAGGCGCAGGCCCCCATCGAGATGACCCACTTGGGCTGCGGCATCTGGTCGTAAATGCGGCGGATCACGGGCGCGAGCTTGAAGGGCAGACGGCCGGCGCAGATCAGCACGTCCGCCTGACGCGGCGAGAACGCCTGGCGCTCCATCCCGAAGCGGGCGAAGTCGTAGCGGCTGGCGGCGGTGGCCATGAACTCGATGGCGCAGCACGCCGTCCCGAAGGGCATGGGCCAGAGCGAGTTCGCCCGCGACGAGTTCACGGCCCAGTCGACCAGGTCCTGGAACTTGGCCAGCAG
>DATDFC010000149.1:0-13748 GCA_036522815.1 Gemmatimonadales bacterium | reverse complement strand
TGCCGTAGTGGAAGTAGATGGCCAGGATCCCCAGGAGCATGAGGACCGACCCGGCCAGCGTGTACAGGAAGAACTTGATGGCCGCGTAGAGCTTGCGCGGGCCGCCCCAGATCCCGATCACGGAGAGCGAGAGGAGCCAGGGCATGTAGCGCAGCGTCGCCGCCGGCATCATCGGCAGCGAGAAGCGCAGAAATCCGTAGGTCCCCATCTTCAGCAGAACTGCGGCCAGGATGACCGAACCTGCCGTGGGCGCCTCCACGTGCGCGTCGGGCAGCCAGGTGTGGAACGGGAACATCGGCACCTTGATGGCGAACGCGAGGAAGAAGGCGCCGAACAGCCAGAAAGCGACGGACCCGAGCCCGCCCAGGTGCGCGGTCAGGTACGCGTACGAGAACGAGTAGACGCCGGTCTGGTGGCCGACGAGCGAGACGAGCACCAGGATCGCCACCAGCATCAACAGCGATCCGAAAAACGTGTAGATGAAGAACTTGATAGCCGCGTACAGGCGACGCTCCCCGCCCCACACCCCGATGATGAAATACATCGGGATGAGCATCACCTCCCACATCACGTAGAACAGGAACAGATCGAGCGACACGAACACGCCGATCATCCCCGACGTGAGCACCAGCATGAGCGCGTAGAACCCGCGCTCCCGCGTCGTGATGTAGGTGTAGCTGCCCAGCACCGACAACGGGACCAGGAACGTCGTGAGCAGCACCATGAACAGCGAAATGCCGTCCACGCCGACTGTGTAGCGGATGCCCCAGAACGAGATCCACGGCGCGTCCAGCACGAACTGCATCCCGGCGGCCGGCCGGAACGTCCACCACAGCGGCACAGAGATCGCGAACTCCACGAGACTCGCGGCCAGGGCCACGTGCTTCGCCCAGCGCTCGGGCACGAGCAGGACGGCCGTGGCCGCGACCACGGGCCAGGCGAGGAGCGCGGTGAGCACCGCCTGCGAGTACATGCTAGCGCACCACCGCGCCCACCACGGCGAGCACGCCGACCACGAAGAGGACCACGTACACGCCCACCTCACCGGTCTGCAGCCGGCTTCCCACCCACCCCAGCGCGCGCGATGCGGCTGCCGTCCCGTTCACGAGCAATCCGTCCACCAGCCGCATGTCCACGACCTTCCACAGGACCTCGCGCGACAGCCACATCACCGGTCGGATGATGATCGCGTCGTACAGCTCGTCCACATACCACTTTTTCCAGAGCAGACGTCCCAACCCTCGCTCGGGGGGGGCCAGGCGCGCCGGCGCCAGCGTCTCCGGCTTGAGGAGGCGGAAAGCGCCGACCATGCCCAGCGCGGCCACGAGCACCGCCATCGCCACCAGCGCCCACTCGGTCGCGGGCGAGGCTTCCGCCGCGGGCGCGAGCGCCGCGGCGGTCACGGGCGCCAGCCAGTGCTCCAGTCGGGCGCCACCCCGCAACAGCGGCGGGATGTTGAGCGCACCGCCCAGCACGGTGAGGATGCCGAGCACCACGAGCGGCGCGGTCATCAACGGGGGCGCCTCGTGCAGCTGCTCCCGCTCACGATCGCCCGTGCGGTTCGGGCCGTGGAAGGTGTAGAGCATGAGCCGCGTCATGTAGAACGCCGTGAGGAGAGCCGCCGCGAGGCCCATCCCCCAGAACACGTACCACACGGGCCGGCCCGCGCCCTGCGCGAACGCGGCGCCCAGGATCTCGTCCTTCGAAAAGAAGCCGGCGAGCGGCGGAATGCCGGCGATGGCGAGGGTCGCGATCCACATCAGCGTCGCGGTCCACGGCATATGGCGGGCGAGGCCGCCCATATTGCGCATGTCCTGCGCGTCCTCGTGCGCGTGAGTCGCGTGGTAGGCCCGGTGCATCGCATGGATCACGCTTCCCGAGCCGAGGAACAGCAGCGCCTTGAAGAACGCGTGGGTCGTCAAATGGAAGATGCCCGCGGCGTAGGCCCCCGTGCCGACGCCGAGGAACATGTACCCCAGCTGCGACACGGTGGAATAGGCCAGTACGCGCTTGATGTCCCATTGCTTCAGGGCGATGGTCGCCGCGAACAGAGCGGTGAGCGCGCCGACGCCGGCGACCGTGGCGCTGCCCACGGGCGAGAGCGCGAACAGCGCCCCGCACCGCACCACCAGATAGACGCCCGCGGTCACCATCGTGGCGGCGTGGATCAGCGCCGAGACGGGGGTCGGACCCTGCATGGCGTCCGGCAGCCAGATGTAGAGGGGGATCTGCGCCGACTTCCCGGTGCAGCCGAGGAACAGGAACAGGGTGATGGCGGTGATGAGGGGTCCTCCGGCGGGGAACGTCGTGGCGGCTCTGGGGAACACCGTCGCGAAGTCGAGCGAGCCGGTATGCCAGAAGATCAGCAACATGGCGACCAGGAACCCGAAGTCGCCGATGCGGTTGACGATGAAGGCCTTCTTGCCGGCGTCGGCGTTGATCTGCTCGTTGAACCAGAACCCGATCAACAGGTAGGAGCAGAGGCCCACGCCTTCCCAGCCGACGAACAGCACGGGGAAGCTCGCGCCCAGCACCAGCGTCAGCATGAAGAACACGAACAGGTTCAGGTACGCAAAGTAGCGCGCGTAGCCCGGGTCCTCGCCCATGTAGCCGACGCTGAAAACGTGAATGAGCGCGCTCACGCCGGTGACGACCAGGATCATCACGGCGGAGAGGTGATCGAGCTCGAGCGCGTAATCGACTCGGAGGTCCCCGACGGGCATCCACTCCCAATAGCGGACCACGAACGGGGCTGCGGGGTGGAGGTTGACGAACCCGGCGACGGCGGCGACGGCCGCGGCGAACGACAGCACCAGCACGCCTACCCCGATGATCGACACGGCGGTCTTCGCCTTCGCCCGCGTGAGCGCGAGCAACCCGTTGCCGGCGAAGCCGAGGAGCGGCAGCGCCGGCACGACCCAGAGATGGTCGAGTGCGAAGCCGGGCATCAGCCCTTCAGCAGGTTGATGTTCTGCAGGTTCACGGTGTGCCGATGGCGGTAGATCGCGAGGATGATCGCGAGCCCGACCGCCGCCTCCGCGGCCGCGACCGCCATCACGAAGAGCACAAGCAGCTGGCCGGCCACGCCGAGCTGCTGTGCCAGCGCCACGAAAGTGAGGTTCACGGCGTTGAGCATCAGCTCAACGCACATGAAGATCACGATGGCATTGCGTCGCAGCAGGACGCCGGCGACGCCGAGTGTGAACAGCACGGCCGAGACGGAGAGGGCCGGCGCGAGCAGCATTCAGAGCTTCCGCATGGCCAGCACCACCGCGCCGACGAGCGCGGCGAGGAGCAGGATGCTGGTGACTTCGAAGGGCAAGAGATACGTATCGAACAGGGGGCGGGCGATCGAGGCGACCAACCCCTGCTCCTGCGCGAGCCGCGCCACGGACCCGGCCGGGAGCGTGATCACCTCCGACGGCGCCGCGCGGCGCAGGATGAGGAGCTGGAACAGCAGCACTCCAGCGAGCCCGACGGCGATCCCCCTCCCGGTGGGGCCTTTCAGGTCCGTGGTGGCCTGCCGCCCGAGGTTCAGGAGCATGATCACGAACAGGAACAACACCATGATGGCGCCGGCGTAGACCAGCACCTGCAGCACGGCGATGAATTGGGCGTCGAGGATCACGAACAGGGCGGCGATCGAGAACAGGGTCACGATGAGCCACAGCCCGCTGAAGACCGGGTTCCGGCGCGTAATGCACAGGGCCGCGCTCCCCATGGCAAGGCCTCCGAACCACCAGAAGAGCGCCTCGGTCCCGTGCGCGACGAGCCAGGTCATCCCCTCACTCGCCCTTCGGGTCGGACGGGTCCCACAGCGTCGAGACCGCGTGGGTTTGCGCGCACAGGCGCTCGAGGTCGTACACGAACCGGTCGCGCGAATACTCCGCGTTCTCGTAGTGCACGCCGACGTGGATGGCCTCCTCGGGGCAGACCTCCTGGCAGTAGCCGCAGAACACGCAACGGAACTCGTCGATCTCGTAGATCAGCGGGTAGCGGTTCCCCTGCTCGTCCTCCCCGGGCACGAGTTTGATGCAGTTGGCGGGGCAGATTTGCGGGCAGAGCCCGCAGGCGACGCACTTGGCACGCCCCTGCTCGTCGGTGAGCATGCGGTGGGTACCGCGCCAGCGCCGTGAGATGGCCCAGTCGTCGGTGGCCTTTTCCTCTGGGTACTGCATCGTCACCTTGGGCCGGAACAGGTGCTGCAGCGTGAGGGCCATGCCCTTGAGCGTGGCCCGCACGTAGGAGGTCTGGGCCCGCGGTCGCTTCAGCACCTTCACGCCGATCCCCATCAGGCCTCCCCCCGCGCCTCCGACCCGGAGATGAGGTGTCCGCGGTCGAGCGCGAAGAACAGCGGAATGGCCAGGACCACGTTCAGGCTGAACAGCGCCAGCGCAAAGCGCGCGTCGTAGTTCCAGCCGAGCCTGGCGTGCAGCAGCCAGATGGCGGTGGCCATCACGGTGATGTAGCCGAGCGCGAGGGGGAGCATGACCTTCCAGCCGAGCGCCATGAGTTGGTCGTAGCGGAAGCGGGGCAAGGTCCAGCGCACCCAGATATAGACGAAGAGGAAGAAGCCCACCTTCAAGGAGAACATCGCGAGCGTCGCCAGCGTTTTTGCGATCGTCCACGGAGGCCCGTTGTCCCAGCTCGTGAACGGGATGTCGTAGCCCCCGAAGAACAGCGTCGCCATCAACGCCGACGCCGTCACCATGTTGGAGTACTCGGCGATGTAGAACATCGAGAACTTCATGGCGCTGTACTCGGTGTGATATCCCGCGACCAGCTCGCCCTCGGCCTCGGGGAGGTCGAAGGGCACCCGGTTCGTCTCCGCGAACGCCGCCACGATGAAGATGAAGTACGCGAGCGCCAGCGGGAAAATGAACCAGGTGGACTGCTGCTGCCGGGCGATGACGTCCGACAGGGCCACGTTGCCGGCGAGCAGCAGCACGGCCACGGTGCTCATGCCCATGGCGATCTCGTAGGAGATCATCTGCGCGCTCGAACGCAGGCCGCCGAGCAACGCGTACTTGTTGTTCGAGGACCAGCCGGCGAACACGACCCCGTACACGCCCAGCGAGGTGAACGCGAGGATGTAGAGGAAACCCACCGGCAGGTCGGCCACGACCATCGGGACGTCGCCCCACGCGGTGGGCAGGGGAGTGGCGAAGGGGATCACCGCGATGGTCAGGAGCGCCGGCACGAACGACATCGCTGGCGCGAGCAGGAACAGCAGCTTGTCCGAGCTGGCCGGGAGCGTTTCTTCCTTGAGGAGGTTCTTGAGGCCGTCCGCCGCGGGCTGGAGCAGCCCCTCCGGTCCGACCCGGTTCGGGCCGAGGCGGTCCTGGATCCAGGCGCAGACGCGCCGCTCGACCCAGGTGAGCAAGGCCACGCCGACCATGACGGCGGTGAACACCACGACCACCTTGATGATCGACGTCCAGAGGAAGAACGTCACGCCCCGACCCCGGCTTCGAGGGTCGCCCGCTTCCCGGTCAGCCCCAGGCCGGCGTAGCTCAGGCCCGCGAACGGCGCCGCCGCCTGCGCCAGCCGGTCGAAGGCTTCGCCCGCGTCGGCGAGATGCTCCCCGCGGCCCACGACGGCGAGCAGCTCCGAGAACACCCACCACGCGGGGCGCGCCATCCCGGGCGCCGGCTTGGCCTGGAAGTAGCGCTGGACGCGACCGTCGCAGTTCACGAAGGTGCCCTCCTCCTCCGTCGGGTTGGCGATGGGGAGGACCAGGTCGGCGTGGCGGGCCGCGTCGGGGAGGACCGTCCCGGCGTACACCAGGGCGCCGCGCGGGCGCACGGCGATGTCCGGCTCTTCCAGCACCAGGACGACCGCGGCGCTCTCCGCAGCCTGGAGGGCCGCGGCGTAGTCGCGGCTGTAGCCGAGCAGCTCTGCCCCGGTGGCGTTGGGGGCCCGCTCGGCGCGGAGCGCGAGGTTCGGGACCCCGGGGAGCGGCGCGGCTTCACCCATCACGACCTGAAAGGCGCCCATCCAGTCGAAGCCCGAGAACAGCTCGCGGGCGAGGAACAACGCCTCGGTTGAGGCCCTGGGCGACACGAGCGCCACCGCGCGGCCGCTCGCACCGCGCAGCAGCGTCGCCGCCCGCTCGAACGCCTCGTCCCAGTCGGTGGCGTGCAGCGCGCTCCCGTCGCGCTTGACGAGCGGGGCCTCGATCCGGTCGCCGCGGTTCATCCAGCGGTAGTTGAGGCGCCCGTGGTCGCACATGAAGTAGCGGTTCACCTCGACGTTGGGCCGCGGGCGGAGCCGCACCACGACGTTCTCGCGCACGTCGATGGTGATGTTGCAGCCCTGCGAGCACCCGGTGCAGATCGAGGCCGTCTTGTCGAGCTCCCAGGCCCGCGCCTTGTGCAGGAAGTCTTTCGAGAGGAGCGAGCCCACGGGGCACAGGTCCACCACGTTCCCCGCCCAGGGGTGGTCGAGCCGCGCCTCGGGGTGGACGCCGATGTAGGCCCGGTCGCCGCGCTCCGACACGTTGAGCACCGGCTCCTGCGCCACGTCCTCCATGAAGCGCACGCACCGCGTGCACAGGATGCAGCGGTTGGGCACGTACAGCACGTCGGGCCCGAAGTCCTCCACCGGGTTGAAGCGTTTCGGGAACCCCGGGCTGTACCGCGTGCCGGGGCGCCCTTCCTGGAAGGTGAAGTCCTGCAGCTCGCACTCGCCCGCCTGGTCGCAGATCGGGCAATCGAGCGGGTGGTTGATGAGGAGCAGCTCGAGGACGCCCATGCGCGCGCTCTTCGCCTCGGGGTGCTGGGTGTGCACCACCATACCCTCGGCGACCGTCGTGGCGCAGGCGATCTGGAGCTTCGGCGCCTTCTCGACCTTGACGAGGCACATGCGACACACGCCCGCCACCGGGAGTCCCGGATGGTAGCAGTAGTGCGGGACGAGGACGCCCGCCTGTTTTGCCGCCTCGATCACGAGCGTGCCCTTCGGCACCTCGACGGGCACGCCGTCGACCGTCAGGTGGATCAACTCTGCCGGCATCCCGTTTCCCGTTTCCCGGTTCCCGGTTCCCGTGTAATCACGCGGCCAGGACCGGCTTCCGTTTCCCCGTTATGTAGTCCTCGAACTCGCCCCGGAACTTCTTCAGTCCCGAGACGACCGGAGCGGCGCAGGAGTCGGACAGCACGCAGATGGTCTTCCCGGTCATGTTCTCGGCGAGGTCCAGCAGCAGGTCCACATCGGCCATCTTCCCCTGCCCGCCGAGGATCCGCTCCAGGATCTTCGTGGTCCACGCGGTGCCCTCGCGGCACTGCGTGCACTGAGCGCAGGACTCGTGGGCATAGAAGCGCGCCAGCCGCATGATCTGGTAGACCATGTCGGTCGAGTCGTCGAACACGATGACCCCGCCCGAGCCGAGCATGGTGCCCTTCTCGACGCAGCCCTCGTAGTCGAGGAGGCAGCTCTCGCTCTCTTCCCGGTTGAGGATCGGCACCGACGACCCGCCGGGGATGCACGCCTTGAGGGTGCGCCCCGGCCGCATTCCCCCGCACAGGTCGTACAGCAGATCCTTGAGCGGGAAGCCCATCGTCACCTCGTAGTTGCCGGGCTTCTGAACGTGCCCGCACACGGAGAAGAGCTTGGTCCCGGTGCTCTTCGGCGACGAGAGCGACATTGCCTTGTACCATGCCGCGCCACGCTTGATGATGGGCGGCACTGCGGCGAGCGTTTCCACGTTGTTGATCGTGGTGGGCATGCCGAACACGCCGCGCTCCGCCGGGAACGGCGGCTTGATGCGGGGGTTACCGCGCTTTCCCTCGATCGAGCTCATCAGCGCGGTCTCTTCGCCGCAGATGTAGGCGCCCGCGCCGCGGTGCAGGTAGATCTTCAGGTCGCCCAGCACCCCCGCCTGGTTCGCCTCGGCGAGCGCGCGCTCCATGATCGCGTACGGTTCGGTGAACTCGCCGCGGATGTAGATGTAGGCGACTTCGGCCTGGATCGCCCGCATCGCGATCGCAATGCCTTCGAGCAGCGCGTGCGGCGTCCAGCGCATGATCTCGCGGTCCTTGAACGTCCCGGGCTCCGACTCGTCTGCGTTCACGCACAGGTAGTGCGGCCGTTTCTTCTCCTTGGGCATGAACGACCATTTGAGTCCGGTGGGAAATCCCGCGCCGCCGCGGCCGCGCAGCCCCGATTCCTTGACGGCCTCGATGATGGCGGCGGGCGCCATGGTCCGCGCCTGCTCCCACGCCTCGTAGCCGCCCCGCTTGACCCACCCCTTGTGCGTCGTCGCCTCGGCGTCGCCGAAGTAGCGAGACAGGAGCACGGTCTCGCGGGGGTGCGGCTTGTGGGGGAAGCCCATTAAGCCCCTCCCAAGGCGGAACGGGGAACGCGGAACTCGGAACGTCCGGTTCCGCCTTCCGCGTTCCGACTTCCGCGTTCCACACTCACCGGTACTTCCTCACGATCTCCGGAACCCGATCCGGCGTGACGCTCTCGATGAAGTCGTCGTTGACGAGCACCGGGGTGGCGAAGCCGCACGCGCCGAGGCACTCCACCTCGATCACCGTCCAGCGCCCGTCCGGGCTCGTGGCCCCGAGCTCCTTCGCGCCGGTCGTGTCGAGCAGCGCGTTCACCACGGCTTCGGCCCCGCAGATATTGCACGGCGACGTCGTGCACACCTGGACGAAGTACTTCCCCACCGGGTGCGTGTGATACATCGTGTAGAACGTCACGACGCCCTTCACGTACGCGGGCGTCAGCCCCAGCACCTCGGCCACCTCGGCCATGTTGCGGTCCGAGATCCACCCGCGCGCCTCCTGCACGAGCCACAACGCCGGCAACAGCGCGGCCTGTTTGGTGGGGTAGCGCGCGAGGATCTCCTGGAGCCGCTCGAGCGTCTTCTCGTCGAATACCGGTTGGTATGCTTCCGTGCCGGCGTCGCGCGCCGCGTGCGCGCCCACGCTCATCGGTCCACCTCTCCCATCACGATGTCCACCGAGGCATTGATGGCGATCAGGTCGGAGAGCAGGTGCCCCTCCGCCATCTTCGGCAGCGCCGAGAGGTTGATGAAGGACGGCGGCCGGATGCGCCACCGCACCGGCTTCGCGGTCCCGTCGGACACGAGGTAGTTCCCCAGCTCTCCCTTCGGGTTCTCGATCCCCACGTACGCTTCCCCCACCGGCGCCTTCACGCCCTCCATCACCTGCTTGAAGTGGTAGATCATCGCCTCCATGTCGCCCATCGCGCGCGACTTCGGAGGCAGGATGACTCTGGGATCGTCCACGTTCACGGGACCGTCCGGGAGCCGCTGGAGCGCCTGCTCGAGAATGCGGTTCGACTGGTGGCATTCCTCGAGCCGCAGCAGATAGCGGTCGTACACGTCGCCGTGCTCGCCCACCGGGACCTCGAACTCGTACGTCTCGTAGTCCAGATACGGGTGGTCCTTGCGGACGTCGTAGGGGACGCCGCTCGCCCTCAGCATCGGGCCGGAGAGCGAGTAGTTGATCGCCTCCTCGGCGGTCATCACACCCACGTTCTGCGTGCGCCCGGCCCACACGGCGTTGCGGGTGAGCACGCGGTCGATCTCGCTCAGCGTCTTGGGATACGTCTTCGTGAAGTGGAGCAGCCCGTCCGTGAAGCCGTCCGGGATGTCGGCCAGCATGCCGCCGACGCGCGTCACGCTGGTCGTGAGCCGCGCGCCCGTCCACATCTCCTGCAGGTCGTAAATCCGCTCGCGCTCCTGGAACGCCCAAAGGAAAGGGGTGAAGGCGCCCAGGTCGATGGACGTCGTCCCGAGCCACACCATGTGCGAGATGATCCGGCTCATCTCGCACGCGATTACGCGCAGGACCTTGCAGCGCGGCGTGATCTCGATCCCCATCAGTTTTTCGGCCGCGAGCGCGAAGCCGACGTTGTTCGCCATCGGCGACAGGTAGTCGGTGCGGTCGGTGAGCGGGATGATCTGGTTGTAGTGGCGGTACTCGCCGAGCTTCTCGAACCCCGAGTGGAGGTAACCGACGTGCGGGATGACCCGCACCACGGTTTCGCCGTCGAGCTCGACCACGAGGCGCAGCACGCCGTGCGTCGCGGGGTGCTGGGGCCCGAGGTTGACGAGCATGTGCTCGCCCCCGAGCTCGGGCTCGGCCGGCCCGGCGGGCGGGCCGGGCTTTGGGGACGGAGGGGACGGCTCCCCGGCTACACTCACCGGGACGCGGGTCGGCTGTCCCTGGGCGTCCAGCCCCGGAGTGGCGAGCGCGACCTCGACCGTGCGCCTGGTCATTCGGAGTAAGGCACCTTCCCCCGGTCGCCCCGGCGCAGCCGCTCCTTCATGTCCTCCGGAAGCTCGTTGAACGTCCCGGCGATCGACAGCTCCTCGAGCGAGTAGTGCGCTTCGGGGTTCGCCGCGAGCGCCTGGCGCACCTGCTCGGCGCGGCTGAACCGGCCGCGTAAGGGAAAGTCCTTTCTCAGGGGATAGCCTTCGGCGTAGGTCTCCCACATCAAGATGCGCCGGAGGTCGGGGTGGCCGGCGAAGCTGATGCCGAACATGTCGTAGACTTCCCGCTCCAGCCAGTCCGCGCCGTGCCACAGCGGAACCACTGAGTCGATGCGGAGCGGCCGGTTCTGCGGCAGCTCGATCTTGACGCGCAGATCGGCGCGCCGGTGGAGCGAGCGCAGGAAGTAGGCGACCTCGATCGGCCGCTCCGCATCGCGGTACTCTACGGCGGTGACATCCACCAGGTAGTTGTACTCCTGGCCCGGCGTCTCCTTGAGCCACTTGAGGATCTCGAAGCTCCGCGCCGCGTCGACGAAGACGATCGTGTCGCCGCGCACGTCCGCCGCGCGGCCGATCGCGGTGTCGAAGGTCGCTCGCAGGGCGTCGACGGAGGGGTTCACGCCGAGCGGAACTGGTGGATCGAGTTCCCGAAGGGCTCCGAGAGCTCGTCGATCTGCTCGGGTGGCAGGCGCAGGCCCCGCTCGTCGAGCGGCTGCTCCTCGCGGCGCGCGACGCCGTCGAACAGCGACTCGCCTTTGATCTTCTTGTGGAGGAGCAGCACGCCGTAGAGCAGGCCCTCGGGCCGCGGCGGGCAGCCGGGGACGTACACGTCCACCGGCACGACCGTGTCGATCCCCTGGACCATGGCATAGTTGTCGAAGATGCCGCCGGTGGACGCGCACGCCCCCATGGAGATCACCCACTTGGGTTGCGGCATCTGATCGTAGATCCGCCGGATCACGGGCGCGAGCTTGAACGGCAGCCGCCCGGCGCAGATGAGGACGTCGGCCTGGCGCGGTGAGAACGCCTGGCGCTCCATGCCGAAGCGCGCGAAGTCGAAGCGGCTCGCGGCGGTCGCCATGAACTCGATGGCGCAGCAGGCGGTGCCGAAGGGCATCGGCCACAGCGAGTTCGCCCGGGAGGAGTTGACGGCCCAGTCGATCAGATCCCTGAACCGCGCGAGCAGATAGTTCGGGCTCTGGCCGGCAACTTCTTTCGTCTCGATGACCCGCTTCATCGACGAACCTCGTGGAGCGAAGCTCGACGCCTCAACCCCACTCGAGCGCCCTCCGCTTCCACACGTACACGTATCCGACGGCGAGAATGCCGATGAACACCAGCATCTCGACCAGCAGGAACCCCATCCCCGGTCCCCCCGCAGCGAAGAAGATCGTGCCCCAGGGAATCAGGAACACCGTCTCGATGTCGAAGATGATGAACAGCATCGCCACGAGGTAGAACTTCACCGAGAAGCGCTCGTGCGCGTCACCGAGCGGCGGCATGCCACTCTCGTACGGCGTCTCCTTCACGGGGGTGGGCTTGCGCGGCGCCAGGAGGTGCGACAGGCCGATGAGGCCGCCCGCGTTGAGCGCCACGAAGGCGAGAAGGAGGAGGAAGCTCAGGTAGGGCTGGTTCATGAGTTCGTGAAAAAATTCACTTACCCCGTCGGAAACGTATTCGCGGCGGCGATCATTGTCAACAGAATCGAGTGGCGTAAGTGACGGTGCCGCCGATATATTGGGCCCCAATGTCGATCAAGTCCGATCGCTGGATCCGGCGCATGGCCGAGCAGCAGGGCATGATCGAGCCCTTCGCCGACTGCCAGGTCCGCACGGGCGCGATCTCCTACGGCGTCTCGTCCTACGGCTACGACATGCGGGTGGCGCCCGAATTCAAGATCTTCACGAACGCCCTCTCGGCCGTGGTGGATCCCAAGCATTTCGATCCGAAGTCGTTCGTGGAGTTCAACGGCGACGTGTGCATCGTGCCGCCGAACTCGTTCGCGCTGGCGCGCTCGGTCGAATATTTCCGCATTCCGCGCAACGTCCTGACGATCTGCGTCGGCAAGAGCACCTACGCCCGCTGCGGCATCATCACCAACGTCACACCGTTCGAGCCCGAGTGGGAAGGCTTCGTGACGCTCGAGATCTCAAACACCACTCCCCTGCCTGCCCGGATTTACGCGCACGAGGGGATCGCCCAGGTCCTATTCTTCACCGCGGACGAGGGCGACGAGTGCGAGGTGAGCTACAAGGACAAGAAGGGGAAATACCAGGCGCAACAGGGGATCACGCTGCCACGGCTCTAGCTTTCACGGCGCGGCCGTGCGGCGGGCGCCCGTGAGCGTGATCGCAACAGTAGCTGCGGTGATTATGATGAGGTCCCACGCCCACCCGGGCTCGAGCACGGGAACGAGCAGCTGCGCCAGGTTCATCACGAAGTCGAAGGCCCCCACCAGCAGGCCCAGCAGCACCGTGCCCTGGAGCGTGAAGCCGAGGCGGACCAGCAGGCCGCCCGCCGCGAGAATCACCGCCGCCTGCCCGGCCGCGATCGCAACGGTCACCACGATCCCCCCGGCGAGGGTCTCCATGAATGCGGTTCGAGAGGGTACGAAGCTGAAGAACGAGGTATGGATCAGGGACATGATCACCCCGGCCGCCCCCGCGCAGAGGGTCGCCCAGATCGCGTAATAGACCACGACCTTCATGCGGTCTCCGGTGTCGGTTGTCATGGCGAACCCCCTCAGGCGCGGGCAGCACAATCTGCGTCCGGGGCGCCGTCCGCGCCAGCCATTCTCAGCCGTAAGCCGCAAGGCGCAAGCCGCAAGAGTAAGCCGCAAGCCTTGCGGCTTTCGGCTTACGGCTTGAGGCTATGTGCACTAGTGCAGCGCCGCCGTCGCGTCCTCCAGCGCGCCTCGCGCCCGATCCACGCGGGCGACGAGATCGGCCAGCTCGCGCTCCACCGTCGCAACGTCGCCGTAGCGGATCGCCTCGCTCACCGACGGGAACGCCAGCGTCGCATACCCGTTGTCGACATCCGAGGCGAACTGCAGGCTCTTGTACCACGGCCGGGTCGCGAGCCCCTCCGGCCGGGTGAGGCGCCTCTCGACCTGCATGAGCGCAGCGTTCGCCCGCGCAGTGCGGGCGGGGTCGGCCCCCGCCGCCAGCGCGCTGTCGCGCGCGGCCGCGAAGCCGCGCGCCGCTCCGGTGAAACGCCCCAGCGCCTCACGCAGCCCCTGCGCCCGCACGCTCAACCTCTTCTCGCCAATCCCGGAGTCGAGCTGCGCCACGAGATGGGTCAGCTCGGCACCAAAGGCGACGTAGTCGAGGGGCAGGATGTCCGCGTTGGCCAGGCGGGCGAGGATCACGCCTACCAGCCTGGCGCCTGCCTGGTGGGCCTTGTATGCGGGATCGCCGAATCGCGACATCCAGTCGTAGGAGTCGTACGCGGAATGGTAAATCCCTTCCGGTCCGTCGAACCCGATCCCACCGGCGGGGATGCC